>JAJTFR010000173.1 GCA_021298455.1 Sphingomonadales bacterium | reverse complement strand
GGAAGAGTCGAAATGTCCGAACAGGGATGGGGCTTGGGTACGAAGGAGTACCAGCTTGGGCCTATAACTTCTCAACTTAGTGGAACGCTAAGCGCCCACGCGGTGCATCAGGATCAGGTCGTTAAATTGCCAGAGGGTGCAAGAATACTGGGCGGAAATGATCACTGCCCGTTTGCTATACTCGGCTATGAAAATAAGCCTATTGCATCGGTTCAATTCCACCCAGAATTCACTCAAAACTATCTTTCCGACCTGTTACCAGTACTGAAAGAACGAGGCGTGCAATCGGAAATTGTCAGCACCGCCGAAACGAGTCTGGCAAACCAATGTGATGACCAGACTATCGCCCGCTGGGCAGCAGCTATCCTTTTCGACACAAATGGCGCGTGGCCCCAATGACACACAATGTTCCAACACGCTTCGATTTGCTGATCGATGGAAAGGTTGTGACCGGAGAGGCCGCCAGTTTTGATGTCATCAATCCGGCAACGGGAGTGCGTTTTGCTGAAGTCTTGTCGGCATCTAGCACGCAAGTCGATTTTGCCATTGCGGCGGCACGGCGCGCCTTTCCCGGGTGGGCACGAACCCCTCCGCGTGAACGTGCTGCGGCCTTGTTGGAAGTAGCGAACCGGGTTGAACTGCAAGCCAATGCGCTCGCCGATATTGAAACGCGCAATGTCGGCAAGCCCCGTCACCTTACTCGGGTCACCGATGTCGCAAGCACAATCGACGCCTTTCGCTTCTTTGCGGGAGCTGCGCGCACGATGAGTGCCGCGCCTGCCTGTGAATATCGCGCTAACAATCTCACCAGCATGATGCGACGCGATGCCATTGGCGTAGTCACGGCAATCACGCCTTGGAATTACCCCCTCATGATGGCTGCCTGGAAAATTGCGCCCGCTCTGGCTGCTGGCAATTGCGTGGTGTTGAAGCCCTCGGAAATCACGCCCTGCTCCTCGCTGGCCTTAGGTGCAATTATCGCGGATTGCTTGCCCCCAGGTGTGTTAAACATCGTGCATGGCAGTGGCGTCATCGTCGGATCGCAACTCATCAACGACCCGCGGATCGACATGGTTTCGCTGACCGGATCGGTCGCCACGGGACGGTATGTTTTGGATGCCGCGCGCGCCGGACTGAAGAAGACACATCTGGAGCTAGGCGGCAAAGCGCCGGCGATCATCCTTAAAGACGCGGATATCCAAACAGCGGCAAGTGATCTTGCCGAAGCCGCTTTTTACAACACAGGTCAGGATTGCACCGCCGCCACGAGAATTTACGTGGCAAAGGCCATATTTGGTGGCTTTGTCGAAAAGCTGGCCGAGGCGGCAGCAAGCCTGCGTATTGGAAATCCCGAAGAGCCCGAAACCGATATCGGTCCGCTGGTCTCGCAAGCGCACTTAGACAGCGTGTGCGGCTTTGTGGAACGGGCGCGCAAGACAGCTACGGCACTAACCGGCGGCGCTCCGCTAGAAGGGCCGGGTTTTTTTCTTTCCACCAACCGTGCTGACTGATGTGAAGCAAGATGACGAAGTTGTACGGGAGGAAGTTTTCGGCCCGGTCATCGCTTGTCTGCCGTTCGAAGACGTAAGCGAGGCCATCACACTGGCCAATGATACGCCTTACGGAATGGCGGCGTCGGTCTGGACCAGCAATGCCGCGTGCGGATTGGAAATGGTGGCTCAATTGCGCACCGGCGCGACCTGGATTAATTGCCATTCCCTGCCTTGTTCAGAAATGCCCCATGGGGGCTTTGGCGCTTCCGGCTATGGCGTGGACCTCTCAACAGCCGGGCTGGAGGAATATACCATACCACGTCACGTAATGGTAAAACACTGATTATACTCCGGTTTGTGGCAGGAGAGATGGCCTCGGTTACGCGAGGCCAAGCATGGTTCGTGCCTCGGCCGGAGTTGCCAGCTCGCCGCCGAGCAATTCGACAATCTGGCGCGCCTTCGTTACCAATTGCGCATTGTCGCGGCACAGCTCTCCCTTGGAGATATAGACATTGTCTTCCATGCCTACGCGCACGTGCCCACCATTGAGAAACGAATTGGCCAGCATTGGGTATTCATGTCGACCAACGCCAAAAGCGGACCAAAGAGCACCAACCGGAAACAGCGAACTGAGATAGTTCAACGCGGCCGGTGTTGCGGCCGCGCCATATTTAACGCCGGTCACAACCTGGAAAAAATGCGGTCCAACCGCACGGATTATCCCGCGATCAATGAAATCCAGCGCCATCTGAATATCGCAGCTTTCAAACACCTCAATCTCGGGCTTGACCCCCGCATCCTGAATCAGATCGGCCATACGTTCAATGCTTTGCGGCGAATTGATCACTGCAGCCCGGCCTGACCACATTGTGTTGAAGTCTAATGAGCACAATTCGGGCTTCAACTCGACGACATGCTCCACCCGTGCATCGGGGGGCAGCAGAGTTGTTCCAGGGCCTGCCAGACTTGGATTTACGGTACCCGGCACAAATCGACCACCCTCGCCTGTTGTCAGATTGATTACGACATCGGTGGCGCTGTCCCTGATCCGTTCGACAACCTCGCGGTACAATGTCATATCCATACTGGGCTTTGCTGTGTGCGGATCACGTACATGAATGTGGGCGATCGCTGCACCAGCTTTGGCAGCGCCAATGACGGCATACGCAATTTCCGCCGGTGTAACGGGCAAATTTGGATTCTGCTCAGGCGTGACCAAATTCCCTGTAACCGCGCAGGTCAGGATGGTCTTGAAGTTGATGCCGCTCATCTTCTGTGTCTCCTTTATTGAATCCCACTAAACATGGCTCGCGCTCAATCCGCCATCAGATCGTCAAGAGTGGCATCCAAGGCCCGGCGGACCGCATCAATCAGTTCCTTCGATTGTTCCGGTGTGATGACCAGCGGTGGGCTCATCACCATTGTATCGCCGCAAGCACGGATCATGACGCCGTTACTAATGGCGTGATTGCGGCAGACAACGCCGCCCCCAGCGGCACCTGAGAACCGCTCACCCGTCTCTTTGTTCTTGACGATTTCGATTGCGCCCAAAAATCCTACCCCGCGCACTTCGCCGACCAGTGGATGGTCGGCCAACGTCGCGAGTTCAGCTTGCAGAGCGGCTGCATTGCGGTCCCCAACCGGGCCGACCAGCTCAAGGCGGCGCATGATCTCAAGGTTCTTTACGCACACGGCAGAAGCCACCGGATGACCAGACCAGGTGAAACCATGAGCCATTTCGCTCGGCGCATTGACGATCGCCTCATTGAGCCGCGCATTAAGCGCCACGGCGGAGATGGGTTGATAGCCCGAGGACATGCCCTTCGCCATGGTAACAATGTCTGGCTCTATTCCATATGTATGGGAGCCAAACCACTGCCCGGTACGCCCGAAACCACAGATCACTTCGTCCACCCACAACAATACATCATATTTCTTGCAGATGGCATTGATCCGTGGCCAATACCCCGCAGGTGGGGTCATCATTCCACTCGCTCCCATGACCGGGCCGTCAACTGAGCGAAATCATCTTCCGACAGACCCCGCCCTTCTTCGAACTGATATACAGCAGGCGAGACATGCGCGATCCCCGGAATCGGCAAATCGAACTGCGGATGCATCGACCGAATGCCCGAAAGACTTGCCGCCGCGGTGGTCACACCGTGGTAGCCACGCTCGCGCGATAGGATAATTTTTTTGTCCGGCTTGCCCTGCAAATTCCAGAAGTAGCGGATCATTTTAAATGCTGTGTCATTCGCCTCCGATCCCGAATTGGCGAAATGAAAATTATCTAGCCCTTCGGGCGTAACCTCCGCCAGCGCCTCGCATAATTGCGCGACATAGGGATGGGTAGTCTGAAAAAAAGTGTTGTAGAATGGCAGAGTCCTTAGCGCCTCATACGCCGCGTCAGCCAGCTCCAAATTGCCATAGCCCACCTGTACGCACCAAAGACCGGCCATCCCGTCCAGCATCCGGTGACCTGTGCTATCATAAATATACACCCCGTCAGCATGCGTTATCACACGCACTCCGTCTTGCCGAAGATCCTTATGGGCAGTGAAGGGATGCAAGTTGTGCCGGGAATCCAACTTGGCCCAATCGCGCGCTATGCCTCCTTGTGATTGCTGTGCTCCCATAACCATCCTGACCGTCTGCTTTAGTGCGGCAGGATCACCGCTTAGCACGAATGGTAGCTATGAGTCTGACTTGTTCCAATATCATTTCTGACCATAGAATTGGGAAAGGCGCGACTGAAAAGTCGGCCTCGGTTAGCTTGCACTGAAAATATGATACCCAGTTGGCCCAATCGGAGGTTCATCCTATGTTGGGATGGCTTAGGATTCATTGAGGCAAGATAAATACTCCGCCTTCGATAAGGGAGAAAGCCAGAATGGTGGCATATCGACTTGAAGCGACCGTTTCCAAAGAAGTTGAAGCCGGCTTGCGCACATACCGTAAGCGCGAGCGTGAGGCCTATAACGCATCCGATCTCCGAATGGTCGACAACTTCTGCAGCGATGTCATTCTCGCCTCCCACGGCCTGCCTACGATGAACGGGCACGAAGAGATCCGCGCCTTCTTTAAAAAGCTATGGGTCGAGCACCGTGCGGCGATGGAAGAGGTGGTCGATGAGACCGTTTACGAGGCGGGCGATCTCCTGATCATCACAGGCCGCTTCCGGTTGAAAATAACTGTTAAGGCGAGCGGCGAAGTGACCTATGACAATGGTCGAATGTTAGTTGTCCTTAAGCGCAACGCCGTCGGTGACTATGAACTGTTCAGGGAAGCTGCACTGGACAATCCGGCTAGCTGATATGGCATCGGGTTTAGAACGATTGTTGAGCCAAGAAAGGCTTCCGGCTAGCTATACGGAGCTTTACGACACCGTTGTGCTGCCCTGTGCCGCGGAAATTGCGGCGCGGCAGTCCACCGTAGCTCGCACTATCCTGATCGGACTGAACGGAACGCAGGGCAGTGGTAAATCGACGATGGCCAAGTTCCTTGTCCTGGCTCTGGCAGAGAAGCACGGCCTCAACGCCGTCATATTATCGCTGGACGACATTTACCTGACGAAGGCGGAGCGCCAGAAACTGGCGGTCGACGTCCATCCTCTGCTGGCCACCCGCGGCGCTCCAGGGACGCACGATATCGCGCTGGCACATTCAATCGTCGAACAATTGCAGTCCGCGACGCCGAACAGCACTACGCCACTACCACAGTTCGACAAATCTCGAGACGATCGGTGCCCTTCAACGGAATGGCATGTTTGCAACGGACGACCCGAAGTGATTCTGCTCGAAGGATGGTGCGTCGCATCACCTCCGCAAACGGATGCGGAGTTGGTGGAGCCCCTCAATGTCCTTGAGCGCATAGAGGATGGCGATGGTCGTTGGCGGCATTATGTCAACGCGAAGCTAGCCGGTCCTTATGGCGCTTTCTTTCAACTTATTGATACGCTTGTGATGCTTAATGCCCCCTCATTCGAAGCTGTTCTTGAATGGCGAACTCAACAGGAAGTAAAACTCGCCGAGCGGATGCGCGAAACGGGTGGCGACATAACCGCATTGTCGATCATGTCATCCGAAGAGCTAGCGCGTTTCCTGTTGCATTTTGAGCGGATCACGCGTCACTCTTTGCAGCACCTGCCGCAAAGGGCGGATATTAGGGTGGATTTCGATGCAGGGCGCAATGTACGAGGGCTATCCATCCGCAAAGTTGAGCACTGACTTTGCCCGACCATGCATCTGCCAAATATGATAATTCAGTCGTCGCCTCGGCCATTTACATCTGCCCTGGGGCGGTTGACTAGGTCAAAATTGTTGTGACAAAAGCAGCACAAACGATAGAACCATTTTCAAACAAGGGCTTCTAAAAAAGGAAACGGCAGGCGGCAGGATGATAAAGCCCAAAGGTACAGGCAAAACAGCGACCCCGCTGGAGCAATATGGGTTTCGCATAGGACAGAAAACCGAAATCGCTATCGATACCCATTGGTATGAGTATCCCAGCGATGATACGGATATTCTGGAAATCTGGACCTACACCGATGAAATTTCCTATCGACCAGGTGATACAGTACGCTTTCACAGCTACTGCAGTGGTTCGACCTATAACCTGAAGATTGAACGCGACGGATCAAAGTTGGAGTGCGCCCACACCGCAAACGATCTCGAAGGCACCATGCCATCCACGCCCGACAACGCATATGAATTAGGTGCAGGCTGGCCCGTTACACATGAGTGGGCCATTCCTGATGATCAACGCTCTGGCCCTTATGTCATCACGTCTATTGCCGCCAATGCCAGCGGTGAAACGCGTGAACATCATCACCTAATTATCATAGGACCATCGCCGAAGCAGGAAAAACCTGCAAACAAGAAGCCATATCTGATGATATTCACGACCAGTACCTGGCTAGCCTACACCGAGTGGGGCGGTGCCAATCATTATCAGGGTATCGCCGGTGAGGGGCAGAATGGATACGCACCCCGTATTTCGCCCCAACGCCCTTGGGCCCGTGGATTTGTTCGCCTACCCGAAGGCGCGCCGCATGCATTTCACGAAAGCAATATCCCACCACATTGGGCACCGCAAATCCCATTTTTCAACTGGGCGATGGGGTCTGGCTATTCCAAATGGTATGTTGGCGGCAGCTATGCCGAATATGATCGCTTGCTAGTACAGTGGGCTGAGCGCGAGGGATATTGTTTCGATTATATCTCACAGCATCAACTGCATTTCCAACCTGAGATTCTGGACAATTATAATTGTGTGGTCATCGCGGGCCACGATGAATATTGGTCATGGGAAATGCGCGACGCGATCGACGCTTTCGTCGATTCAGGCGGCAATGTCGCGCGCTTCGCGGGCAATTTTTTTTGGCAAATTCGTTTGGAAGATGGCGGCCAAACCCAGGTCGCATACAAGCATTTGGCGCATGAGAATGATCCGGTCCGCAATGATCCAGAAAAGAAGCACCAGCTTACGACCATCTGGGAGGATCGCATATTGGGCCGTCCAGGTGCCTTGACGATGGGGCTCAATGGATCGCGCGGATTGTATGCGCGTATGGGAGCAATGACACCGCGCCATTCGGGTGGTTTCACCGTCTATCGCCCCAACCACTGGGTGTTTGCGGGCACCGACCTCTATTACGGCGACGTATTTGGCAGCGAAGCGGGCATTTTCGGGTTCGAAGTGGATGGATTGGAATATACGTTCCGGAGCGG
>JAJTFR010000018.1 GCA_021298455.1 Sphingomonadales bacterium | reverse complement strand
TCGCTTGCCCGTTGCTGGACGCATCATCTCCGGCTTTGGTGAGCTGAACCCCACTGGATATCGCGAACGCGGCATCCGGCTTGCCGTCGAACCATTGGCGCGTGTCACCGCGCCTGCGGCCGGGCGAATCAGCTTTGCCGGCCAATATCGCAGCTTCGGCAATATTGTGATCATCGAACATGGTGGTGGCTGGGCGACGCTGGTTGCCGGGCTGGAAAGCCTTGCTGTTGAGGCGGGCTCCCGCGTAGATCAGGGCGCATCGCTGGGCACGGCCGCCGGAACTGATGCTGAAATCATGGTCGAATTGCGCCGCAATGGCCGCCTGATCGATCTTGCCACCCTGCTCGGTTGAGCGTGCGCGACCGATGCAGTAGGCGTCTGTCGTTATTCAACTCTTTTTCGTGGTAAATGCGCTTTTACGGATGCAGGCTGTCAGCCTATAACCCGTGATGGATCAGTATTTCAGGAAAGTTCGCACATGAAGAACAAGCTGCTCATCACCGGCATCGGCGCATTCGCGATCGGCGCGCTGGCCAGCCCCTCGCTGGTTGCACAGCAGCGCAAGGATGATCCGCTGCGCGACATGGACGAATTCATCGCCGTCTATAAAAAGGTGAAGGCCAATTATGTCGACAAGGTCGATGACGAGCAGCTGATGAAGGGCGCGATTCAGGGCATGCTCAACACGCTCGATCCGCACAGCGCCTTTCTCGATGAAAGCAATTTCCGCGACCTGCAAACCCAGATTGATGGCGAATATGGCGGGCTTGGCTTGTCGGTGACGCTTGAAGATGGCGCGGTGAAGGTGATTGCGCCAACCGCCGATACCCCTGCCGACAATGCGGGGATCAAGGCGGGCGATTATATCACCCACCTCGACGGTGAATTGATCGTCGGCGGTACCATTGATGATGCGGTGAACCGCATGCGCGGCACGCCGGGCACTTCGATCAAGCTGACCATTTTCCGCCCCGGCCGTGACGAGCCCTTTGACGTGACCGTCACCCGCGCGATCATCGACTTGAAGCCCGTGAAATGGGAGGTAAAGGACCGGATCGGCGTGATCACCATCACCGGCTTTTCCGAACAGACCGGTGAGGATGTCGTCTCGGCGATCAAGGGTATTGAACGGCAATTGGGCGGCAAGCCGCAGGGCTATATTGTCGATCTGCGTTCCAACCCGGGTGGTATATTGGAAGAGGCCGTCAAGGTTTCCGATGCCTTTCTGGATAAGGGCGAAATCGTATCCGAACGTGGCCGCGATAAGGTGGTCGTCGGGCGTTGGTTCGCCGAAAGCCAGGTTAAGGGCGACGTGACTGGGGGCAAGCCTGTGATTGTTTTGATCGATGCCGGTTCGGCATCGGCATCTGAAATCGTTGCTGGCGCGTTGCAGGATCAACGCCGGGCGCTGGTTATGGGCGAACGCAGTTTCGGCAAGGGTTCGGTACAGAATCTTTTGCCGCTGTCGCGCGAAACCGGATTGCGGCTAACCGTTGCACGCTATCACCTGCCTTCGGGCCGGTCGGTGCAGGAAGGCGGCGTGAAGCCCGATATCGCGGTGCCCCAGATTTCCGACCCTGATTACCGCAAGCGCGTTGCCGTGCGCGAATCTGATCTGCGCCGCCATCTGGTGAATGAAAACATCGCCGACGACAAAAGCCTTGAAGACGATATGAAGGATGATCCGCGTTTTGCGCTTTCGGCTGAAGAGCTGAAAAAGCAGGGTATCGAGGATTTCCAGCTGCATTATGCGATGCAGACGCTCGCCCGACTTGGCAAAAGCACGCGATTTGCAGGTGCACAGGCAAGGCCGGCCCAGCGCAATTGACCATTTTCCCTTTTCGCAAGCGGGAAGGAGATAAAGTCAAACGCCATTTCGCTTTGCCGCATCGGTCCATATTGCTAATCAGCTTGGCATGACCGGTTTTGATCGCGCGCGCTGGTTGGCGCTCCTCATCCCTGCAGGGCTTCTGGCAGGGGCCTATGGCTCGCAATATTTGGGCGGGCTCTATCCGTGCGAAATGTGCTGGTGGCAACGCTGGCCGCATTTTGCGGCACTGCCCTTTGCGCTTGGCGCATTCCTGCTTCCCGGCGATGGTCTGCGCCGCATTCTGGTCGCACTCGCCGCGCTGGCGGTTCTTGTCAGCGGCTTGATCGGTGGCTTTCATGCCGGGGTCGAATATGGCTGGTGGGAAGGCATCACCACCTGTTCAACGACCGTGCAGGCGGCTAGCGGCAAGGATGTGCTTGATGCCATATTGAATGCTCCGCTGATCCGCTGCGATGTTGCGCCCTGGACGCTGTTCGGAATTTCGCTTGCCGGGTATAATTTCCTCATTTCATGCGGCGGCGCCCTGACGGTGTTTGGACTGCTGGCAAAAGGAAAAGGCGCATGATCGGCAATCGAGCGGCGGAACTGGACCGGATGATCCGGGTCGATCAGGCCGGTGAATATGGCGCGACGCGCATCTATGCCGGGCAATTGGCGATGTTTGGCGATCGTCATCCGGCGGGGCGTGAGATTGCCCATATGGCCGAGCAGGAAAAACGCCATCTCGACGCTTTTGAAAAGCTGATGGCCGAGCGCGGTGTGCGCCCGACGGCGCTTCAGCCGATCTGGAATGCCGCCGGCTTTGCGCTGGGCGCGGTCACCGCCGCGATCGGGCCCGAAGCGGCAATGGCCTGCACCGTTGCCGTCGAAACCGAGATTGACCGCCATTATCGCGAACAGCTGGAGGAGCTTGGAGACAGCGATCCGGCGCTATCGGCGATGATCGACGAATTCCGCCTTGAAGAGCTGGAACATAAGGACACGGCGCTTGCCGCCGGCGCGGAAAATGCGATTGCCTATCCGTTGCTCAGCGCGGCGATCCGCCTTGGCTGCCGCGCTGCGATTGCCGTTTCAAAGCGGATTTGATCTCGATCATTGGATTGCGAATTTCATTTCCTATTCATCCAGCGCAGCCTAGGCTTGCGCCAATGATATGGAGACCATCGATGATTGATCGCACCCTTTTGATGTTCGGAACCGCGCTTGCATTGGTCGCAAGCCCGTTAGCGGCGCAGAGCGAAGGCACCGCAGGCACGACTCAGGCCGCAACCGATGCTGACGCTGAAAAGATCAACATGGTAATTGTCTATGGCGACGATGAATGTGCGCAGAGCACCGACGACCAGATCAATGTCTGCGCCCGCCTTTCGGAGGCAGACCGTTATCGTATCCCGACCCAGCTACGCAGCGATCCCAACGATCCGTCAAAAGAGGCATGGACGAACCGGGTGCTCGCCTATGAATATGTCGGCCGTGAAGGCACGACGAGCTGTTCGGCAACCGGCGGTGGCGGCTTTACCGGCTGCGGGCTGAAGCAGATCGACGCTGCCTATGCCGAAAAGAAGGAAGACCCCGGCCTCGCCTTTGGCCTCATGATCGCGGCCGAGCGTAAGAGGCGGCTTGCCGCGATTGATGCCGAGGCGGAACTGGTCGAGCAGCGCGTGCAGCAGTTTGAAAAGGAACGGGCTGAACGCGAAGCCAGGCAGGCTGAACAGCCCGTCGAGGCTGAAACCGTCGAGCCGCTTCCCCAGCCGCAATGACTTATCCTCCCCCTTCCTTAGGAATGGGGAGGAATTGCCTTATTTGCTCAACAGATTCTGCTGCCAGAAAATCAGCGACGTCCAGAACTGGTAGTCGGCATTTTCCTTTTTCGCGAAACCATGTCCTTCATTGGCGCCAACAAGGTGCCATGCCGTGGCGCCGCGTTCGCGGATCGCCTTGACGATTTGGTCGGCTTCGGACTGCGGCACGCGCGGGTCGTTGGCACCGGTGACAACCATCATCGGCTTTTCGATTTCGCTGACTCGGGTCAGCGGTGAAATCTCGATCAGCTTTGCGCGCTGCTTGGGATCGCGCTCGTCGCCATATTCGACGCGGCGCAGATCGCGGCGATAGCTTTGCGTATTTTCAAGGAAAGTGACGAAGTTGGAGATGGCGACGATGCAATTGGTCGCACGCAGCTTTGTCTTGAACTGGACCGCAGCGGCATAGCACATATAGCCGCCATAGGAGCCGCCCGTCAGGCCGAAGCTGCCGGCATCCAACGCGGGATCCTTGGCCAGCGCATCGAGAAAGGCACCCATGTCCTTCACCGAATCCTCCCGCTTGAACGGCCCATTGTCGAGGCTGACAAAAGTCTTTCCATAACCGGTCGAGCCGCGGACATTGGGGAAGAAGATCGCAACGCCCTTTTCGTTGAGCAGATAATTGTTGCGACCAAGGAAGCCTGGTCGTGATTGCCCTTCGGGCCCGCCATGGACATTCATGATCATCAGCTTTTGATTTTTACCAGTTCGGGCTCGCTATTTTTGGTGACGTCCAGCCCACCGGTTTCGCTTTCGGTCCAGCGGGTGACGGCCATCGTCTTGGGGTCAACCGAATAGGCGTCGGCTGCGCTGCGGGCCGAGGTGAAGGTGATGCCAATCTCGCCCCATTCAGAAATTTCGAGCCCGCCAATAATGCCGGCTGGAAGGCTGTCGACGGTGCGCACCTGATCGGTTTTGGGATCGAGCAGTTTCAGCTTCGCCATCCCGGCTTCGTTGGTGACATAGGCGATGAAGCTGCCGTCCGGCGCGATGTCGAATGTGTCGACGTCCCAATTTTCCTTCGGGCCACGCGGCGTGAATTTGCCGGTTTTCCTATCGAGCGTTCCCAGCCGTTGGAAGTCAGCGCCTTCGTCCGATGTCACCCACAGGCTGCCATCGGGGGCGAATTGCGCGCCTCCATAAGCGATGTCTTTTTTCGGATCGCCGATCGGCGTCATCACGCCGCTGGCAAGATCGAGCATGTATAAATCGGTGTTGGTGACCGAGACATAACTGCCGACAACCGCGCTTTTCTTGTCGGGTGCAAAGGCAGCCAGCGACCAGCCGCCGCCCTTCACCTCTGCGACCATCCGCGCGGTCGATGGGTCGCGTGGGTTCATCACATAAAGGTCGGTATCGGTGCCGTTACGTTTGGTTGAGCTATAGGCGATGAGTTCACCATCATCACTCCAGGCGCTCAGGCTGTTGCGGCTCTGGCTGTCGGTCAGCATCGTCAACTTGCCGTCTTTCAGTGTATGGATCTGAAAGAATTCGTTGCCGCCAATATCTTTTTGGGTGACGAACACATCGCCGGTCTTGGGTGCCCAGCTGCCATTGCCGACAGGTTCTGCCTCAAAACTGACCTGTTTGCGCATCCCCATCGGCTGCGCCACCAGATGCAATTGCGCGGTATTGGCAAAGCGCGTTGCAATCATCATCCGCCGTTCGGTCGGGTGCCAGCCGACAAAACCGGCGGTGCGAAATTCCATATAGGGCCGGGTTTCGGCGGCGAGTTCGGCGGGAACTTCTGGCATTCCATCCGCGATCAACGCGGCCGGTTTCGGAACGGTTGGAACCACAGGCTGTTCCTGTGCAAGCACAGGGGCAAGCGGCAAGGCAAGTGCGGCGATGGCGGCAAGATAACGCATGGCGGGCAGATCCTCCTCAGATTATTGCTGACTAGCGCCTAGGACAGGCGGAGACGCTGCGCAACGCCTGGCTTCGATCAACGGCCGCCGGTATTCGACAAGGCATTCAGCTTCTCGTTGACGCAGGCTTCAAGCCGCTTATGGGCTGCGCAATGAAAAATGCGGGGCGTGCGTCCGTGGGGCGATTGGCATGGGTCATTGCGATTGCGGGAAGCTGTGCGCCCGTACCGCTGCTTGCCCAGCGGACAGAGGAAAATGCCGTTACCCAGTCAGGCGACGCATTCGGACGCTCGGTCGGCAGTGAACGGGTCGGGCTGTATAGCCAGGATGATGTCCGGGGGTTTGATCCGATCGACGCCGGCAATGCCCGGATTGAGGGCCTGTATTTCGACCAGCAAGATCGCGTCCCCCAGCGGCTGCAAAGCGGCAGTGTCATCCGCGTCGGCATCAGTGCCCAGCGTTATCCTTTCCCCGCCCCTACCGGGATCGTCGATTATGCCCTGACGCTGCCTGGTGAGCGGGCGCTGGCAACGATAGAGATGGAGCGGGGCCCCTTTGGCGGCTTTGCAGGCGCGCTTGAGGTGGAAATTCCGATTGCGAACGGCCTTGGCATCGCCGGCGGCGTCGGTGGGCGCAACCAAATCCGACCCGAAGGCGGCCGCAACCGCTTTCGCAATTTCGGTGTCGTCATGCAGTGGCAACCATCCCCTGACGCCCGTCTGATTGCCTTTGGCGGCGGCTATTCCAACGCTGGTGATGAGGCGCGGCCCACGCTTTTCCTCTCTGGCGATGCGCTTCCCGTGCATGTTCCACGCCAACGCTATCTTGGGCAGGAATGGGCGGAACGCAACAATCTCAGTCGCACCTTCGGGTTGATCGCCAATCTGCCGATTGGCGCTTTTCGCATCGATGCCGGTCTTTTCCAGTCGAGCCGTATGACCGGCAATGCTTTCGCCGACATCCTCACCGGTGTGACGCCCGATGGCCGCTCGGCGGCGCGCTTCATCATAGCGGATGGGAATAATGAAGACCGCTCGTTGTCGGGCGAAGTGCGCCTGTCACGTAGCTGGCAGTCGGGTGCATTCAGCCATAAAGTCGCGGTGTCGCTGCGCGGGCGCGACAAGCAGCGCCTGTTCGGCGGCACGCAGCGCATCGCGCTTGGCCCCAGCAGCGCGATTGCGCCCGATCCACGCCCGCGCCCATTGATCGGCGTGGGACCGGAAAGCCGCGATACCGTTGAGCAACTGACCTATGGCGCAGCCTATAGTCTTGACTGGCAAGGGCGTGGCTCAGTTGACCTTTCACTGTCGCGCAGCCGTTATCGCAAGGCGATCGACTTTGCCGATCTCTTGCGTCCCGATATCGCGGTTCGCGACGATCCCTGGCTGGCAACGGCCACCGGATCTCTGATCTTAGCGCGGAAATTGGCGCTTTATGGCGGTTATGTCCGCGGGCTTGAAGAGGCGCCGATAGCGCCCGAAATCGCCATCAACCGCAATGAGGCGCCGCCCGCAACGCGCACCCGCCAGATGGATTTCGGGCTTCGCTATGCTGTGAGCGATCATATGAACCTCATCGCCGGACTGTTTTCGGTGAAAAAGCCTTATTTCAATCTTGATACCAGCAATCGCTTTCGTGAACTGGGCAGCGTCGACAATCGCGGGGTGGAGGTGTCGCTTGCGGGCTCGGTCGCACCAGGCTGGTCGCTGGTCGCCGGTTCGATCTTCATCGATCCGAAAATCGGGGGGGAAGCCGTGCGCACCCGGCAGATTGGCGATCAGCCAGTGGGCTCGTTACGTCGCCGTTCGATCGTCAATCTCGATTGGCGTCCTGCGGCAGGGCATAGCCCCTTGTCGCTCGACTTTGCGCTCGAAAGCCTGTCGGCGCGGATGGCCAATGCGGCCAACACGTTGGAGGTTGGGCCGCGCGAGGCCCTTAATGTCGGGGGGCGCTACCGTTTCGCGATCGGGTCGCACAAGGCGTTGCTACGCGGGCAGGTCACAAATCTGTTTAACGATTATGGCTGGCAAGTGTCGTCAAGCGGGGGCTTTACGGCATCGAGCAGCCGGACCTGGACGCTGCAATTGGTCGCCGACATCTGAGCCAGCACGGGGCCCGGGCATTAGTCGAGTAATAGTCCCCGCATGATCAGGCCGATCGTATGTTCGCGATAGGCGTCGCGCATCTCCTGACTGATGTCTGCTTGGTCATAACAATGGCGCAGCACAAGCCGCGCGGCGAAAAAGCGGTCGGCCGCGCCTGTGACGGAAAAATAGAAAAGCTGCGGATCAACGGGACGGAACTTGCCCGCCTTTACGCCTTCCTCGATAAGCTTTTCATAGGCGCGTGAAATAGGTTTCAGATAGCGTTCGGCGATCCGTGCTGCCTCAACCGGCGCGCTATCGCGGATCATCCGCATCATCAGCCGGTTCAGATAGGGGAAGGTATAATAGGTGTCGATTACGCCGCTGATATGGCGGCGCAATTTCTCCTCCGGTGGCATGTCCTTGGCAACCAGCGCACCCAGATCGGTAACGATCTTGCCCATGTTGCGATCAAGCAGGGCAGACATCAGGCCGTTCTTGTTGCCGAAATAATATTTGACGAGCGCGCTGTTCAGCCCGGCACGCAGCGACAGTTCAGAAAGCGACAGGTCGATGGTGTCGCCCTCGCGCATGATGTCGCTTGCCGCGTCGAGCAATTGTTCGCGTGCACCAACTGTCAGGTCGTTAACGGGCGCATCGGTGCCGGTTACGCTATTGGAACCGCTGCTTGCCACGGTCTTTCTCCCCCGGAAATTTCATCGTTCCGCCCCCAACCCTCACTTTGGAAGCAGACCGATCACTTATATACCGGTTCTTCCCACCAAGGAAAGAAGTCCGGCATGTCGGCAGACACCTTGTCGGGATAGGCAGGCGGGCGCTTCTCAAGGAAACTCGCAATACCTTCCTTTGCATCCCCCGAGCGTGACCGGCGATAGATGGCGCGGCTGTCGATACGATGTGCGTCCATCGGGTGCGGCATCGCCGCATTGCGCCACAGCATCTGCCGCGTGAGTGCGATTGAAACAGGGGCGGTATTGTCGGCAATTTCGCGCGCCAGTTTGCGCGCCTCTGCCAAAAGCTGGTCAGCAGGGTGGACCGAGCGGACAAGGCCGCCCGCCAGCGCTTCCTGCGCGTCGAATATGCGGCCGGTATAGCACCATTCCAGCGCCTGTTGCATGCCCACCAGTCGCGGCAGGAACCAGCTCGATGCTGCCTCAGGAACGATTCCACGACGGGCAAAGACAAAGCCGAAACGCGCCGTTTCGCTCGCAAGGCGGATGTCCATCGCCAATTGCATCGTCACGCCAATGCCGACTGCGGCACCGTTGATCGCTCCAATTACCGGTTTCTTGCACTGGTAGATGCGCAATGTCAGCATTCCGCCACCGTCGCGTACACGGCTGTCCGACAGGTCGGCGACCGTTTCGCCGCTGGCGAAAACCTGTTTCCCATCTTCGGGGGTCAGGTCGGCACCTGCGCAAAAGGCGCGGTCACCATGCCCCGTAACGATCACAGCACGCACCGCGTCATCGGCGTCGATCGCGTCAAAGGCGGCGATCATCTCGTCCATCATGATGTTGGTGAACGCGTTCATTTTGTCGGGACGGTGCAGCGTGATCGTCGCGATCCCGTCTTCGACATCGTAGCGGATCTGGGTGTAGTCGGTCATTTGGCCTCTCCTCCAGCGAATGCCCTTCCGAATGCCTGAAGGGTGAGGGAGGGGCAAGCTTTGTCCGGCCAAATGCCGGGGCGTGCTTTTACCGCCCTCCCTATCCCCTCCCGCATGCGGGAGGGGTTTGATGGATCAACGCGGTGCCATGCGAATGGCGCCGTCAAGGCGGACGTCTTCACCATTGAAATAGCTCGTCTCGATCATGCACATGGCGAGCTTTGCATATTCTTCCGGCTGGCCAAGGCGCTTCGGATAAGGGACCGACGCGCCAAGGGCGTCACGCACATTTTGCGGCGCACCGGCGAGCAGCGGCGTATCGAAAATGCCGGGCAGGATGGTGTTGACGCGGATCGCCTCTCCGGCAAGATCGCGTGCGATCGGCAGGGTCATGCCGACAACGCCAGCCTTTGACGCCGAATAGGCGGCCTGGCCCATCTGTCCGTCTTCGGCCGCGACGCTGGCGGTGTTGACGATCGCGCCGCGATCGCCATCGGCCTGCGGTTCAAGTGTCAGCATGCCGGCCGCCGATTTGGCGATGCAGCGGAAGGTGCCGATCAGGTTGATCTGGATGATCCAGTCGAAGGCGGAAATCGGGAAATGCTTGACCGAGCCATCTTCCTTTGACCGGCTGGCAGTCTTGATCGCATTGCCAACGCCAGCGCAGTTTACCAGAATGCGTTCCTGGCCATGCGCCTCGCGGGCCTTGGCAAAGGCAGCATCGACTTCTTCGTCGCTGGTCACATTGACCTTGCAGAACACACCGCCCAGTTCAGCGGCAAGGGCAGCGCCCTTTTCTTCGTTAAGATCGAAAAGCGCAACCTTTACGCCCTTCGCGGCCAGTGCGCGTGCGGTAGCGGCACCCAAGCCGGATGCGCCGCCGGTGACGACCGCTGCAACGGATGAATCGAGTATCATTGGTATCTCCTTTAGTTTGTCTGCCCCTCCCGCGCGCGGGAGGAGAGAATCAAGTCAAAGCCGCTCGATGATGGTGACGTTGGCTTGGCCGCCGCCTTCGCACATCGTCTGCAGGCCATATTTTCCGCCGGTCGCGTCGAGCACGCCGAGCAAAGTTGCCATCAGCTTGGTGCCTGAAGCGCCCAAGGGATGGCCAAGCGCGATTGCGCCGCCATGCATGTTGAGGCGATCATGCGATGCACCCAGATATTTCATCCATGCCAGCGGCACCGGCGCGAAAGCCTCATTAACTTCATAGGCGTCGATATCTTCAATCTTCATACCAGCCTTTTTCAGCGCCTTTTCGGTGGCGAAGAGGGGTTCTTCGAGCATGATGACCGGATCGCCTGCAGTCACCGAAATATGGTGGATGCGCGCGCGGGGCGTCAGGCCATGATCTTTCAGCGCCTGTTCGGAAACAATCAGCGCGGCCGAGGCGCCATCGCAAATTTGTGAGCTGGAGGCTGCGGTGATCGCGCCACCTTCCTGAAGCAGTTTGACGCCGGCAATGCCTTCCAGCGTCGCGTCGAAACGGATGCCTTCATCGACAAGGTGGATTTGCTTGCCTTCGGGGGTTTCAATCTCGACGCCGATGATCTCGCGCTTGAAATGGCCAGCTTCGGTTGCTGCCTTGGCGCGCTTGTGGCTTTCAAATGCATAGGCATCGAGATCGTCCTTGGTGAAGCCATGCTTCTTGACGATCATTTCGGCGCCGACGAACTGGCTGAACATGATGCCGGGATATTTTTCCTCAAGGCGGGGCGATTTGTAATGGCCGAGGCCATCCTTCATGAACAAGGTCGCGACCGCGCCCATCGGCACGCGCGTCATGCTTTCGATGCCGCTGGCAAGGACGATGTCCTGCGTGCCCGACATCACGGCTTGGGCAGCGAACATCATTGCCTGCTGCGATGAACCGCACTGGCGGTCGATCGTGACGGCAGGAATGCTGTCAGGCAATTTCGATGCGAGCACGGCGTTGCGGCCAAGGTCCATCGTCTGCTGGCCACCCTGCGATACGCAGCCGGTGATCACATCGTCGATTGCGGCCGGATCGAAATCATTGCGGTCGGCAATTGCATCGAAAACGGCGGCACCAAGATCAACCGGGTGCACACCGGCAAGCTTGCCGCCGCGCTTGCCACCGGCAGTGCGGACGGCATCGACAATATAGGCTGTGGCCATGAGGAAACTCCTTGTGGAATGGTTTAATCGAGCGATTAAAGCGAGTCATCCCAAGGGTCAATGGCAATAGCGAACATGGCTCCGGCCGAACCGGACGATCAGCCTTTCAGCCGATGGATCGCGGCTTTTGTGGCGCGCGCATAATTGCCCCAGCGATAACGGTAGGTGCCGATAAAGTGGAGGAAGGCGGGATCATCCGGCATCGGTTCGTCCCAATGGTTGATGTACCGGTCATAGGGTAGTTGCAGAGGATCCGGATCGTTGGCGATCACCCAGTTGGATGCAACCTGTTCGCTGCCCCATTGCCGCCAGATGTCGCCCAGCCGTTCGTCCATCGCCGCGCTGAACTGGGCCACGGTGGCCCTGCCGTCATCGCTGCGAGCGAAGCCTGCAAAGCCGGCACAACCCCGAATATAGCGGCTGCGATCGCTATCGGGCAGCGTCTTCATTGCTGCCTCCGCCTGCGCCTGTACATGATCAGTCGTCGGGCCCTTGGCATGGAAGATGTGGGACAGTTCAGCGGCACTGCGAAACCCATATTGCGCCTCGTCCACGCCGCCCGCCAAAGTGAAGCTGCGATTGGCATCGATTGCCGCCGCAACTTCCGGAACCGGGCCTGTCGTTACCGTGTCGGAATCGAGCTGGATAACATAATGGTCGCTACGCAGATCGAGGATCGAGATCAGCCGTTCCCAGCAATTGTTGCGCGGGCAGGGTGTGGTGTCGACCTTGGCCTTGTCGAGGATGTGTGGATTACCGCAATGGAGGGCCAGCACGTCCCGATCTTCAGCGGTCAGCGTGCCATCGTCGAGCAGTACAACCTTGCCGCGCGGCAGATGGTGGTGGAGCGATTTGGCCGCAACAAGATAGGGCAGCAAGACTGCGGTGCCGATCATCGAAAACAGGATCAGCCCGTCATCCTGCGGGGCAATCGGGGGGGTATTTAATATGCCTTGCGCGGCGCGTTCATGCGCCCAGCCGCCGGCCTTGCGGCTTATCGCCTCGATAAATTCCATCAGTTTCAACCGGTCCCTTTCCCGCGTTCCCCGTGCGGCTTAGGCCAATCTCTAGGTCGAAGCCATTTCGACTTGATTAATAGGTTGAGGTTTTACACGTGCGGCGACAAGCGATCCCGCAACAATCAATGCGGTACCCGCAATGGTCCACACGGTGACCGGCTCGGTGAAGAACAGCCAG
Source organism: Sphingomonadales bacterium (assembly GCA_021298455.1). Lineage (GTDB taxonomy): Bacteria > Pseudomonadota > Alphaproteobacteria > Sphingomonadales > Sphingomonadaceae > Sphingorhabdus_B > Sphingorhabdus_B rara. Next base: position 8,019 of record JAJTFR010000018.1, on the reverse strand, counting down.
CCGAAAATCGCGGCCCAGATAAAGCCGGTATATTCGACCGGAATAAGGACTTGCGCCTCTGCGCGTGCATAGGCCCAGCTTAAAAGCAGCAGCGAAAGGATCGCGAGGAGCGCCGCGCCGCTCAATATCGGTAGCTTTGCCATCGGCAGGGGTTCAAGCAGCCAAGGTGCGGCCAGCGCGAGGATCGATGCCGTGAGCAAATTCTGGAAAAAGGCGATCTCAATCGGTCCAGCAATCTGTGCCTGCTGCCGTGCAAGGATCAGATTATAGGCAAAGACAACCGCAGAAAACAGCACCGCCGCCACCCCCCAAAGCGCTTCGCGGCTGTAATGGCCGCTGAATTTGCCAAACAGGATCACGGCAACGCCTGCCAATCCGGCGACTGACGCGATGATTGCCTCTCGCCCGATCTTCTCACCCAGCAGAATGGCCGCAAGGAACAGCGCGATTACCGGCGCGATGAAGGACAGGCCGATCGCCTCGGCTAAGGGAAGGCGCGCGATCGCCCAGAAAAAGCTGATCGCCATGATGGCGACAATCAGACTGCGCCAGGCATGGAGCCGCAATGCGCTTCGGTCCGGCCACCCCTGCCGCGCGAAGAGGAACAGTGCGCCGGCAAAAATGGCACCGGCCATGTTGCGCCAAATCACCGCATTATAGGCCCCCAAGGCGATCGAAAGATCCTTCATCGCTACATCCATCAGCGAGAAAAAACCGATTCCGGCGGCGGCAACGGCAAAGGCGGTGGCGGGGCTGGTTGTGCGGTGCATCCTCGCCCGCTTAAGGCGATGCGGCGCCACGGTCACCACAGCAATTCGATACGCAGCCGGAAGGCCGACGCGGACCGGCTTGCCCCAAAGGCCTTGCTGCGATAAAGCGGGCAGGCAAAATGGACCCTGCACCTTTTCCCTGGATAGACGTTGTCATCATTCTCGCGCTGATCGGGCTGAACGGCCTGTTCGCCATGTCGGAACTTGCCATTGTCTCGTCCCGCCCCGCGCGCTTGCAGGCCATGGCCGATGCGGGCAGCAGCGGCGCGGCTACCGCGCTTGAGCTGTCCAAGGATCCGGGCAAATTTCTGTCGACGGTGCAGATCGGGATAACGCTGATCGGGATTATCGCCGGTGCCTATTCGGGGGCCAGCCTAGGCGGTCCGACAGGGGAAAGGCTTGCCGCCTTGGGTGCCAATCGCGAATGGGCCGATACGCTGGGCTTTGGCCTGGTCATCGGGCTGACAACCTATGCCTCTTTGGTGGTTGGCGAACTGGTGCCGAAGCAATTGGCGTTGGTTGCACCTGAACGGATTGCGCGGACGGTCGCGCGGCCGATGCTGTGGCTCGCCTGGATTGCCGCGCCTTTTGTGTGGCTGCTTGATGCCTCCAGCAGCATTTTCTTCCGCTTGCTCGGCCTCGACAGAGATAATCGCGATGCCCTGACGACCGAAGAACTCAAGGTCGTTTTTACCGAAGCCACGCATGCCGGTATCATCGAAGAACATGAGCATAAGGTAATTTCTGGCGTGGTCCGGCTTGCCGACCGGCCAGTGCGCGAAGTCATGACGCCGCGGACCGTAGTCGACACGATTGCCGCCGATGCCAGCGCCGAAACTATCCGCGACCGCTTGCTCAATTCGCCGCATACAAGGCTGCCGGTGATGGGGGATAGTGTCGATGACATATTGGGCGTGGTGCAGGCGCGCGATATCGTTGCCGCCCAGATAGAGGGTCGTCCGCTGGAACTGCGCATGATGATGCGCAAGGCAGAAATCGTTCCGGACCAGCTTGACGCAATGGATGCGCTCGAAATTCTGCGCCGGTCAGAAGTGCCGATGCTGCTTGTCCATGACGAATATGGCCATTTCGAAGGGATTGTGACGCCCAACGACCTGCTGGCGGCAATCGCGGGCGAATTTGCGTCGGATCAGGAACAAGGAAGCGCTGCCAATATCGTCACGCTCGACGACGGCTCGATGCTGATCGATGGCGGGATGGCGGCCGACGCCATGGCGCAGGCGCTGGACATCCCGCTTCCCGAAGATCGTGATTATGCCACCGCCGCCGGCCATGTGCTCCACATCCTGCGCCATTTGCCGGAAGAGGGTGAGGCCTTCACCGACAGCGGCTGGCACTTTGAAGTGGTCGACATGGACGGTCGCAAGATCGACAAGCTGCGCGTGCGCCGGATGAATAGCGACCGGTAAGTCCGGGCACCGCTAAGGGTGCCCCTTCGCTCTGCGCGTTATTCAGCCTTTTGCGATTTCGCTGCCCAGCGAACCATATTTCTTTTCAAATCCGGCAATGTCACCGGCGCTCAACAGCTTGGCCTGATCGACCCAATTGTCACGTTTGATGCGGCCGGCAAAAGCGCCCAGCTTTGAATCGATTTCGGTGACATCGGCAGCCGACCATGTTGCAATCTGTTCAAGGCTGGTCACGCCCATTGATTGCAACAAGGCCACCAGTTTCGGGCCGACACCCTTCAGCAGTGCAATGTCATCCGGAATTTGTGGTGCTGCCGGAGCAGTTTTTACCGCCGCTGCCGGCTTAGGCGCTGGCTTTTCCTTGGCCGGTGCCGCAGCCTTTGCGGCGGTCGCTGCTTTTGGCTTAGCGGTTGCAGTGGCCGGTTTTGCAGCCGGTTTTGCGGCCTTCGCCGTCTCGGCAGCGGCCGGCTTGGGCGCAACCTTTTTCGCTGCAGCCTTGGGCGCTGCCTTGGCGGCGGCCGGCGCCTTCTTGGCCGGTTTTGGAGCGACAGCTTTGGCGACCTTTGCAGGTGATTGGGCGACGGGTTCCGGCTCGGGCGCAGGCGATATTTCGCGCGGCGCAATCGGCTCTGCCGGTTTCTCGATCCGGGGCGGCTCGGCCTTTTTGCGGGGCCAGGCAAAATACAGAATGGCAACCAGCGCCAATGCGACAACAATGAAAATCAAGATATTCGAATCCATCGGACTTCCCCTCAAACCTCGGGCCCGCCATGGCGTCTGCCCGTAAAGTCGGTGCGCAAGATGCGCGGCAATTCCCTCAATCGCACCTTAGCCAGCCTGTTTGCGCTGTCCAGTGGCCGTTTCAACGGACATGGTCGACCAGATGTCGTGCGGTGCGAAGGTCGCAGCCCATCCGTTCCCGCACGACTTTAACCGCGTCAATCGCCCTGCCTTCGGCGCGGTAGCGTAGTACAATCGCCCGCAATTCAGGCGGTAACTCAATAGGTGCGATCGGCGGCGGCGGCGCAGACACCCGCCCTTTCCGGCGCATCAGCATAAAACAGGCGCCAAAGCCTGCCACGACCCCCAAGACAAAGGCGACCCAGTCAAAAACGGGATCACCGGCCATTTCAGCCTGCTGCCTTTTCGCGCGCGACCTCGCGCCAGCCAATGTCACGGCGGCAGAAACCCGTCGGGAAATCGATGGCATCGACCGCGGCATAAGCCGCTGCCTGTGCGGCGGTGACCGATTGTCCATGTGCAGTAACGTTCAATACGCGGCCACCATTGGCGACAAGCTGTCCGCCGTTGAGTGCGGTTCCGGCATGGAATATCTGTGCGGCGCCGATATCGCCAATTGCGATGGCGCCGCCCTTTTCCGGGGTGCCGGGATAGCCCTTGGCTGCCATTACGACCGTCAGTGCCGTGTCGGGTGAAAGTTGCGGGCGCTCAATCGCCGCAAGCCCGTCTGCGCTAGCCGCTGCAAGCAACAGCCGGGCAAGGTCGCCTTTGAACCGCAGCATCAGTACCTGGCATTCGGGATCGCCGAACCGGCAATTATATTCGATCAGTTTCGGGCCTTGGTCGGTCAGCATCAGGCCTGCAAAAAACACGCCCGAATAAGCGCGACCATCGCGTGCCATGGCCTTCACCGTCGGGTGAATGATCCGGTCCATCACCTCAGCTTCAAGCGCGGGGGTAAAGACCGGGGCTGGTGAATAAGCACCCATGCCGCCGGTATTAGGGCCGGTATCGCCATCGCCAACCCGCTTATGATCCTGCGCAGACCCAAAGGGGATCACATGGGCGCCGTCGCTGATCGCAAAGAAGCTGACTTCTTCGCCGGTCATAAATTCCTCGATCACGACCTCGGCACCGGCATCGCCGAAACCGCCACCGAACATGGTTTCAATGGCGTCCTGTGCCTGCGCATCGGTTTCAGCGATGATTACGCCCTTGCCCGCGGCAAGACCATCGGCCTTGATCACCACGGGCAGGCCAAAGCGCGCCAAATCGGCAAGTGCGGCTGCCTTGTTGCTATGCCGCGCATAGGCAGCGGTCGGTATGCCTTCGCGCGCGCACAGATCTTTGACGAAGCCCTTTGATCCTTCAAGGATCGCCGCATTGGCATTGGGGCCGAAAACCTTGATCCCCGCCGCGCGCAAGCTATCGCCCAGGCCGTCGACCAATGGTGCTTCGGGGCCGACGACGACGAGGTCGACATGATGTTCGCGGCAGAATGCCTCCACCGCGCCATGGTCCGCCGGATCAAGCGCCACGCATGTCGCAAGCTCCGCAATTCCGGGATTGCCGGGCGCGGCATATAGTTTATCGCACATGGGCGATTGCGAAAGCCGCCATGCCAGCGCATGTTCGCGTCCGCCCGAACCGATCAGCAAGATATGCAAAGAAAAAAGCTCCGTGACGCAAGAATTTGAAGGCAATGCCCGGCTGTTAGCCGAGGCCGAGGCAGGCAGCAATGCCCCCGCCCTGTCCGTGTCGGAAATTTCCGGCGCGCTTAAGCGCACGGTTGAGGATCGCTTTGGCCATGTGCGCGTGCGCGGTGAACTTTCGGGGTTCAAACGCGCGGCATCGGGGCATCTCTATTTCGGGCTGAAAGATGCCGATGCCCGGCTTGATGCCGTAATGTGGAAAGGCAATGCTGCACGCCTGCCCTTTGCTCCTGAAGACGGGCTGGAGGTGATCGCAACCGGCAAGCTCACCACCTATCCGGGCCGGTCGAGTTACCAGATTGTCGCTGACCGGCTTGAATTGGCGGGCGAAGGCGCGCTGATGCTGCTTTTTGAAAAGCTGAAAGCGCGGCTGGCCGCCGAAGGCTTGTTCGATGGAAAACGCAAGCAGCCCATACCCTATCTGCCGCGCACCATCGGGATCGTCACTTCGCCAACAGGCGCCGTGATCCGTGATATGATGCACAGGCTGGAAGACCGCTTTCCCAGTCATGTCGTGCTTTGGCCGGTACTGGTGCAGGGCCAAGGCGCGGCGGCGCAGATTGCCGCTGCCGTGCGCGGTTTTTCGGCGCTGCCCGAAAATGGACCAGTTGCGCGGCCCGATCTGTTGATCGTCGCACGCGGCGGCGGATCGATTGAGGATTTATGGGCGTTCAACGAGGAAGAGGTTGTCCGCGCGGTTGCCGAATGTCCTATCCCGCTGATCTCTGCCGTCGGCCATGAAACCGATACCACCCTGTGCGACTATGCCGCTGACCTGCGTGCGCCAACGCCGAGCGCTGCGGCGGAAATGGCGGTGCCGGTGCGGCTGGATCTCGCGGAGCGGCTGACCGGTTGCGATATGCGACTGACATCGGGCTTGCGCCGTTTGGTGCAGCGGTCCGGCGAACGGCTGACACATTTGACGCGCCTGATGCCGGCGGCGACGGACATTGTCGCAAACCGGCAGCAGCGCGCCGACGAGCTTGGTGAAAAATTGCGGCGCGGCCTGGAAAGGCGTGCCGATCTGGCGCGGATCGCATTTGTCGGAACCACCGCCCGATTGACGCCCGCATTGCTAAAGCGCCCGCTGGAACGGCAGGGGGATCGGCTCAAGGCTGTAAGGCTGTCGCCCGTACCACTCCAACGCCAACTGGCCGACGGCAGAGCGCGGCTGGCAGGGCTTGAACGGCTTCTGCTATCGCTGCATCCCGAAGCCCCATTGGCGCGCGGCTTTGCAAGGGTAACCGGCCCTGACGGGAAGACCATCAGCAGCAGCGGTGCCGCAAAGGCCGCGCGCGATTTGCAGATACGCTTTGCCGATGGCACGGTTGATGTCTCGGTTGGTGGGTCATTGCCGTCGGCTGGAAAAGCGCCGGCGGCAGCAAAGCCTGCGAGTTCCAAGCAGCAGGACCTGTTCGGCAGCGATTAATTCGGCGATCCGGTTCAAGGGGCATTGCTTGTTGTAGGGCCAAGCGACGGAAAATGGCTGTGCGTCGTCTTATCCCATTGCAATGCGCGGCCCAGCAGATGACCGGCATAGCCGCTGACCGCGCGCCGGGCGGCCAGTATCGAAATGATGTTCGCGATCAATGTGCGTGGTATCGATAGCAGCGCGGCTTGCATCCCTTGTGCCTGCGCAACGAAAGCGGCGCGCACCAGCAACCGCCAGACCAGCATGAATGCGTTCAGGGCAAGAAGCTGAATGACAAGCGGCGAAGGCATGCGTGCATCAACCAGATCAGATAGGTCTGCCAGTGTCACAAGTCCGGTGAGGACAATGCAAATATAGGCGCAGGTCAGCACGATCGAGGCGAACACCGCCTTGCGGTCGCGAAGCCGCATCCAGAATTCGGCTATGCCGCCGCGCCAGCCGAGCCGATCCCAGCCGGCAAGGGCGATCCCGATCATCCAACGTGTTTTCTGGCGCACGGACGCCGATAATGTGCTCGGAAAGCAGGCGCGGGTGCCCACCAACTGGCCGTCCTCATCAAGGATACGCGCAAAGATTGTGCGTTGCCCGTTGCCCGCAACACCCAGCCCCAATTCATAATCTTCGGTCAGTGATCGCTGATCAAATGGTGCGCCGCCATTTGCGATCGCGATCCGGCCAAGATGGTTGCGCTCGATGGCGCAGCCGACGCCAGCAAGGGGCAGCGCCGCGCCTATCGCCTCGCGGACGACAAGCGTCTTGCCGTGCGCCTCGGCAAATTCGTCGCAATAATGCCCACTGATCCATGCCGACCCGGGAACCTGTATCGGGATAACGGGCAGTTGCACCGCATTGGCCTTTTCCACCAGAAGATCGAAAACGCGCAGCTCGTCTGTATGCACATAATCCTCTGCATCGTGCAGCACGATCGCCTTTGCCTTGAACCCCGCCCCCAGTTCATCGGCGACGAGCGCGCGCCAAAGCCGGTTCAGGCAATCGGCCTTTGTGGTCGGCCCGTCGGAGGTACATAGCACCAGCCTGCAGTTCGGATTGCCCGCCGCACCGCTGCGGATGGCGGCGATGCTTGCCGCGTCATTGGGATAGCAGCCGACATAGATGCGATAGGCGGTGTTTGATCCTTGCCATGCCGCGGTACAGCGGCGCAGCATCGCGCCGATCACTTGTGCCTCGTTCCAGGCAGGAATGAATATGGCGATCATGCCGCTGCGGGCAGGCGCACCCAATTCGCCCGAACGGAGCGGGGGTTTATGGCGGTAATGGGAAAACCAGCGGCGGGCTTTGTGCATCGCCCAGATGATATCGACCAGCAATTCGTCTGCTGCACCGATTAAGAACCAGATCGCACTGAACAGCAAAAGTTCATGCTGTATCGATTGGATGATATTCCAGAAATCGATCATGGTACCAGAAGGTCCAAATTGAGGGCGGTATTCACCGCCTGATCAGGCCAGCGCCAATGTCAGCTTTCGCGCCATTGCATTGTTCGATCACGGACGATGCCGATGACCATTATCATCATCACCGGAAGCGACCAAAAGGCGCCGAAAGCGAAATACAGGGCTTGCCGCACCTCTTCGCTGAAAAACATGGCGACATGGGAGATGACGGAAATCAGGTGAAACCCTGTCGCCCAGATCGGCCAATAGCTCTCGCTGCGCAGGGCAAGCCAGTAAAAGCCTGCAAGCAATATGAGGTCGATGGTCATGACCGGGATATGAGGCTGCCCCCAATTCCCGAACTGTGCGCCCAACACGGATGCCACGCTTGCTGTGAAGATCATCGCCGCGCCTGTGCGACCTGACTTGCCCCCCGCCACTGCCGCAAAGGCGCAGCAGAGAAGGGCGAGCAACCAGTACAGGCCAATGATCAAAGCGTCGGGTAGGGGCAAGGCAGACATGTCCTGTCATGACCATCGA
>JAJTFR010000017.1 GCA_021298455.1 Sphingomonadales bacterium | reverse complement strand
CAGGCGCTGAACCCTTTCCGCACGCCCGAGCAGACCGCGCTATATGAGGAATCGACGACTGTGCTTGCCGATTATCTGGCGCGCGAAGTCGATATTCGCCGGACCCAGCCGAGTGACGACCTGATCACCCGCCTTGCGCAGGCTGAGGAGGAGGGCGACAGCCTTACCACACAGGATATCGTGCTGCTTATCCGCTTGCTGCTGATTGCAGGCAATTCGACCACTACCGACATGCTCGGGGCGGGCGTCGTCCAATTGTTGAAAAATCCGGATCAGCTTGCCAAGTTCAAGGCGCGACCCGATTTGCATGACAATGCGATGGATGAAATCCTGCGGGTCGAGCCGCCGGTGACGCAGGTGCTGCGCAGCGCGCACCAAGATATGCAGGTCGCCGACAAGCAGATTTCCAAGGGTGATACGATCCACATGTCGCTCTTCGGCGTGCATTTGGATCCCGAAATGAACCCTGACCCGCATAAATTTGATATTGAACGGAAAAATGTGCAGCATTTCGCCTTTGGCGGCGGCGCGCATTATTGCCTGGGGGCGGGACTGGGCAAGGCGCAGGCGAAGATCGCGTTGCCCTTGCTGTTCGAACGCTTCCCCGACCTTGCCTTCGCGCCGGGCCGGGAGGTGAAGCACAAGGTCGCGCCGGCATTTAACGGCTATGGTGAGGTCTGGCTGGTGAAGTGACGGCTCCAACAAGCCGTTACCCTGAACTTGTTTCAGTAGGACGTTATTTGGATTTTGGCGGCAATGGGAAAAAGCCGGAAGTCCGCTCGATATAGGCGGCGTAATCGGGCCGGTTTTTCTTAAGGCTGCGTTCGAGCAAGGGCTTGCCCGACCATTTGGTCAAAGTGAAGGTCAGGAAGATCGGGCCGATGACGCTCACCCAGCCGATCGGCCCGGTTTCGGCCGCAACCAGCCAGATACCCCACCATGTGCAAGCGTCGCCGAAATAATTGGGGTGGCGCGTAAAGCGCCATAGCCCGGTGTCGAGCACCTTGCCCTTATTGGCCGGATTGCTGCGGAAGGCCTTAAGCTGCGCATCGCCGACGGTTTCAAAAAGAATGCCGATCAATGCGATGGCGATGCCCAGCCAAGCTATCGGACCCATGACCGTGCGGCCGCCCTCACTTGCCCAGATGCCCATTTGGGCAGGTAGCGCGGTGATGAACAGCAAGGGAGCCTGCGTCAGAAAAACCATCAGCAGCGCGGTTTTTGCCCAGCTCCAGCCTTTGGTTTCCATCGCATGGCCCATGATCTTTTTATATCGCGGGTCTTCGCCTTCGTGCCGCCAGCGGGTGACCAAATGTATGGCGAGGCGCATGCCCCAAAGGGTGGTGAGCCCCAGCAGCACATCTGCGCGGCGGCCGTCGCCGTCGATCTGAAACCAGCTAGACCAGGCCAGAATGACCATCCCGAATGCCCAAAAGGCATCGATGAAAGACACATCGCGGATGCGCACCGCATAAGCCCAAAGCAGAAGGATCGCTGCGAACAGGATCACAAGGTTGAGCGCCAAAAGGCTCAAAATATCGGTCATGCGTCTTTCACTCCCGTTATGCTCGCCATCTGCTTTTCCGGATGCTTCGGCGTCACGCTCGAATAGATTGCGGCGACCTTCGCCATGTCGGCATCATAATCGCCGGTAGGCCAGATCAACGGGCCCAGCCCGCCGGTTTTGGTGCCATAATCCATCATGCCCACTACCATGGGCACCTTGGCAGCCATTGCAATATGGTAAAACCCCGTTTTCCACTGCTTGACCGACCCGCGCGTACCTTCGGGCGCGATTGTCAGCATGAACTCTTTCCGACGATCAAATTCATCGATCATCGCCTGCACATAATTGCCACCCTTGGAACGGTCGACCGGAACGCCGCCGATATCGAGCAGAAAGTTGGTGATCGGCCAGCGGAACAGCGATTTTTTCGCCATGAAATGCGGCTGGATACCCAGAGTTTGTGTCAGGCCGAGATAATAGAGAAAATCCCAGTTGGACGTATGCGGCGCCGCTATAATGACAAAGCGCCGCGGTTCGGGAACCACGCCCTGTACGGTCCAGCCCTGACGCCGGAAAAACCACATCAGCAACGCCTTTACGGCGCGCGAGATCAAACTCGGTGTGCGCGTTTGCAACGCCATTCTGGTGCGACCCTCCTACCCCTGACGAAGGACAATGCCCTCCGTTACATTCAAATGCAATTGGCTTGTTTCCCTTATCGCACGGCGCTAGGCGACAAATTGCAGAATGAAAAATCAAGCGGGATTGCCATGACAGACGCCCATACCCCGGTCATTTCAGCGACCGGCCTTTACACGCCGAGCGACATCATCACCAATGAAGAGCTGGTCGCGAGCTTCAACGCCTATGTGGATCGCTATAACGCGGAAAATCCCGACGCAGAGCCGCTGATGCACAGCTCGGTCGAGTTTGTTGAAAAGGCAAGCGGGATCAAGGCCCGGCATGTAATCGACAAAAGCGCGATCACCGATCCGGCGCTGATGGAACCGCGTTATGCAGAACGCCCAAATGATCAGATTTCGCTGATGGCGGAAATCGGCGTTGCCGCCTGCCGCGACGCGCTTGCCAAGGCAGGGCGCGATATCGCCGATGTCGATGCGGTTTTGTGCGCAGCGTCAAACCTGCAGCGCGCCTATCCGGCGATGGCTGTTGAAATCCAGCATGAACTGGGGATGGAACGCGGCTTTGGCTTTGACATGAATGTCGCCTGCTCGTCCGCTACCTTCGGCATACAGACCGCCGCAGACTATATTCGCGCTGGCAATGCGCGTTCGGTGCTGGTCGTAAATCCGGAAATTACCTCGGGGCATTTGAACTGGCGTGATCGCGACAGCCATTTCATCTTTGGCGATGTGGCGACCGCAATCCTTGTCGAGGCGAAGGATCTTGCCCCGGCCAAGCATTGGGAAATCCTCGGCACCCGTTTGAAGACCCAGTATAGCAATAACATCCGCAACAATTTCGGCTTTTTGAATCGCGCCGAAGGCAAGGGACCTGTCGACCAGAGTGGCCCCAAGACGGACAAATTGTTCGTGCAGGAAGGGCGTAAGGTCTTCAAGGAAGTGGTGCCGATGGTCGCGCATATGATCGTCGACCATGCTGCGCATTTGGGACTGGATAGCAACAAGCTGCGCCGTCTCTGGCTGCATCAGGCAAATCAGGGGATGAACCGCTTGATTGCACAGCGCGTGCTGGGCCATGAAGCCAATGAGGATGAAAGCCCCACCGTACTTGATACTTATGCCAACACCTCAAGTGCGGGTTCGATCATCGCCTTCCACAAGCATAGCGATGATCTGGCGGCGGGCGATATCGGCCTGATTTGCTCGTTTGGGGCAGGCTATTCGGCGGGCAGTGTGTTCGTGCGCAAAGTGGCCTGATCCCGCAAAGCTTAAGGTTATGCTATCGGGCTGCCAGCGACCATATAGAAGGCTGCGCCAAAGCCGTCCGTAGATCAGCCCGGGCCAAGCGAAGGGAATTTTGCGAGGATATGGTCGAAAACGGCAGGGTGTAGCGGGGCGACAAAGGCGCAGCCATAGCTTTCGCCGATCCGCCAGACGACCTCTGCCTCGAGCGGGCCGAATCCGGGCAGCGTGATGAATATCCGCCCATGGTCATTCAGATGGCTGACGGTGGCGATGCGGCATCCCGATTGGGAGATGTCGACAATCTGCGCCTGCATGCGGCCGCCGCCAAATTCCCGCAGGTCAATCGTAATGTTGACGTCGCCACGCGAATAGCGACGAAATTCGATGCCCTTGGCGGGCTCGCTTTTTCCTTTTGCGCTATATGGCATCCAAAGCCGCCTCGAAAACATGCTTGATTTCCATGGGCCTTATCATGCCAAAAGTGAAAATCCAGTTTCCAACACCAAAATGGATGCAACTCGCGCGCAGCGCGGGCTGATCAATCGAGGATCAGGCCAAGCGCTGCATAGATTAGCAAGGCAGAGCCGAAGCCGAACAAAGTCGCGAGTACGAAAATGACCCGGATAACAGTCACATCCATGCCGGTCCATTTGGCAAGGCCGCTGCATACGCCCCAGATTTTCTTGTTGGTGCGATCAAGCATGAGTTTTGTCATTTTACTATTTCCTTTGAGGGGTTGGATTGCGGGTTTGTTTTCAAATTTCAGGCTCATCAGACGATCCCGCCGTTCAGCGCTGGTGCAATGCTGGTTCCGATCATGACAAAGGCGCAGAACATGGCGGCTGTGAATGCGAAAAGCTGGTTGCGGTGTTGGGCGTTCATCTCAAATTCCTTTTTGAAAGTCAGACCTGCCGATCAGGCAAGTTGGGTTGATACCGAGGTGATGGCAGGAGCGATGCTGGTGCCGATGGTGATGAAGGCGCATGCGATCGCGGCGAATAGCGAAGCGAATTGATTGCGGGTCGAAATGGTCATTTTAAAGTTCCTTATATTGGCTTTCCGGGATGTTCCGGTGATATCGATGAGATTGCATGAGCCGTGCCAACAATAGGAATTATAATAAAAACAGATATATAAGAGAGTTTACATATTTATCGTGGCATATCGCAAAGCTGAACATTGGGAAAATATCCCAACCATTCGCATCTATGTTGCGTGCGATCACGGCCGTGGGGGCCTTTTTATTTGGGCGTTGACCGCGGCCTGTGCTGCGCTAGGGCCTTGTCATGGTTATTGACCGGTTGGACCTTACCGATTTTCGCAATCATGCGGCGATAAGCGTGCAACCCGCTGGCCGATTTGTCATTTTGCATGGCGCGAACGGGGCAGGCAAAACCAATATCCTCGAAGCGCTTTCCTTGCTGGTGCCCGGACGCGGGCTGCGCCGGGCCAATTTGCACGAAATGGCGCGTCAATCAGGCGCAGGCGGCTTTACCGTCGCCGCGCATATGGGGGCAACGGCATTGGGAACAGGCGTGCTGGGGCAGCAGCCGGGGCGCCGGATCGTTCATATCAATGGCGCCAATGCCGCGATCAACGATCTTTCGGAATGGCTCGCGATATTGTGGCTGACGCCGACGATGGACCGATTGTTCGTCGATGGTTCTGGAGCCCGGCGGCGGTTTCTCGACCGCTTGGTACTCGCGCTCGAACCCGCCCATGCGCGCAACAGCAGCCGGTATGAAAATGCAATGCGGCAACGCAACCGCATGCTCTCCGAAGGGCAGCGTGACGCAGCCTGGTTCGATGCGATCGAGGCGTCAATGGCCGATCCGGCTGTCGCCATAGCCGAAAGCCGGGCGCGCACGGTGGCGCAATTGTCGGCAAGGTTGGCGGGCATGCCGCCGTCCATCTTTGCGCGGCCGCTGATCGAATTGGAAGATGCTGCCACACCTGATCGCGATGCCTATATCGCGATGTGGCGTCAGGGCCGTCCGCGCGATCGTGCGGCCGGCCGGACCCTTTCAGGTCCGCACCGCAATGATCTGATCGTCCGGCATGAAGGCCATGGCCAAGCAGCGGCATCCTGTTCAACTGGGGAACATTGTTGCTTGATGAAGTTGCCGCACATCTTGATCCTGAACGGCGCACTGCGCTTTTTGCACGGCTTGCGGCGACGGGCAGCCAGGTCTGGATGACTGGCACAGAGGCGGCCTTGTTTGACAGCGCCGGGGATGACGCAACGCGTATCCATGTTTCCGACGTGGCGCTTGGCGCGGCGCCCGGCCTGCGCTAGATATGGCGTCCATGATCCCGCAATCCACCGATCCGGTCAGTCGCTATGTCAACCGTGGCATCCGCAATCCCGACCTGATCGAAGCGGCGTCGGCGATCAACGAAGACCGGCTGGCGGATGCCGAACCGTTATTGCGTGCCCATTTGCGGCAAGATCCGCTGGATGTCGCTGCGATCCGGCTGATGGCGCAACTGGCGGCGCGGCTCGGGCGATATAAGGATAGTGAGGCACTGCTCCGGCGTGCGCTCGAACTCGCGCCGGATTTCATTGTCGCGCGGAGCAATCTTGCCGGCATATTGTATCGGCAGAACCGGTTTGAAGAGACGGTCGAGCTGTTGAACGACGTCCTCGCCGCTGAAGGTGATGATGCCGGCGGGCAGAGCCTGATGGCTGCCGCGCTAGGCCGTATTGGCGAATATGACGAGGCATTGACACTTTATGGCGCGTTGACTGAGCGGTTCCCGCAGCATGCAAAGCTTTGGATGAGCTATGGCCATGTGTTGAAAACCGTTGGCAAGCAGGACGAAGGCATTGCTGCCTACCGGCGCGCGATTGCCGAAGAGCCGACGTTGGGCGAAGTCTGGTGGAGCCTTGCCAATCTGAAAACGGTGCAATTTGACGCCGCCGATATCGCCGCCATGGAAGATGCGCTGAACAGCGGCGATAGCCTCTCCGACGATGATCGGCTGCATTTGCATTTTGCGCTGGGCAAGGCTTATGACGACCGGCGCGACGCGGAGGCATCATTTGGCCATTATGACCAGGCGAACCGGATAAGGCACGGCCAACTGGAATATGATCCCGACATCATTACCGCGCATGTCGATGCGATTATCGCGCGCTTCACCCCAGAATTCCTGTCCAACCGTTCCAATCTGGAAGAGGGCGCTGCCGATCCGATTTTCATCCTGGGAATGCCGCGGGCAGGTTCAACGCTGCTTGAACAGATATTGGCGAGCCATAGCCTGATCGAAGGCACGATGGAGTTGCCCGACATGCCGGCAATTGCACTTCGCGAGGGCAAGGGCGTGGCCAGCGGTTGGGTTGACGCTGTTGTCCAGATGTCGGCAGACCGTTTGGCTGTACTGGGAGACGATTTTCTGAACCGCACCCGCGTTCAGCGCAAGACGGATCGTCCATTCTTTATCGACAAGCTTCCGAACAACTGGATCTACACCGGCCTTATTCACCTGATCTTGCCCAATGCGAAGATCATTGATGCGCGGCGCCATCCGCTTGACTGCTGCTTTTCCAATTTCCGCCAGCATTTCGCCAAGGGACAGGCATTCAGTTACAGCCTATCCGACATGGGGCGCTATTATGCCGATTATGTCCGGTTGATGGCACATATTGATCGCGTGCTTCCCGGTCGGGTACATCGTGTGATCCATGAACAGCTGATCGAGGAACCCGAGGTGCATGTGCGGGCAATGCTCGACTATGTTGGCGTGCCGTTTGAAGAGGCGTGCCTCAACTTCCATGAAAACCGCCGCGCAGTCCGCACGGCATCGAGTGAACAGGTGCGCCGTCCGATCAATCGCGACGGTGTCGATCAATGGCGCGCCTATGAAAAATGGCTCGACCCGTTAAAGTCGGCATTAGGCAGTTTGTGGCACAGCTACCCTGAAGTTGAAGACCGAACCCAAAACGCGGCTGTTGTTGCCAAATCGCAGAGATAGGATGGAATGACGATGTTGAGCCTCCCCAATATCCTGACATTGTCGCGCATTCTGGCGGTGCCTATGCTGGTCTTCCTGCTGTGGCCGGGGGTGAAGCCTGAGAGCATCCAGCCGCTGCCGGTCGATTATTGGCTGGCCTTTGCGCTTTACTGCTTGATGGGGATTACCGACTATTTCGACGGCTATGTCGCCCGCACGCAAGGGACCGTCTCCAAACTGGGGGTCTTTCTTGATCCGATCGCCGACAAGATCATGGTCGGTGCGGTCATCCTATTGCTCGTCTTCACCCGCGATATCGATGGCTGGCATGTCATCGCCGCGCTGGTCATATTGCTGCGCGAAATCACGGTTTCTGGCCTGCGCGAATTTCTGGCGGGGCTTCAGGTCTCCGTTCCCGTTTCCAAAATGGCGAAATGGAAGACGACGGCGCAGCTTGTTGCTTTTGGTGGGCTGATCCTTGCAGGTGCGTTGCCGCAATGGGATTGGCTGAAAATCACCGCGCTCGGCTTGCTCTGGGTCGCAGCCATTTTGACGCTGATCACCGGCTGGGATTATCTGCGCGCCGGCGTCAAGCATATGGATTGATGATGCGGGTTGTTTATTTTGCGGCGGTGCGCGAGGCGATTGCCACCGACAGTGAAGAGGTCGAATTCCCCCAGACCATCGTGACGGTTACCGATGCGGTTGAGTGGCTGTGCGGCAAGTCACCTGCCCATGCCTCTGCTTTTGCACGGCGTGATCGGCTTCGTTTCGCTTTGGACCAGATCATGGTGAAGGCGGATGCGCCGCTTGATGGTGCGCGCGAATTTGCGATTTTTCCGCCGGTTACTGGCGGATGATAACCGTCCGTATCCAGCGTGCGGCATTTGATACAGCGGCAGAAATTGCCGCCTTGGACGGCGAAGCTATCGGCGCGGTTGCGACCTTTACCGGAATAGTCCGGCGTGATGGCGGGGTCGATGCCATCGAGCTTGAACATTATCCTGGGATGACTGAAGCTAGTCTGGCGCAAGTTTGCGAGGACGCCATGCGCCGCTGGCAGCTTGCGGGCTGCACCATCATCCACCGCGTCGGGCGGATGACGGTCGGCGAAGCGATTGTGCTGGTCGTGACGGCATCGTCGCACCGGGCGAATGCGCTGGAAGCCTGTGCCTATCTGATCGATCGGCTGAAAACCGACGCGCCCTTTTGGAAAAAGGAATTTCGCGACGGTGCGGCTATCTGGGTCGAGGCCAAGGATAGCGATATGGCGCGGGCCGAACGGTGGGATCAATGACCGCGGATGACGTTCCCGGTTGACCCTCGCTGCCGTCAGACAGAAACGACCTCGCGGATGATGTTTGCAAGAAGCTCAAACTCGGGCTGGCGTGGGCTGTTCGTGCGCCAGACTAGGGCAATTTCGCGATTGGCGTAGGGTGCCTCCAATGGCCGCGCCTGCACCTGCGTTCCATTCAATAGCCCGTATTTCACTGCCATTTCGGGGATCAGTGTTTGGCCCAGCCCGCCGTCGACCATCTGGATCAGCGTGTGCAGTGATGTGCCCAGCATCATCGCCGACGCGCGCAGTTCGGGGCGGTTGCAGGCCGCCAGCGCCTGATCTTTCAGGCAATGGCCGTCAACAAGCAGCAATAGCCGTGATTCGTCGATCATTTCGGGAAGGATCGTATTCGGTGGATTGTCCGGTTCACCTTTAGGAAAAGCAACGAAGAACCGGTCGCGGAAGAGCGTCGCATGCTCGATATCTCCGCAGGCAAAGGGGAGTGCCAGCAGCACACAGTCAACCTGACCCCGATGCAGCGCATCGCAGGCTACGGCACTGGTTTCCTCACGCAGGTAAAGTTTCAGGTCGGGATAACGACTACGCAGTTCGGGTAGCAGGCGCGGGAGGAGGAAGGGAGCAATGGTGGGGATGACGCTGATCCGCAGTTCGTCTGCGAGCGGCTTTCCGCTGGCACGCGCCATGTCGGCCAGTTCTTCGGCTTCGCGCAGGATGCGATGCGCCTTCAGCACCATTTTCTGGCCAAGCGGGGTGAATCGTACCACCCGCCGTGTCCGTTCCACCAGCACCAGGCCGAGCAGTGATTCGAGTTCGCGAATCCCGGCCGACAGTGTCGACTGGGTGACGTAACAGGCGTCCGCAGCCTTGCCAAAATGGCCATGCTGTTCGAGTGCGACCAGATATTGAAGCTGTTTGAGCGTTGGGAGATAGGTGCTCATTTATGGCTGTCCTGTCGATTAATAGACGCTTCATTAATCGATTTTACCGATTTAAGCCATGTGTAATTGTCATCTGCTGTGACGGAAACAATGGCAAAAGCGGCAAGGGATGACTATGTTCCTTATTGCGACCCGAGCCAGACCAGGAGAATGTCCATGGAAAAGGCCGGAAAAAATGCGGCGGGAGACGTAACAGCGATGCTTTCAAACATCGTCGACTATCTTGATTCCATCAAGGCGCGCGATCCTGCACCGCGCAGCCGTTGGGAGATTTTGCTCTATCCGGGCGTGTGGGCACTCGCCCTTCATCGCGTTGCGCATTGGCTGTTTCGCGGAGAGATGTATTTCCTTGCGCGTTTTGTGAATCATTTTTCCCGCTTTCTGACCGCGATCGATATCCATCCGGGGGCGCAGATCGGGCGGTTTTTCTTTGTCGACCATGGCTTTGTCGTGATCGGCGAAACTGCTGAAATCGGGGATAATGTTACCATCTATCAGGGTGCGACGCTCGGCGGCACTAACCCGACCGGAGGGCAGGGCGGAAAGCGCCATCCCACGATCGGCGATAATGTGATCATCAGTCTCGGCGCCGCCATATTGGGGCCGATATATGTTGGCGCGAACAGCCGTATCGGGGCCAATGCGGTGGTTACCAAGAATGTTCCTGAAGGCGCGACAATGGTGGGCATTCCTGCCAAGCCGACGCTGGTTGAGGTCAAGCCTGAAACCCAGAATTTTGTGCCCTATGGTACCCCCTGCACCGAAAGATTCGATCCGGCGACGCAAAAGCTGGAAATCCTGCAGTGCGAAATGGAAACCCTGCAAAAGCGTTTGGCCCTGTTGCTTGAAGAACGTGATGCTGCGGCGGCGGCAAAGGGCAATAGCGGCAAAAAGGGCGGTCGGACCTCGGCTTGAGCGCGGTTATCACGCCCTTTCCGGTCAGCGCCCGCTTGCCCAGCCAAGTGGGTTTTGATCGTGACGAACTGACCCGCATTCTCGACCTGTATGGCCGCATGGTCGCTGCCGGAAATTGGCGCGATTACGCGATTGACCTTGGTCGCGACATGGCCGTCTTTTCCGCCTTTCGCCGCACTGCCGAGCGGCCTGAATATCGCATCGTCAAAAACCCTGCATTGCGAAACAAGCAGGGGATGTGGGCGTTGATCGGTGAGGGCGGCGCGGTGTTGAAACGTGGGCATGAACTAGCCCCCGTTCTCGCGCCGGTCGAACGCAAACTTTTGAAACTGGTCGAGCCATAGAAAAAGCCCCCCGGCCGCGTGGCAGGAGGGCTTTTCTTGAACTTTCAGAAGGCAGCTTAGCCCGCTTTGGCCTGCAGCAGCTTCATCGCCTGCATCGATTGTTCGCCGCCCGACTGGGGAACCATCTCACCGGCGCGATCGCTGATCTCGGCGAAATTGGCAGCAACGCCCTCCGGCGACAGATCATCACCCGACAGCAATTTGCCTTGCGTCATGGTGACATTGGCTGTGTGGAAGAAGCCTGCGCCCGCACCCATGATGACATTGGACGGCGCATCTTCGGATACCAGGAACAATGCAGCAGGCACGACATTGACCGGATCGAACATCGCAAAGGCCGCAGGCGGCAGGATGTCTTCGGTCATGCGGGTGGCAGCGATCGGGGCGATTGTGTTGCACTTCACATTATATTTCGCGCCTTCGAGATACAGCGTCTTGGTGAAGCCTGCGAGCCCCAGCTTTGCCGCACCATAATTGGCCTGGCCGAAATTGCCGTACAGGCCGGTCGATGAAGCGGTCATCAGGATGCGGCCGTAATTTTGTTCGCGCATCATATCCCACACCGCCTTAGTGCAATTGGCCGAACCGTTCAGGTGGACGTCAATGACCAATTTCCAGTCGGCAATTTCCATCTTCGCAAAGCTCTTGTCGCGCAGGATGCCGGCATTGTTGATCAGGATATGTACCCCGCCCCAGGCTTCTTTTGCCTTGGCGACCATTTCCACCATCTGTTCATATTCAGTAACGCTGCCGCCGTTCGACATGGCTTCGCCGCCGGCAGCCTTGATTTCTTCAACCACCTGCAGCGCGGCGTCCGAATGGCCGGTGCCGTCGCGCGAACCGCCAAGGTCGTTGACAACAACCTTTGCGCCGCGCTTTGCGAGTTCGAGCGCATAGGCCCGACCCAGACCGCCGCCAGCGCCGGTCACAATTGCGACTTTATCCTTGAAATTGATGGTCATGGTTTTTCTCCTGACGCTAGATTGACGCGCGGCATCTTTTCCGAACCCCGCACAGATAATGGATGCGGCGCGACTTGGCACGACCCTTACCTTTACGCAAGCGTAAAGCAGGGCATCTCACTGTCATAAATCGGTCAATAATTTGACGCTGATCCGTCACCAAAGCGTCGCTCGCCTGTAACGTCGCCGCCCTAGTGCCGCCCCAACAGCAACGAATCACACGGGGTGACCATTATGTTTCCAAGATCCGCTTTTCTCGCAGGCACCGCGCTTGCAGCTTTTGCAACGGTGCCGGCATTTGCCAACGATGCCATGGCTGTTGATGCTGACGCAGGCGCCGTTGAAGCTGGCGGTGAAGCCTTTGGTGAGGCGCAGGATAGCAGCGGGCTGGTCGACATTGTGGTGACCGCGACCAAGCGTGAAACCAATTTGCAGGAAACGCCGATCGCAATTGCGGTAATGAGCGATGAGGATCTGCAAAAGCGTCAGGCATCAAGCCTTTTGGATCTGGGTGATGGCGGTATCCCCTCGCTGCGCATTTCGACCTTTGAATCGCGCCAGACCGCGCTGACCATCGGCATGCGTGGTATCGTTCCTGATGATGCCAATCAGCCGGCGCGCGAACAGGGTGTCGGCGTTTATGTTGATGGCGTTTATCTCGGCCGCCAGCATGGTCTGAATGCCGGCTTCCTTGATGTCGAACGGATTGAGGTGCTGAAAGGGCCACAAGGCACATTGTTCGGCCGGAACACCGAAGGCGGTGCCGTGAATATGGTGCTGCGCGCACCGAGCGGCGAATTTGGCGGCCGCGTGACGGCAGGGCTTGGCAATTACGGGCGTTACAATGGCACGCTGCGGCTTGATCTGCCTGAAGTTGCGGGCTTCTCGATCAAATTGGACGCGTCGCTACAGCATCAGAATGCCACCACCCAAAACCCGCTCGCCGGGCAAAAGGGTTGGAATTATTTTCACCGTTATGGTGGCCGCGCCGCCGTTCGCTGGAAGCCCAGCGAAGATTTCACTGCCGATTTCTCGATCGATTCGGGCCATGATGAAAGCACGGCTTTCCTTAGCCAGTTGATCAATTTCAACCCCACCGGTCGCCCTGTTGCAACCGTTGCCCAGATCCAGGCCAATGGCGGGCGCCTGCCGTCGGGCTTTGTGGCACCGCTTCCCGCCCTTGTAACCGTCCAGCCCGAGCGCGCCAAAACCGCCTCTGTCGGCGTGCCGCAACAGCCCAGCATTGGCAAAACCTTTGGCGTAACGTCAAAACTGGCTTGGGACATCACCGACGATGCCGAGATCCGTTCAATCACCGCTTGGCGCACCGTAAGCGACCGGCAGTTCGACAATTCGGGTCTTGCCAATCGCACCCCGGTTTTCGCACCCAATGGCAGCTTCAGCCGCTACAGCATCGCCACGCTCGATCAGCGCCAGTTCAGCCAGGAATTGCAGGTGGTCGGCAAAGCCGGCGATCTCGATTATGTCTTTGGCGGCTATTATTTCAACGAACGCGCCGAAGATTCTGCGCGCACGCCCAACACTAACCGCTGGAACGCCGACGGAACCGCCTATTCGATCATCGATCCGGCTACCTATCCGCTATCGCCGGTTGCGCGTGCGAGCGTCGCCTTTGCAAAAAGCTATGCCGTCTATGGCCAGGCGACCTATAATCTTGAAACGCTTGCGCTCACGCTTGGTGGCCGCATGACGCGTGACGAGAAAAATGGCCGCCTTTTCACCGTCAATGGAGCGGCGACAAGTTTCACCTTCCGCGAAAATGACCGCCGCTTCGATCCGCTTGCGACGATTGCCTGGCAGGCAAGCGACAGCATCAATCTATATGCGAAATATGCGACCGGTTATCGCGCCGGCGGAGCCAGTTCGCGCTCGCTCAACTACCGGTCATTCGGTCCGGAGGCAGTGAAGTCTTACGAAGTTGGCGCGAAGACCGAATTTTTCGATCGCCTCGTCCGTCTGAACCTTGCCGGCTACATCATGGATCGCACCGACACACAGGTCGACTTCAACTTCTTCATCCCGCAGGCCAATGGCACCGTGCGTAACACGCTGGAAACCGTGAACGCCGCCGGGACGACAAAAATACGCGGTATCGAAGCCGATCTGACGGTGCGGCCGGCAGATGGCCTGTCGCTTGGAATGTCCTATGCCTATACCTACACCAAGGTTCCGCCCGCGCGGAATACAGTTCAAGAACAGCTCAACGCATCATTGACGCCGCCGGTGACAACGCCGGTGTTCCAGGATGTGTATATCCTTTACACGCCCAAGCACGCACTGTCGGGTTCGATCGATTATGACATTCCGGTCAGTGCCAATGGCGCAATGTTGAAGCTGCATGTCGACGGAAATTATTCGTCACCTGCCTTTACCTTTGCCAGTGAGAATGTGAAAACCGACAAGAGCTTTATCGTCAATGCCCGACTGTCGCTCGCTGAAATTCCGATGTCGGATAACGGCCAGAATATGACAGTCGCGCTCTGGGCGCGGAACCTTCTCAACAATTCTATCATCTACCGCCGTTCGAACGCCAACAGGCTGGTGCTGGGTGATTATGCCAATTTCAATGCGCCACGCACTGTCGGGATAGAAGTGACCGTGGCATTCTGACGATCATCTAACAGCAGCATTTTTAAATTGTAACATAGCTGCAACAAAAGCGTCATACTGCCCGTCACCGACGACGGGCAGGCCTTGCATCATGCGGACCAACATGCTTGTTCGCATGATGCAGGAGCAATTTTTATGACGTTGGCAAAATCGATCTATCTCGCAGGTACGGCGGTTATCGCCCTGGCAATGGCCGATCCCGCTGCGGCGCAGTCGAACGATGCCGAGGTCGAGGCATTGCGTGCAGAGGTTTCTGCGCTGAAGGCGCAACTCGCGGAACTTTCGGCGAAGGTCGAAAAGGTCTCAGCCGCGCCTGCGCCGCAACCTGCCCCAGCGCCTGAGAAAAAGCCCGATTCGAAGCCTGTACCCGAAATCGCCTTCAAAGGGGCGGCTGAAATCAAGGGTGACGGCGGATGGACATTCAAGCCGCGTGGCCGCCTGCATTATGATACCGGATATGTTGGTCTGCCCGGCGATTATGCCGCCAACCGTAACCTCGGCTTCAACAGCCGCGTTCGCCGCGTCCGCCTGGGTGCAGAAGGAACGATGCCGGGTGGATTTGGCTATAAGGTCGAGGCAGATTTTGCCAATTCGGCGGTCAATTTCGGTGATGTCTTTTTAAGCTACAGCCCGGCCAATGCCCCGCTTGTCGTGCGCATTGGCAATTTCGAAACGCTCAACGGGATGGAGCAGATTTCAAGCTCGAACAACAACTCCTTCCTTGAACGCGCGGCATTCAACGATGCCTTCCTGAACAGCCGCCGCCTTGGCGCTGCCTTGGCCTGGCATAGCGGAAATGACGATTGGCGCGCCGAGGCTGGCATGTTTGCTGCGCACAGCATTGACAGCACATTCGACAATGATGGTTATATTGGTGCCGCGCGCCTAGTTTACGCGCCCAAGGCTCTGGGTGGCCAGTTGCATTTCGGCCTCGGTTACCAGCATCGTGAATTTGCATCCAATGGCGGCATTGCTGGCGTCAATACACCATCGACCGGACAGGTTGCCCGGTATCGCGCACGTCCCAACACGCAGCTGACGGACGTACGTTTCGTCGATACCGGCAATTTTGCGGCAAAGAGCGACCGGATCATCGGGGCCGAGATTGCGGGTGTGTTCAAGGGGCTCTATTTTGTGGGTGAGGGTCAATGGCTGAAGGCTGATGCCTATCGTGCCGGCGATCGCGCAACCGGGCTGGATGCATTCAGCGGTGGCAATGTTGCCGTAACGCCGACAGGTGATCCTTCTTACTTCGGCGCTTATGGCGAAATAGGTTTCTTCCTGACCGGCGAAACGCGGGGATATCGTCGTGGCGAAGGAATCTGGACGCGGACCAAGGTGCTGAACCCCCTGAACAAGGGTGGATCGGGCGCATTCCAGATTGCGGCGCGCGTTGATCATATCGATCTTGACGATGCTGCGCTGAAAAACGGCCTCACCAGCAATTTCACGACCGGCATCGGCAGCCTTGCGGCCTTGCCGGGTCGGCTGGGGCGCGGCGGTTCGCAGACAAGCTATCTGCTCGGTCTGAACTGGTATCCGATCGACTATATCCGTTTCATGGTCAACTATGGACGCATCCAGGTCAATGGCGGGCCCGTTGCCTCTTTGGTCGATCCGCTGTCCACTGTGCCAGTCGATCGCCAGTCCTATGGCACCGATCTGTTGCAAGCGCGGATGCAGATCGAATTTTAGTTGATGTTCGATGGGCGTAACAAGTTACATGCTGTGACGTAACGCCTGGTTGAATCGCCATAAATTAGTTCCGATATGCGCAGCGGGGAAACGCTACGCATATCGGAGAGTTAATATGGTTCGTAACGCTATCCTGGCCCTAGGCGGTGCAGCTGCACTCGTCGCATTCGCGCCTATGGCGGAAGCCAAGTCGAAATCGTCGAGGATGAAATGCGCTGCGGTGACGCAGCAGCAGGTTGATGGGCTGTTTGGCCAATTCAACGCGGCATGGGCCACGAAGGACCCTGCGACGGTGACCAAGCTTTTCACCAAGGACGCCGTTCTGTTGGCAACGGTTTCGAACAAGCCGCGCACCAACCATAGCGAAATCCAGGACTATTTCGTTGGCTTCCTCAAGGGCAGCCCGGTCGGCACGATCAATAGCAGCACCTTCAAGATGGGCTGCAACCAGGCAGCGCGCCTCGGTACCTGGACAGTTACCCTGACCGACGCTGCGACCGGTGTAAAAACCGACGTGAAGGCACGCTATTCCTTCATCTACCGGCTCGAAGACGGTGCGTGGAAGATCGACCATCTACACTCTTCGATGATGCCGGAAAAGACCAGCTGATCGATTTTCGATCACATTGAATTAAGAAAAGGGGCGGCCTGTATGGTAGCCCCTTTTTTCGTGCCGTTAACCCGTCAGTGCGGGGATGTCCCGTTCCAAGACGCGGCCCGATGTTTACAATTCAGGCCATGGATTTACGCGGCGATCTTGCTAAGGAAAATGCATGACTGGTGACGAGGGTAATAGCGACGCGAACAAAGCGAGTGGATCCAGCCGTCGGGCTCTGATGCTTGGCGCGGCCGGTGTCGCCGCAATCGTCTCGGTCCGTCCGGCGCTGGCGCAGACGGCTGGCTCAGTCCTTAACTGTCAGATCCCTGTTCCCGGGCCGCATGGCACAGGCATGAATATTGATGCTGCGGGCAAGCTGGTTCCGCCTGATACGCCGGGATCATTCGTTGCCACCGGCCAGAAATTTACCGGCGAAGAAGTGAAGCGGGCTTTATCAGGCAGGACCCTGCCGGGTACGAGCTATGAACAAAGCCAGGCCTATGTGAATTATATCCGCCGGCTGCAGGCAGGGCAGAGCGGCTTTACCTGTTTTGCATCGTTGCAAATGCCCCGCTGATTGAGTGGATTGAATTTTAACGGCAACGCGTTACGCCTTGGCCGTGGCCGCGACCGATAAACTTTACCAAGCAGAACCCGCCGACAGCCTTATTGTCGACCCGCTCGATATGCTGACGCTTATCTATCAGCGCCGTTCCGGGGTCACCCATATGGTGACAGAGCCGGTGCCGCAGATGCTTGCCGCCATGCGCAACGATGCGGTCGACGCGACAACGCTCGCGGCGCGGCTGGCAACTCAGTTCGACCTTGGCAAGCGTGCCGAGGCCGTTGCACTGATTGCCATCCGTCTGGAAGAACTGGCCGATCTGGGCCTAGTGGAGCGCGTGTCCGGTGCATGAATTCCACGTCCGCATCGGCCCCGCCGCATTTCGCATCGGTTCGGTATGGCGTGCGCCGATCGAGCGGATGGCCGCGCTCTATGCCGGTTATCCGCGACCGGAATATGTCGATTTCACAGTGCGGTTGGAAGCTGCCAGCCGGCTGCGGCGCTGGCTGCGGCCATCGGTAGCGATCAAGGGCGACTATATGCTGCCCGATGCCGCGCCCTTGCCGCTTTCGCAGGGGCTGCTCGCCGCTGAAATGGCGATGAACCTGCAAGTTGCGCTTGGCTGGCGGCGCCACCTGCTCCTTCATGCCAGCGCGGTTGAGCGCGACGGGCGTGTTCTGGTGATGACCGGCGCATCCGGGTCGGGCAAATCGACGCTTGCGGCTTTGCTGTCCTGCCGGGGCTGGCGCTTTCTGGGCGACGAATTTGTGCTGCTTGATCCGTTGAGCGGCGACATCATGCCCTTTCTGCGGTTGATCAGCCTAAAGAATAGCGCGATTGCAGCGATGGAGGCGGCCCGGCCAGACGCGCTCTTTGGCCCGTTGATGCGGGATACGCCTAAAGGCGATATCCGCCACATGGTGCCGCCTGCTGATGCCATTGCACGCATGGGGGAGGGCGGCCGACCGGCGCTGCTGCTCTTTCCGCGCTTTGGCGAACCAAGGGCGGTGCGCAGCGTGGCGGCCGGGGAAACCTTCATGCGGCTGACGCAGGCGTCGACCAACTATGTCGCCCTAGGCGAGGCAGGATTTACGGCGCTGACCCGTTTTGTGAAGTCGGTGCCGGCTCTGGCGATCGATTATGAAAGCGGTGAAGAGGCCATTGCGCTGGTCGAGCAGCTTTGGGGCGACCTGCCGTGAAGCGCGATGCCATGCTCCTTGTCGATGCGCTCCGCCACCCCGCATCGACGGCCAGTCTTGATGCGCGTGGCTGGACCGATCTGCTCACCATGGCGCGTGCCGAGCAGCTTATCGGTACCTTGGCAGCGCGACTCAAATTTGAGTCAGTGCCTTCGAACGTCGCAGAAATCCTAGCCGAAGCGCAGATCAACGCAGAATATCAGCGGCGGTCCGCGCTTTGGGAGGCCGATTGCGCCCGGCGCGCTTTGGCGGGCTATCACGGCAAGGTCGTGCTGCTTAAGGGCACTGCTTATGCCGCCGCTGGGCTGCTTGCCGGTGACGGCAGATCGATTGGCGACCTCGACATCATGGTAGCGCGTGAGGATTTGCCGCAGGTGGAGGCGCTGTTGCTGGACAAAGGCGGCTGGGAATGGGTGAAGGAAGACGCCTATGACGACGCCTATTACCGCGACCATATGCACGAACTCCCCCCGATGATTCATAAAGAGCGCGACCGGATGATCGACGTGCACCATACGATTTTGCCGCTGACCGCGCGGCCGACGCCGGATGCCGCAGGGATGTTGGATTGCGCGGTTGCGCTGCCGCTTCCTGAGCAATTTGAACATCCTGACGATGATCTTGATTATCGCTATCCGCTGCCCACGCCCTTCCAACCAGGCAAGACCTATATTTTGTCGCCACACGACATTCTTTGCCATTGCGCCGCGCATTTGATCGCAGACGGCGACCTTACCGGCGGTCTCCGAAACTTGTGGGATTTCCATTGTATTGCCAACGAAATGCAGAACCGCACCAGCGGAAAATACTGGCATGATATCTACGCTGCGCCCGGGTGCCGTCATCTATATGCATCGGTGATGCGTGCTGCACGTCTTTCGCACCATCTTTATGGAACCCATGTTTATCCAAAACAGCAACGGCTTGCATTCACCGACTATCTCTTCATCCACCGCCTCACCGCACGTGACGGCTGGGGGCGGCCGACGCGCAAATGGCTTCGGCTGATATTCTACATCCGCTCGCACCTGCTGCGCATGCCGCCGCTGATGTTGGCGCGGCATTTATGGGTGAAATGGCGTAAAGGTCAGCCAAGCCGCTGAAGCGTGTCGAACAATTCCTGATAATGGCCGATTACCGCATCGGCGCCCAATTGTTCGGCGGGTTGATCAAGGAAGCCAAAACTGACGGCGATGCTTTTGATGCCCGCGGCTTGCGCGGCGTGCACATCATGGATCGTGTCGCCGACAAAGGCGGCTGGGCCACCACCGCAGCGCCGGATCATTTCGTGGATCGGGTCGGGCTTTGGTTTGCCATTGCCCTTTCCCATTGTGTCGCCACCGATGATGGTCGCGAAACGGTCGGCCAGCCCTACATTGCCAAGCAGTTCGACCGCCAAGTTTTCAAACTTGTTGGTGACCACCGCCAGCTTCGCACCCGTCGCTGCCAGTTGATCCAGCGCTGCTTCCAGGCCCGGAAAGCGCGGGCAATTGCTGCCCAGATTTGCGCGATAATGTTCTACCAGTACCGGGTGCAGGGCGTGGACCGTTTCATCGTCTGCACCGCCTGACTGTTCCAGCCCCAATTGCAGCATATGCCGTGTGCCCATCCCGACCAGTGCCTTCACACCGTTGGTTGCGATCGGAGGGCGGCCAATGCTGGCCAGCGCATGGTTGAGCGATGCTGCCAGTTCATAGCTGCTGTCGAGCAAGGTTCCGTCGAGATCAAACCCAACGATAGCGAATGGAAAATCAGTCATGGTTCGGGCCATAACTTTCAATGCAGCAAAGTCGAGATGCGTCGTTTTTTGCAAAATGGAAATGATTTACGAAATATTCGCCTGCAAATTCTGGAAAGTGCAATCATTTGTCCCTAAAGCCGTGATCCATGAACAAAATTGCTGCCGTCATCCTCGCCGCGGGCAAGGGCACCCGCATGAAATCAGATCTGCACAAGGTGCTGCACCCGATAGCTGGCCGGCCGATGCTGATGCATTTGATGGCAAGCGTTGATGCGCTTTCGCCCGCCAAGAAAGTCGTCGTTGTCGGTGACAAGGCGGACCAGTTGCGGGACGCGCTGGGTAGCAGTGCCGAAACCGTGGTGCAGGAACCGCAGCTTGGCACGGGCCATGCGGTGCAGCAGGCTGAGGGTGCGCTGGCAGGTTTCGATGGCGATGTATTGATCCTTTATGGCGATGTTCCTTTCGTGCCGTCAGCGACGATGCAGGCAATGATTGATCGGCTGAATGGCGTGGACGCGCCCGCCGTAGTGGTATTGGCGTTCGAGCCTGAAGATCCCACCGGCTATGGTCGTGTGATCGTTGAGGGTGGCAAGATCGTAAAGATGGTCGAGCAGAAGGATGCGACGGACCTCGAAAAGGCAGTCAAATTGTCCAACTCCGGCCTGATGGCGGTGAAGGCTGCGGACTTGTTCGCGCTGCTCGCCCGGGTGACCGACGATAATGCGCAAAAGGAATATTACCTCACCGATATCGTCAACATCGCCAATGCCGATGGAAGGGCCTGTGTGGCGGTAGCCACCGATCCTTTCGATGTTGCCGGCATCAACAGCCGCGCGCAATTGGCAGAGATGGAAGGCGAATGGCAGGCTCGCCGCCGGGCGCAGGCTATGGACGATGGCGCGACTTTAACTGCGCCAGACACAGTCTGGTTTTCCTATGACACGGCGATTGGCCGCGATGTGCTGATCGAACCCAATGTCTTTTTTGGCCCCGGTGTGTCGGTGGCTGACAATGTGAAGATCCGCGCCAATTGCCATATTGAAGGCACCAGCATTGCCAGCGGAGCCGAAGTCGGCCCCTTTGCTCGCCTCCGCCCTGGGACTGTGCTGGAAGAAAAGACGAAGATCGGCAATTTCGTCGAAACCAAGAAAGCGCATCTGAAAAAAGGCGCAAAGGCCAACCATCTGACCTATCTGGGCGACGCTGAAATCGGCGCGGGCGCGAATATCGGGGCTGGCACGATCACCTGCAATTATGATGGCTATTTCAAATATAAGACGGTGATCGGCGAGGGGGCGTTCATCGGATCGAACAGCGCCTTGATTGCCCCGGTGAAGATTGGCCGGGATGCGATTGTCGCGGCGGGCAGTGCAGTGAGCCGCGATGTAGCCGACGGCGAACTTCGCATGGTGCGCGCCGAGCAAATGGTGAAACCCGGCTGGGCAGATCGCTTCCACGATGCGATGCCTGCTGTTTTTATTGTCTTGGGATATTTTGTCGGACTAAAGTTTCGTAAATGGGTCGCGCGTTCTATTTTGGCTGCGCTGATCATTGTTCCTTATGTCGCGTGGTCTTCGCCATTATGGCAACAGGTGCCAAGAGATCTTGGAACTGGAGACGCCGGGATGGCCATCGGCTTCATGATCTTACTGTTATTTCCATATGCCGCTTATGTCGCATTAGTCGTGGTCGCGTATCTGTTTGGCAAATCAAACAAGGTTGACATGATATCATGATATGATATCAGTATATCATGACTCGCATCCTCGCCGATCTGCCAGATGAAGCCATCAAATGGCTCGACCAGCTCGCCGCCGAGCAGGGCAAGTCGCGCGCGGCTGTGTTACGCGAGGCGGTTGAAGCCTATCGCGCAGATGCTACGCTCGACTGGCTGGAGGCAGGCTTTGGGGCGTGGAAAGACCGCACCGATATAGGCGATTCGGTCGAGTGGCAAAGGCGGGAGCGGGCTTCGTGGACTCGCCCCTGGGATGCTGATTATGAGGAAGTGCGTGCCGAGTTTCCGGATCTGTTTGATGAGCAAGATGATCGTGAGCATGAACTCCACAAGGCTTGGTATGCCAAGCATGGCAAGGCACCAGACGACGGTTGTCTCGCGCTCGATAAGGCTGGGGACATTGTCGGCGATAAGGATCGCGGACCAAAAAAGAAGCACGCGAAAAGGTGAGCGGCTTTACCTTTGACAGTAATATCATAATCGATGCGCTGCGGGGCTTTCCGCAGGCGCATTCGGAATTTCGTCGCGCAGTTGAGCGTGGCGGTAGGGTATGGGTAAGCCGGATGGTTTGGATTGAGGTTCTGTCCAAAGGCTCTGGCGAGGGCTTAAAGCGCGCAGAGCGTTTTCTGTCAGGCTTTGGGATTGATGAGCTTGATGACGAGATCGCTACTCGGGCCGCCTCGTTGCGGCGCGAAAGACCGCGTCTTAAGTCGCCCGATGCCGTCATATTAGCGACCGCTCTAACGCGTGGCCGCGTATTGGTTACACGAAATACAAAGGGCTTCCCTGCTGAAATGCCGGGTATCCGCATTCCTTATAGTCTGTGAGTTAAAGATGGATCTTCTCAATCAGATTGCGGCCTGTGCTACCATCGCCATGGGCTTTCTGGGATTGTTGTTGCCAACTAAGGCTGCCGGTTTCGTGGGGCTGGTACCCGTAACCAACGCTGGGCGATCGGAATTTCGCGCCACATTTGGCGGACTCTGGCTGCCACCCATCGCTTATGCGATTGCCGGACTATGCTGGTTTGGTACTGCGGTTGGCAGGGTGATCTCGATTCTGGTCGACCAAGTGGGCGACGCCAAAAACTGGGGCGGCGTTGTTTTTGAATCTTTATTCTGCATCGCACTGTTGGTGGGTGCTCCGATTGCCTGGCTAATGGGCGCGATGAAACTGGTTTGAAGGAAGCAAGATTATGTGCGGCATTATTGGCATCGTCGGCAAGGAAGCAGTGGCAGACCGTTTGGTCGATGGCCTGAAGCGGATGGAATATCGCGGTTATGACAGCGCAGGTGTCTGCACTGTACTTGACGGCCAGTTGATCCGCCGCCGTGCAGAAGGGAAGCTGGGCAACCTCGTCAAGGAGCTGGCTGGAAACCCTGCGCCCGGCAATATAGGCATCGCCCATACCCGTTGGGCAACGCATGGTGCGCCGACGACCAACAATGCGCACCCGCATGCGACGGGTGAAGTGGCGCTTGTCCACAATGGCATTATCGAGAATTTCAAGCAGCTGCGCGATGCGCTGACTGCGCGCGGGCGGACCTTTGAGAGCGAGACCGATACCGAGGTTGTTGCGCATCTTGTTTCCGAACAGATTGAGGCAGGGCAAGCGCCGACCGAGGCGGTGAAGGCGGTGCTGCCGCAACTGCGCGGCGCATTCGCACTCGCCATCGCTTTCCGCGAAAATCCGGATTTTCTGATCGGCGCGCGTCTGGGGTCTCCCTTGGTGGTCGGCTATGGTGATGGTGAAACCTATTTGGGGTCTGACGCGCTGGCGCTGGCGCCGTTGACGCAAAAGATCGCCTATCTCGAAGAAGGCGATTGGGTGATTGTCTATCGTGAAGGCGCGCAGATTTTCGATAAGGAAAATAATCCTGTCTCGCGGGAGATTACGACTTCAGGTGTCAGCGCAGCCCAGATCGAAAAGGGCAATTACCGCCATTATATGCAGAAAGAGATTTTCGAACAGCCGACCGTGATTGCCCAAACTCTTCAAAGCTATATCCGGTCGCTTGAACAGACCGTGGCGCTGCCGCAGATGGATTTCGACCTTGCCGGCGTGAAGCGCATCACCATCGTCGCTTGCGGCACCAGCTTTTATGCAGGGATGGTCGCGAAATATTGGTTTGAAACCTTCGCGCGCGTTCCGGTCGATATCGATGTAGCGAGCGAATTCCGCTATCGCGATCCGGTGCTGGAGGAAGGCGGCTTGGCGCTGTTCATCAGCCAATCGGGTGAAACGGCAGACACGCTGGCGGCGCTCCGCCATTGCAAGGAACAGGGGCAGACGATCGCGGTCGTCGTCAATGTACCGACCTCATCAATGGCGCGTGAGGCGGACCTGCTGCTGCCCACCCATGCCG
Source organism: Sphingomonadales bacterium (assembly GCA_021298455.1). Taxonomy (GTDB): domain Bacteria; phylum Pseudomonadota; class Alphaproteobacteria; order Sphingomonadales; family Sphingomonadaceae; genus Sphingorhabdus_B; species Sphingorhabdus_B rara. The sequence continues at coordinate 9,853 of JAJTFR010000017.1, read as the reverse complement.
GCCCGGAAATCGGTGTCGCCTCGACCAAGGCCTTTACCTGCCAACTTGCTGTGCTCGCCGCGCTGGCCGCGCACCTTGCGCTAGTGAAGGGCAAGCTGTCGGCGGAAGAAGAGCGGGAGATCGTCCGCCATCTTATCGAGGCGCCGGCGGCATTGAACGCTGCGCTTGCCCATGATGAAGATATTGCCGACATGGCGCATCTGATCGCGCCGGCGCGCGATGTCCTGTATCTCGGTCGAGGTCCGGATTATCCGCTGGCGCTTGAAGGTGCGCTCAAGCTCAAGGAAATCAGCTATATTCATGCGGAGGGCTATGCCAGCGGTGAGATGAAGCATGGTCCGATCGCTCTCATTGACGAAGCGGTGCCGGTGATCGTGCTCGCACCATCGGGCCCGCTGTTCGAAAAGACCGTCAGCAACATGCAGGAAGTGCGCGCACGCGGCGGCAAGGTGGTGCTGATTTCCGATGCAGAAGGGATTGCAGAGGCGGGCGAAGGCTGCCTTGCCACGATCGAGATGCCGAGCGTGCATCCGCTGATCGCGCCCTTGGTCTATGCCGTGCCGGTGCAACTGCTTGCTTATCATGTTGCCGTTGCCAAGGGCACCGATGTCGATCAACCGCGCAATCTGGCGAAAAGCGTCACGGTGGAATGATCCGGTAGTCGCGGCGATCCCCTTGATCGCTGCGGCACATTGCGCCATCAACCGGACAGCGGAGGTCGCGGCAATTGGGATTTTTTTCGCGCTTGTTCAGGCGAAAGCAAAAGCGGATGGCATTGCCGCCGCCGGGCAATGTCGCGTCCGCTGCATGGCCGCCTGCGCCGATTGCGCCGCTATCCGCTGGTTCCGTTCCCGCTTTTCCGGCATCCACATTTGATAAGGGTTTGGAATTTGGCGCGCCGGGCGGATTGTCGCCGCAACAGCCAGAACCTGCATGGATGAAATATCCGTTATCGGGGCAACGCGGGCACATCATCGTTTTTGCCAATGAAAAGGGCGGCGTCGGCAAATCGACCAGCGCCTTTCATACCTGCATCGCGCTGTGCAACGCAGGAGAGAAGGTCGCGGCACTTGACGTCGATCTTCGCCAATTGACGCTCCATCGCGCGCTTTGGGCGCGGCAAGAAAGCGAGCGGGAATATGGTGTCCGCCTGCCAGGGCCCGAACAGATCATGCTGGTCCAGCAGAATGAGGCGGAGCTGGAGGAAAAGCTGCGCATGGCGCGCATCCATCATGATTTCATCGTGATTGACGTGGGCGGCCATGATTCGCCCATTGCCCGGCGGGCGATCTTCATGGCCGATACGATCGTGACCCCGGTCAATGACAGCTTCATCGATCTCGACATGTTGGGCAGGATCAACCCGCGTACTGGTGAATTCCAGACATTGGGCAATTTTGCACGGTTGGTCGAACATCTGAAAGAACCCGGCCTTGCGATCCGGCCGAAACCGCTCGACTGGGTGGTGATGCAGAACCGTTCGCGCAATTTCGCGACCAAGAATGAACGCAAGGTGCTGGATGCTTTAGGGCAGATCGCACCGGTTGCGGGTTTCCGTATCATTCCGGGGCTGCGGGAGCGCGTGACCTATAGGGAATTGTTTCCGATGGGGCTGACGCTGTTCGATCTACAGGCGATCCCAGGTCTCGGCAAATTGCAGCCGGCTGCAAGAGAGGAAATCTGGGCGATGCTGCGCGCACTCAAACTGCCAAGCGAAGCGCTGGCCAAGGCGATTGCGCCACCGGCAGAGGCTGAATGAGCAGGATTGACCTGACCGGCGGCTGCCATTGCGGCGCGGTGCGTTTCGGCTTTACGCTGCCAGCAGCCGAGGTGGATCTGCTCGATTGCAATTGCTCGATGTGCAGCTGTTCAGGCTATCTGCACCTGATCGTGGCGCACGAAGATTTCAGCCTTTTGACACCCGTATCGGCAATGACCGCCTATCGTTTTGGAAGTGGCGTGGCCGAGCATCTTTTCTGCGCGACCTGCGGCGTCAAATCCTTTTACCAGCCGCGATCCCATCCGGAGGCGTGGAGCGTCAATTGGCGCTGCATTGACGAAGGCCATGGGGTCAATGTCCACATAAGGCCTTTTGACGGCCGCAATTGGGAAACGGCACGCGCACAATTGGGGGATGGCTAGCCATGTGGAAAACAGTTGTAATCATCCTGCTGCTGCTGATCGGATCGCATCTGTTGCTATATGGCTATCTGCGCCGCCAGATTGCTGCGGCGAAACGCGCGAAGGATAATGCAGATGAAGGATAATCCCTGCGCCACCGTCGAAAGCAGCGAAGGCGTTTATGCCCAACGCATTAAAGCGCGCATCCATGAATGGACAGCGGGGGAGCCTGTGGAGGTGGGCGGCATCGACAATGGTCCGACACCCTATGAACTGCTGCTTTCAGCGCTTGGTGCCTGCACCTCGATCACGCTTGAAATATATGCTGCGCGTAAGGGCTGGCCGCTTGAAAAGGTCCATGTCACGCTGGAGCATTCAAAGGAAGAGCGGGCGGGTGAAAATGGCGGAAAACCCGTGGACATGATTGACCGGATCATCCGCCTTGAAGGCGCGCTGGATGACGCTCAGCGCGCGAAGTTGCTCGAAATTGCAGAGAAATGCCCGGTGCACCGTACGCTGACCAATCAGATCAGTATCAATAGCTTGCTGGGGTGAAACGCCGCAGGCCGCGGGGGTTGATTCGACCTTGACCGGGGCCTATACCACGGACTTAGATATTGGCGGCTCCCGAGGGGGCCGCTTTTCGCTTTTAGGACAAATGGAAAGGGAAATCCCATGACAATAACGCCTCTGATGCCTGTCTATCCCCGTTGCGGGTTCCGGCCGGTTCGAGGCGAGGGTGCGTGGCTTATTTCCGACGACGGCCGTCGTGCGCTGGATTTTGCCAGTGGAATCGCGGTCAACCTTTTGGGCCACGGCCATCCGCATCTGACCAAGGCGATCCAGGATCAGGCCGCAACGTTGATGCATGTGTCAAATCTCTATGGCAGCCCGCAGGGGGAGGCCTTTGCCCAGCGGCTCGTAGACACGACCTTTGCCGACACGGTGTTCTTCACCAATTCGGGCGCAGAGGCTTGCGAATGCGCGATCAAGGCGGCGCGCGCTTATCATCAGTCGGCAGGCAATGAACATAAATTTGAACTGATCACCTTCAAAAATGCCTTTCATGGCCGTACCATGGCGACGATTTCGGCGAGCAATCAGGAGAAGATGCATAAGGGCTTTATGCCGCTTCTCGACGGTTTCAAATATGTCGATTTTGACGATCTGGAAGGCGCAAAGGCAGCAATCGGTCCGAACACTGCCGGCTTCCTTGTTGAACCGATCCAAGGCGAAGGCGGCATCCGCCCCGCATCAGAGGCTTTCCTGAAAGGCCTGCGTGCACTGGCGGATGAGCATGACCTGATCCTGATTTTTGACGAAGTGCAGTGCGGTGTCGCGCGCACCGGCGCGCTTTACGCACATGAACATTATGGCATTACGCCCGATATCATGGCCTCGGCCAAGGGTATTGGCGGCGGTTTCCCGATGGGCGCATGCCTTGCAACCGAAAAGGCTGCACGCGGTATGGTTTTCGGCACACATGGTTCGACCTATGGCGGCAATCCGTTGGCGATGGCGGCAGGCCAGGCGGTTTGGGATGTCGTTGCCAATGACGAATTTCTTGCGCAGGTGCGCGCTACCGGTGAAAAACTGCGCGCCGCTATCGAGCAGTTCATCGGCAATTATCCAGATCTGTTCACCGGCGTTCGCGGCATGGGGCTGATGCTGGGCGTGATGATGACGCATGAAACGCGTGCCTTTGTGGCCCATCTGCGCGACAATCACGGGCTGTTGACGGTCGCTGCGGGTGACAACACCTTCCGCGTGCTGCCGCCGCTCAACATCGGGGATGCCGAAATCGCCACCTTCATGGAAAAACTGTCGGCCGGAGCTGCCGACTATGTGAAGCCAGAGGCATGAACCGCCATTTCCTGAACCTGTCGGATGCCGGCGGGGATGCGATCGCCGCAATGATCAGCGACGCGATTGATAGAAAAGCAGCGCGCCAGGGTTGGCCGAAGGGTAAGGCGGATGCCGATGCTCCGCTGGCGGGCCATACGCTGGGCATGATTTTTGAGAAAAATTCCACCCGCACCCGTGCCTCGTTTGAAATGGCGATCAAGCAATTGGGCGGTGACAGCATGTTCATGGCGTCGGGCCAGATGCAGTTGGGACGTGGCGAAACCATCGCCGATACGGCCCGGGTGCTGTCCCGTTATGTCGATGCGATCATGATCCGCACCGATGATCATGCCAAGATTGAGGAGCTGGCGCATCATGCGACGGTGCCGGTGATCAATGGCCTGACAGATCTTTCGCATCCCTGCCAGATTGTCGCCGACCTGCTAACGCTGGTTGAACATGGCAAGGCGCTGCCCGGGCTGGAGGTCGCATGGCTGGGCGACGGCAATAATGTGCTGCACTCGATCATCGAGGCGGCGGGGTTGATGAAGTTCATCGTCCGCATCGGCGTTCCGCAAGGCTATGATTGTGACGCCAGCTTTATCGACGCGGCGCGGGCGCAAGGCGCGCAGATCATGGTGACCCGCGATGCCATGGAGGCTGCCGCCGGGGCTGATGTGATTGTCACCGATACCTGGGTGTCGATGGGTCAGGAACATGCCCATAACAAGATTGCGGCAATGATGCCCTATCAGGTCGATGAAAGGCTGATGGCGGCTGCGAAACCCGATGCCAAATTCCTGCACTGCCTTCCCGCGCATCGTGACGAGGAAGTGACCGGGGCGGTGATCGATGGCCCGCAGTCGCTGATTTGGGATGAGGCTGAAAACCGTCTGCACGCGCAGAAATCGATCCTGCTCTGGTGCTTCGGCAAGCTGTGATGACTGCACAGTCAGAAACCTTTTCCGATCGTCCGTTGCGCTTTTCGATACCGGCGCTCAACGCGCGCGGCCGTGTGGTGCGGTTGGACGCCGTGCTGAACGATGTGCTGTCGGCGCACGCCTATCCGCCGGTGATCGAAAAGACCTTGGCCGAAGCGCTGGTGCTTACCGCGTTGCTGGGTACGACGCTCAAGGATCGCGAAGGCCAGTTGACCATTCAGGCGCAGACCCAGAACGGCCCGATTTCGCTGCTTGTCTGCGATTATATCGATGGCGCAGTGCGCGGCTATGTTCAGTTTGATCTTGCCCGCCTGGCCGAGGTGCCTGCCAATCCCAATCTTTTCGCGCTGTTCGGTAAGGGCTATCTGGCTGTCACCTTTGACCGGCCGCTGCCAGAGGCGCAGGGCGGGGGGCGCTATCAGGGGATCGTGCCGCTGGAGGGCGACAGCCTGAGCGAAGCGGCGATGCAATATTTCGACCAGTCCGAACAATTGCCGACTTTCATCCGCATTGCGATTGATCATGTCGACGGGCGCTGCGTTGCAGGCGGCCTGATGGTTCAGCACCTTGCAGAAGGTGAGGTTGGGCGCGAGCGTTTGCATGTCCGGCTTGACCATCCCGATTGGGAACATGTGCGCATGCTTTCGAGCACGATCCGGCCCGAAGAACTTGCCGATCCTGCTTTGCCGCTGGAAGAAATCGTCTGGCGTCTGTTTCATGAGGAACAGGAAGTCCGCATCGAGGCAGGGCATGGCATGTCGAAGGGATGCCGCTGCGATCCTGACCATATTCGCGATGTTATTGCCCGTTTTCCAGCGACCGAACGTGCTGAAATGGTCGATGAAAAGGGTGACATTGTCGTCAATTGTGAATTCTGTTCGCGTCGCTTCCCGATCAGCCTGGTGAGCCTTTCCAACTGAAAAGCGGGCGTTTCGTTCAGCCCCAATTAACCAGCCTTCACCTATTCATCGTTCATAAGCCACGGTTTATCGTTGGCACGGAACGAAGCAGTCATGACACGAACATTATGGATAGCAGTGGCGTCGGCAGTCGCAGGACTTGCAATCTTGCCCGCGGTATTTGCGGCGCCTGTAACCGGCGGCGGAGATCTGCTGCAACAAATGGAAAAGGGCCTGTGGCAATTCCGTCCGATTGGAAGTAGCAGCGCGCCCGGAGCGTCTCAGTTGTGCGTCACCGATCCAAAGCAACTCGCCCAGATTCAGCACGGTAGCAGTGCCTGTTCACAGTTGGTCGTGAGATCCAGCCCAAATTCGGTGACGATCAGCTATTCCTGCCGGGGAAGCGGGCAGGGCCTCACCACTATTCGCCGCGAAACCGATCGGCTGATCCAGATCCAGTCTCAAGGCATCCGCAACAATGCGCCTTTTTCCTTCTCGGTCGAGGCGCGCCAACAGGGTAGTTGCTAACAAATCGCGGTCGTTTAAGCCCCTGTTAACCGTAACGGGGTTAATGGGGGATCGTGCCATCATTTGGGCACGCTTTCCTCCCTAACTGGCTAGACGCCAATACTGGGCCGTTCCTTCCGGAGCGGCCCTTTCTTTGGGCGAGCGCAACCGCCGTTTCAGGCGGCGACCTCTTGCTCGCTCTTTTTATAAATGCTCTTCAATGGCTTTTCGAAGAGCCGCATTACCATCGGCTCGAAAAATTCGAGTGGCAGTGTGTCATAATCGGGGTCGAAGGCCGGGCAGTCATATTTGTCGATGAATTCCGCTGTGGCGTCGAAATATTTATGCCCACGAAACTGCTCGCGCATGTCGCGGTTGAGGCCGATGTGGTGGAAAAAGTTCACACCCTGAAAAATGCCATGATGCTCGACGATCCAATGCAATTCTTCGGAAACAAAAGGCTTCAGGATCGCGGCTGCGATTTCGGGGTGGTTATAGGCGCCCAATGTATCGCCAATATCGTGGAGCAATGCCATCACGATATAATCTTCGCTGCGCCCGTCGCGATAGGCGCGGGTTGCGGTCTGCAGGCAATGCGTCAGCCGATCGACCGGAAAGCCGCCATAATCGCCCGCCAGCAGCCGCAAATGGTCAAGAACCCGGGCCCCACCGCCGCGCGCAAAGGGGACATGTTCGACCATGATTGCCTGCCAGTCTTCTTGCGTACTTTGCGACATATCGCTGAATGTCGCGCGGCTTTGTCCTTCAGCCATTTCTCTCTCCTGAAATCCTGACGAAAACTGTATCATAACGGTAATCGCAAACAAGGGCTTCATGCCGTTGCAGTTTCGCGCTAGACACTGGCAATGGCCGTGCTCGAACTTGGCGACAAGCCCTTTTTCTCTGACAAAAACCGCGCTTTCTGGAACCTACATAGTATCGGGTGGGGGGGGGCTGCGATTTTGCGCAGTGCTTCGACCATTGCCAACGGCCAGCCGTTCAGCCTGCTGGTGCCAGTGCTGATTTCCGCGGTTACTGGATTTTCGATCTCGCTGATCCTTTCGGTCATTTTCCGCAACATCATCGATCGCCGGCCGATCATCACCTGGTCGATCACCGGGATATCGGTGACAGTGGCGACGCTGATCTATGGCTATGTCGATGTATGGGTCTTGCAAACGATCCGTGAAGGTGCGGATGAAACGCCTTTTGCGCAGCTATTGGTGGGCGCGATCTTCTTGAACGGGGTGCTGCTCGTTGCCTGGTCGGCGCTATACTATGCGATCAACTATTTCGTCCGTGCCGAGGAACAGGCTGACCAACTTTTACGGCTGGAGGCTGCCGCGACAAGCGCGCAGCTCACGATGCTGCGTTACCAGCTCAATCCGCATTTTCTTTTCAACACGCTCAACAGCATTTCGACCCTCGTGCTCTTGAAACAGACCGAGCAGGCCAATGCCATGCTCTCCCGCCTTTCCTCTTTCCTGCGCTTTACACTGATCAACGAGGCCGCGGCGAAGGTATCGCTGGCGCAAGAGATTGAGACACTCAAACTCTATCTCGACATTGAAAAGATGCGGTTTGAAGAAAGACTGCGCACGCATTTCAACTTCGACGAAAATGTCAGCGAAGCGTTGGTGCCGTCGCTTATGTTGCAGCCGCTGGTCGAGAATGCGATTAAATATGCCGTCACCCCGCAAGAGGAGGGTGCAGATATTTCAATTGATGCGCGCCGTGTCGGCGATCGGGTGCGGATAATCGTGTCAGATACCGGGCCGGGGTTGCAGGCCAGCCTGCCAGACCCCAAATTGTCAACCGGGGTTGGAATGGCGAATACGCGTGAACGGTTGTTGCAGGCTTATGGGGACGACCAGCTCGTTGATGAGAAACTCTCAATCCACGGGTTGCAGATACGGTTGGAGCCGTTCGAAGATGTAGAGATTGTGGCAACGTGCCAGAATGGCCGTGAGGCGATCCGCAAGATCAAGACTTTGAAACCTGACCTGGTTTTCCTCGATATCCAGATGCCAGGCTTTGACGGCTTTTCGGTCGTGCAGGGCGTGATGGACATTGATCCGCCGCTTTTCGTTTTCGTCACCGCCTATAGCGAACATGCAATTCGCGCATTCGAGGCGCAGGCAGTCGATTATTTGATGAAGCCGGTTGAGCCCGACCGTCTGGCCGACACGATGGAACGTGTGCGCAATAGGCTCGCCACGCGGCGCAACGCAGATGAACTGGAACGGCTGCGCACTGTAATCAACGAAGTCGCGCCTGAAGCTGCTGAGAATATACCCGCAGGTGAGGAAGAGGTTTCCACAGGCCGCTTTGAAAAGCTGATCAACGTCAAAGACCGCGGACAGATTTTCCGCGTCGATGTCGATACCATCGAACGGATCGAGGCAGCGGGTGATTATATGTGCATCATCACTGCCGACACCTCGCTGATCCTGCGCGAAACGATGAAGGATCTGGAAAAACGCCTCGACCCGAGGACATTCCAGCGGGTGCATCGCTCCAAGATCGTCAATCTCGATCTTGTCCGGCAGGTGAAGCCGCACACCAATGGCGAATGCTTCCTGATTCTTGAATCTGGCGCACAAGTGAAGGTCAGCCGCAGCTATCGCGATGTTGTGGCACGCTTCGTTCATTGACGATGACGGAGCATAAATCCGCAGCTGATTTCCATCCAGCCATCCTCGAAATCTTCGACGGCTATGTGCATGGCAAGCTGAGCAAGCGCGAATTCATTGAGCGTGCAGCGAAGTTTGCCGCCGCGGGCGTGACCGGGGCGATGATCCTGGATCAACTGGCACCCGATTATGCGCTGGCACAACAGGTGAAGCCCGACGATCCGGCGATTCTTACCGAGCGGCCATCAGTTGTTAGCCCCAAGGGACATGGCAGGATTGCGGGCCTGCTCGCGATGCCCGCAAAGGCGCGCGGCAAGCTGGGCGCAGTGCTTGTTATCCACGAAAATCGCGGTCTCAATCCTTATATAGAGGATGTAGCGCGGCGATTGGCAAAGTCCGGTTATCTGGCCTTTGCGCCAGACGGGTTAACCTCTGTCGGTGGCTATCCCGGGAATGACGAAAAAGGACGCGAGCTGCAGGCGAAACTCGATCCCAAAAAGCTTTTCGAAGATTGGTTGGCGTCGTTTGACTTTCTGAAAACGCACAGCCGGTCGAGCGGGAAGGTGGGGGCGGTCGGATTCTGCTATGGCGGCGGCATTTGCAACGCGCTGGCCGTTGCCTGCCCGGACCTTGCGGCCAGCGTGCCCTATTATGGCCGCCAACCCCGGCCCGAAGAAGTGCCGGCGATCAAGTCCCCGCTGCTGATCCAATATGCCGAGAATGACCAACGTATCAACGCGGGTGCAGGTCTGTATCAGGCGGCGCTGATCGCTAATCGTAAACGCCACCAGCAATATTTCTACCCGGGCACGCAGCACGGTTTCCATAATGATTCTACGCCGCGATATGAAAAGGCGGCGGCCGAACTGTCATGGCAACGTACGCTCGCCTTTTTTGACGAATATCT
>JAJTFR010000016.1 GCA_021298455.1 Sphingomonadales bacterium | reverse complement strand
CTAGAGGAAGGCTATTACCATCAGCAGCCGATGCCAGATGTGCCGCCGCCCGAGGAGTTGAAGGACGAGGTGCAATTGCGCGCCGAATATGCTGACCGTATCCCCGAAAAAGGCCGCGACCATTTCCTGCGGGACCGCGCCTTTGAAAGCCGTCCCGTCGATCCGCGTGACTGGCTGGGCGGCGACAAGCGCGAACCGGCGCGTCAGGATATCTGGTTTCGCCTGCGCGCCCCTACGGTTAACGATGCCGCAATGCACCGCGCCATGCTGGCCTATCAAAGTGACAGCTGGTTGCTCGGCACTTCGACATTGGCACATGGCGTGACATGGCTGACCCCTGGCTTCCAATCGGCAAGCCTTGACCATGCCGTTTGGCTGCACGGCGATTTCCGCGTCGATGATTGGCTTTTGTACAGCTGTGACAGCCCTTGGTCAGGCCGCGGCCGTGGTTTCAACCGCGGATCAATCTACACCCGCGACGGCCGCCTTGTCGCCACCTGCGCGCAGGAAGGCCTGATCCGCATGCGCACGCCGAAATAAGCACGGACAGCCCCTGTTTAAGGCGCGGGGATATCGTCCGGTAGATCGATATCTTGCAATGTCGCTACCTCGGCCATGATACTGATCGTATCAGCCAACATCCCACGCGCGCCCTGATCGCCGGACAGGCCGGTCAATTGCGGCCAATCACTTCGCGCAAATATGGCTGGGGGCATTTTGGCCATGCCATTGCTGGAACAATGTGATTTGCCGCTATTGGCAAAGCCTTTCACCAAAGCAGTCAGATGTTGGCCGCTGACATAGGGCATGTCGGCAAGTGCAACCAATATGCCGTCCCAGTCGCTATCTGCCAGTGCCTTTACCCCCAGCGCCAATGAACCGGCCTGTCCAGCCGATGGATCAGGGTTAATGACAAGCCGGAAACCCAGCTGTGACAGTGCCGGCTTCAATAGGGTGTTGCGTGTGTTTCCGACCGCCACCATTGCGCCGAATCCCATCGCGGCCAGATTCTCTGCGGCGTGCAGGCCAAGCATTTTGCCATTGAGAGCTACCTCCAGCTTGTTTCCGCCAAAGCGCCGGCTCTCGCCCGCCGCAAGCAGGATGCAGGAGAGCCTAGCGCAGTCCGGCATTGAAGGCGCGGATCATGCCGCCGGTGATTGACAGGGCGATTTCGGACGCGCTGATCGAGTTGATAGCCACCCCTGCCGGGCCTTCGATACGGGAAAGCGCGATCTCATCAAGGCCTGCGGCACGCAGCCGTTCAAGTCGCGCGGCGTGCGACGCCTTTGATCCCAGCGCACCGATATAGGCAGCGGGGGAGGCCAGCGCTGCGATCAGCGCAGGGTCGTCAATCTTGATGTCATGACTCAGGGTGACAACGGCACTGCGATGATCGGGGCGCAAGGCGGCAATCGCCTCATCCGGCCAGCGATCATCAAGGCGGACAGAAGGAAACCGCTCTTCGGTAAGGAAGCGTGCCCGCGGATCGATCACGGTCACATCGATGTCGATCTGCGCCGCGATTGCCGACAGCGCGACGGCAATATCGACCGCCCCGACAATCAGCAACCGGCGACTGGGGTGGTAGGGATTTTCGAAGAAGGTCTCGCCGCTTTCAGCGCTGATCCGGCTTGAGCCTTTTTGAAGGTCGGTGCTGACGGTCACCACCTCGCCGGCATTGCGGGCGTTGGCTATGCTGTCGAACAATTCGGCTGGAAAGCCGCTGCCCGAAACCGGCTGGACCAGTATGACAATATCACCGCCGCAGGGCAGCCCGGCTTCCCATGCGGAATCATTGGCAACGCCATAGCGGCGCATCTCGTGCCGGCCCGATGCGATCACCTGCGCGGCAATCGCCAGAACGTCGCTTTCAACGCAGCCACCCGATACCGAACCCACAAAGCGGCCATCGCCATGGACCAGCATGTGTGTGCCGACCGGGCAGGGCGCCGAACGCCAGGTTTCGATCACGGTGGCAATGGCCATCGGGGACCTCGCCCAGCGATGTGCCGCCGCAAGGATATGGCGATGATCTGCTGCGCCCTTAGTCATTGCCCCACCTTGTTGCATGGCAAGGGCAGTAGCAAAGCGGACAATCGGTTGCTATAGACAACCTAATCGAAATCTTGAGGAGCATGGGCATGGCGACCAGCCTGACGGTTAATGGCAAAGCGGTTAGCGTGGAGGCGGAGCCTGATACGCCCTTGCTCTGGGTCTTGCGTGAAGATGTCGGCCTTACCGGCACCAAATTCGGCTGCGGCGTTGCCGCCTGTGGCGCGTGCAGCGTCCATATTGACGGTGAACTGACGCGATCCTGCAGTATCGCGCTCGCCGATGTCGCCGGAAAATCCGTCACCACAATCGAGGGGCTGAAATCGACTGATGGTATGTTGCACAAGGTGCAGCAGGCCTGGATTGACGCGCAGGTGCCGCAATGCGGTTACTGCCAGTCGGGCCAGATCATGGCGGCGGTGGCGCTGATCGCCAAGGTCGGTAGCCCAAGTGATGCGCAGATTGACGAGGCGATGACCAATATCTGCCGCTGCGGCACCTATCCCCGCATTCGCGCGGCTATCCATGCCGCCACCGGCAAGGCCGCGAGCGCGGTGAAGGGAGACGCATGATGGCCGACAATGCCAACCCCAATATCGATGAAGCAACTGCTCTTCCCAAAAAGAAGAAGGGCGTGAAGCGTCGCGCTTTCCTGATCGGCGGGCTTGCTGTGGTCGGCGGCGGTGTCTTCGCCCTGCAATATGGCGATTATGCCGCGGCGCGCGATGCGCTTGCGATGACCAAGGGCGGGAAGAGCGGATCCTTCACCGGCTGGCTGAAGATCGGCGAGGATGACCGTATCACCGTATATAGCCCGCATATCGACATGGGCACCGGCAACGGCACCGCGCTGGCGCAGATGGTCGCCGACGAACTTGATGCCGATTGGGACAGTATCAGTGTTGAACATGCGCCGGCGGACAATGCCTTTGCCAATGCCTGGCTTGCCAAGGGTTTTGTCAAGGACATAGCCGGTGTGTCATTGCCCGGCTCGATTGCCTCGCTGATGTCGCGCAACATGGTGAACCAGATTACCGGTGGATCGTCTGCGGTGCGCTTTACCGGACAGATCGGCATGCGCACGCTGGGTGCCACTGCGCGCGAGGCGCTGGTTACCGAGGCGGCGGAGCGGTTGAAAGTGCCTGCAGGCGAATTGACAACCGCCAAGGGCGTTGTGACCCATGCCAAAAGCGGCCGCTCGCTGCGCTATGGTGAACTTGCCATAGCCGCATCGCAGCGCAGCCTTTCAAGCGAACCCAAACTGAAAGCGCCGAAGGATTTTGTTCTGATCGGAAAACCGATGCCGCGGTTCGACATTCCGGCCAAGGTTGACGGCAGTGCGATCTACGGCATCGATGTGCAGCTTCCCGATATGCGTGTCGCCGCGGTGATGGCGGCCCCCGTACGTGGCGGAAAGCTAGAAAGCGTCGATCCCGCCCCTGCCATGGCGGTTAAGGGTGTCGAAAAGGTCGTGCAGATGGACAATGCCGTTGCCGTCGTCGCCAAGGGCTATTGGCCCGCGCTGAAGGGGCTGCAGGCATTATCGCCGAAATTCTCGGACGGCGGCCATGCCGCCGTTTCGAGCGCGGCGATCGCGGCCGAACAGGACCGTCTGGTGAAGGAGGCTGCTCTGTCGGTCGACGCAAGCGGCGGCAAGCTGGTCGAAGCCGGTTATCGCGCGCCCTATCTCCATCATATGATGATGGAGCCCTTTGCGATGACCGCGCACCGTAAGGGTGACAGCCTCGAAGTGTGGGGCGGCATGCAGGACCCGCTGGCTACGCGCAAAGCACTCGCTGACGCGGCAGGCCTTGATTTCGACAATGTCACCCTGAACACCACGCTTCTGGGGGGCGGCTTTGGCCGAAAATTGCCCGGCGCGGGTACGGATATTGTGCCACAGGTCGTCAAGCTGGCGATGGAATCGCCTTGGCCGGGCAAACTGATCTGGCCGCGTGAGGAGGAAGTGAAGCAGGGCACCTATCGCCCCGCATCGACGATCGCTTTCAAGGCCGCACTCGGTGCGGACGGCAAGGTTTCCGCTTGGTCGGCAGCCTTCGCCCAAGCGGCAGGTGGCGAATCCGGGATGAAGCTGATCTACGACATTCCCTCGGTTGAGGTCGAACATGTTGAGCACTCGACCAACATCATCACTGCGGCCTGGCGATCAGTCGAAGCATCGCACCATCTGGCTGTCGGATCACGCGCCGCCCGTGTGCTTGATGCGGCGGCAAAGGCGTCGGGTTGGGGAACGCCGTTGCCGACCGGCAGGGGCCGCGGCATTGCTGTCGTCGAAAGTTTCGGCACGGTCTGTGCGCATGTGATCGAGGCGTCGGTGAAGGAAGACGGCAACCCGAAGGTGCACAAGGTTTGGGCTGCGGTCGATTGCGGGCAGGTGGTGAATAGCAACAACGCCGAAGCCCAGGTTGCCGGTGGGATCGTTATGGGCCTGTCTGCGGCGATCGGTGAAGAGATCACAATCGACAAGGGCGCGGTCGTGCAATCCAGCTTCCCGGATTACCCGATTATGCAAATCGCTGATGCGCCTGAAATTTTCGTCGAATTTCTGCAAAGCGAAGCGCCAATCGGCGGGCTTGGCGAACCCGGCCTGCCGCCCGCTGCGCCTGCGCTGGCCAATGCACTGTTTGCGGCCACCGGAAAACGCATCCGCAACATGCCGTTCCGCACGCAGGCCGTGGCCTGATTGCACCTGCTGACTGGCCGGGGCCGGGTCGATACCGGCCCCTTGGCTTTTGCACCGCATGATGACCGGCTGTGCCGTGCTGCCGCACTTTCGGGTTGAACGGCGGCGTTCTGTGCGTAAGGGAAGGCCCAAATTCAGCAGGGATTTGCACCATGACCGTCACCATCCGGGAAAATGACATCATCGAAAGCGTCGCCGACGCGCTCCAATATATCTCTTACTTCCATCCAATGGATTATATTCGCGCGCTGGGGGACGCCTATGAAAAGGAGCAAGGCCCGGCCGCCAAGGATGCGATTGCCCAGATCCTGACCAATAGCCGCATGTGCGCAGAGGGGCATCGCCCGATCTGCCAGGATACCGGCATCGTCACCGTGATCGTCAAATGGGGCCAGCAATGCATTCTGGACTCGCACCGCTCGCTGCAAGAGGTGATCGACGAAGGCGTTCGCCGCGCATACCTTCACCCCGAAAACAAGCTGCGCGCCTCGATATTGGCGGACCCTGCCTTCACCCGCGTCAACACACGCGACAACACGCCGTCGGTCGTCCATCTCGAAATGGTACCGGGCGACAAGGTGAGCTTCGATGTTGCGGCCAAGGGCGGAGGCAGTGAGAACAAGACCAAGTTCAAGATGATGAACCCTTCGGACAGCATCGTCGATTGGGTGCTGGAAATGGTTCCACAAATGGGTGCCGGCTGGTGCCCGCCGGGAATGCTGGGCATCGGCATCGGCGGCACGGCTGAAAAGGCGATGGTGCTTGCCAAGGAAAGCCTGATGGGCGCGATCGATATGGCGCAATTGAAGGCGCGCGGGCCCCAGAATGATATCGAGGCTCTACGCATCGAGATTTTCGACAAGGTCAATGCGCTCGGCATCGGTGCGCAGGGGCTGGGCGGGCTGGCGACGATCCTTGACGTCAAGATCATGGATTATCCTACCCATGCCGCGTCAAAGCCCGTTGCGATGATCCCCAATTGTGCGGCCACGCGCCATGCGCATTTCACGCTGAAAGGTGCCGGCCCTGTCTATCTTGAGCCACCCAAGCTGGACGAATGGCCGAAGGTCGAATGGGCGCCAGATAGCGCCGCCAAGCGCGTCCATCTCGACACGCTGACCGCCGCCGATGTGCAGGGCTGGAAGGCGGGTGACCGCCTGCTGCTCAATGGTAAGATGCTTACCGGCCGCGACGCTGCGCACAAACGCATCGCCGATATGCTGGCCAAGGGCGAGGAGCTGCCTGTCAGCTTCAAAGGCCGGATGATCTATTATGTCGGCCCGGTCGATCCGGTGGGTGAGGAAATTGTCGGCCCTGCCGGCCCCACAACCGCGACGCGCATGGACAAGTTCATGGACATGATGCTCGAACAGGGGCTTTTGGGCTGCGTCGGCAAGGCCGAACGCGGACCCGCCGCCACACAGGCAATTGCCAAGCACAAGAGCGCCTATCTGATGGCCGTGGGCGGTGCCGCCTATCTGGTCGCCCGCGCGATTAAGGGCAGCAAGGTCGTTGGCTTTGAAGACCTCGGCATGGAGGCGATCTATGAATTTGAGGTCAGTGACTTCCCTGTGACCGTCGCGGTCGATTCCAGCGGCGAAAATGTCCACACTACCGCACCCTTGGTGTGGAAGAAGAAGATTGCCGAGGAGGGTTTGCTCGAGCCAGCTGAATGATCTGGCTTCCTGCCACGCTGCTTGCTGCGCTGTTTCAGGCTTGGCGAACAGCTGTACAGCAACGGGTGCGTGCAGAGCTTTCGGTCAACGCGGCGGGGCTGGTACGTTATCTTTACGGGCTCCCTGTCGGGCTGGTTTTGCTTGGCCTGTATGTTGTGTGGCGTAATCC
This sequence comes from Sphingomonadales bacterium, assembly GCA_021298455.1. Taxonomy (GTDB): domain Bacteria; phylum Pseudomonadota; class Alphaproteobacteria; order Sphingomonadales; family Sphingomonadaceae; genus Sphingorhabdus_B; species Sphingorhabdus_B rara. The sequence continues at coordinate 30,492 of JAJTFR010000016.1, read as the reverse complement.
TGAGATACCAGCCATTCACCTCCCATTCCTCGCCTTTTGCGCTGCGGCTGGTTTTGCGCAAATCATCGGTACCAACCTTTTGCTGATGGCCTTTGGCTATCGCAACTATGTCGCCCTTAGCTGGCTTACGACCTGCGGAATTGCGGTCAGTGTTGCGGGTGTGATGATCGTTGCTGCCGGTGGACAGAGGCTGCGTCCGTCCGACATGATCCAGCCTGCGGCTTTGTGCGGTCTTGGAGCGGGATTGGGTTTCACCATGACCTCGATTTTTGTCAAATCCGCTTCGCTGGAACTTGCCACGTCAGACAAACTGCTCGCGGCGCTTTTGGCATTGGTTGTGGTTCAGGCTTGGCAGACGCTCATGCAGGGCAGTTATGTCGTCTGGCGGGAGAAGGAACAACTGCCGCGCGTGATCGCGACTTGGCGAACCTCAGGGCAAGTAGGGCTGCTTGCAGCATTGGGCTCGGCCTGCTGGTTCACGGGTTTTGCCACTGCGCCTGTTGCCTTGGTACGCGCGGTCGGCCAGATCGAAGTGATCCTCACGCTCGGGTTCAGCCGATTTTACCTGAACGAGGGCCGCAAACCGGGAGAGGTTCTGGGGCTGCTTCTGGTCGGCTTGGGTGTTGCCCTTGCACTAATTGGCGGGCTTTAGCCCGCGACAAAATCCAGCAGCGCCGCTTCGTAGCGATCGATGCCGACCCGTTCGGCCAATTTGGCGTCGAGCCAGCCTTTTTCGGCAAGGGTCACTTCCGCTGCGGTGTTTGCTTCACCTTCGATGTCGCGGCCGGGCGCTTTGGGGCGAAAGATTTCGGCAAAGCCCGCTTGCAGGTCCAGCTGCGCCATACGCCCAAAGAAGCGGCCGATGGATGGGCTGGTGTTGCGCATGAAACCTTCCAGTTGCTGCGCCCGATCACGGGTTAGGGGCGCATAAGCGGCAAAGCTTTGCAGATGGTTGGCAACGCCCTGCACGAACAGCTTTTCCCATTCAGGGGCGTTTTCGCTATCGAGACAAGCATCCTTGATGCGGAACAGCATGTCGGCCTCTTCGCGTGACACATGCAGCGGAGCGATGCCGCCTGATGCGAATACCAGCCGGCGCAGCAATGCGGCTTCGGCGGCGGTTACGCTTTTTGGTACGCTATCGCCCTCGCGGGTTGGGCCTTCGCCGCTTATGATGTTTCGTTCGATCTGTTCGAGTGTGTAGAATTTAAGGACATTGGGCAGTTCGACCGCACGTTCCGAAAGCCGCACCAGCAGCTCCAGCTCGGCGGCGCTTTCGACTCGGCCGTCGCTATCGACGCCCTCAATCACCCACAGTGCGTCCTTTTCGCTAATATAGCCTTTGGGATCGGTGCCGTTGATCACATAATCGCACAGCGCTTCGGTGAAGAATGCGATCCATTCCGGGTCTTTGGATTGCGCGCCAGAATTCAGTTCGAACAGGGCCTGCGCATCGCTTTGCGACAAGATGCCGTCGCCCCATACCCATTGGCGCAGCGCAAGCGTGTCGCGCGCGGTGATGGCGCCACCGGCGCGGATGGCAGATGCAAATTGGTCAAATTGAAAGGTCATGGGAATCCTCTGGGCGTTTGCCCAGAAAGACTAGCCATAAGCGGTTAACTGGAGGTTACGCCCGAAGGGCGATTGCCGCTTATTGCGGCGGCGGTCCACCTGCACCGGCGCCCTGCTGCATGGCGTTCTGCTGTGCCTGCATGGCCGCTTCAAACTGTTCGCGCGAAACGAAATCAGTCAGTTCGACATCAAAGATCAGCATGCTTCCGCCCGGAATGGCAATTGCGCCCGTCTTGGGATCGGGAATGTCGCTTGCGCCATAGCCGATCTCGCTGGGGATCCAGATTTTGTATTTGCCGCCTTTTTGCATCAGCTTCAGCGCTTCGGTGAAGCCGGGAATGCCTCCCGAGACCGGGAACGGCCCCGATGCCGGTTCCTGGAAAATGGTGCCGTCGCGAAGCGTACCGGTGATGGAGATCATCGCGACATCATTGTCGGTCGGCGGTGCGCCCTCGCCGCCACGGATCGTCTGGATCTGCAGGCCCGACTTGGTGACGGTGATGCCATCTTGGCCGGCATTGTCCTTCAGGAACTGTGCGTCGCTGCTATATTCCGAACGGATATCAGCTGTGCCCCACCAGGCAAGTCCGCCGCCTGCCAGCGCCAGCGCCGCAATGCCGACCCAAAATTTGGGGATCGAACCTTTTTTGATCGGCTGGATGGGGACAGTGGTGACGGACATATGTTGTTCCTTGTTATGTTCGGATCGGGGCAGAGGCGGCCCCTAAACAGATGCGGCTCTCTTAACGGCTTTGCGGACAAAAAAAAGAGCGCCCGAACGGACGCCCTATTTTTTGATTGTTTCAGACCGGATTACCGGTTGCCGTCACGCTCTGCAGCCTTGCGCTCCATCTTGCGAGCGCGGCGGATTGCAGCGGCCTTTTCGCGGGCGCGCTTTTCCGACGGCTTTTCGTAATGACGACGCATCTTCATCTCGCGGTAGACGCCTTCACGCTGCAACTTCTTCTTCAGGGCACGCAGCGCCTGGTCCACATTATTTTCGCGAACGATAATCTGCATAAAAAATCCACACTCCGAACTTTTGCCGCAATCGAATCGGCTTGCAGGCAAAAAACCCGCAGAAAGACTGCAAAAAACAAAAATCGCCGCGCAACAAAGGCGGCGAACCGAGGGGGCCTTTATACCTGCATGGCAGGAATGACAAGAGCGAATGCCGCTTTCCTGCGGGTTGTAAGCAAAAAGCAGCCCGTGCGCAAAGCCTGTATCGAAACTGGACCTAGACGAAAAGCTGGTTTAGCGACGCAAGGCGATGACCAAGCTAACCGTCAATGACCGCCCGGTCGAATATCGCATGGATCCGCAGACGCCTTTGCTGTGGGCGTTGCGAGATGCCTCGAACCTTACCGGTACGAAATTCGGCTGCGGGCAGGGCGATTGCGGGGCATGCATTGTCGATATTGATGGTGAAGCGCTGCGATCCTGCCTTGTCACGCTGGCAGAGGCCGAGGGCCGCTTTGTTACCACGATCGAAAAGCTCTCGGTTGATCGCAGTCACCCGCTCCAACAGGCCTTTGTCGCGGCGGGCGCGGTGCAATGCGGTTTCTGCACCCCCGGCATGATCATGGCGGCGGCAGTGTTGTTGAAGAAAAACGCCAACCCTACTGATGCCGAAATCGACGCGGCCGTTACCAATATCTGCCGTTGTGGCGTCTATCCCCGGTTACGCGATGCGATCCAGCGTGCGGCACGGGTGATGCGGGGCGAAGCGCGGATTTCGGCCGCACCGCCGCCGGGGATTAATTCCGAAGATGCGGCAGCCGCCGTTCCTGCACTGCGCGCCTTGAAGGACTGACCGGGCTCAGGCCAGCGCAAGCATCGCAGTCAGCGCCCCCAGGCCCACCGACAGATGGACGCGCAGGCGCAGCCATCCTGCCGGCAGTGCGATCGAACGGGCCAATGCAAGGTCGATCAGCGGCGATAGCAGCAGTGCTGCGGCAATGATCCAAAGTGATGGATCAGGCCATTGCCAGCCCCATGTCCAAGGCAGATAAGTGACGAGCGCGATCAGGCTCGGCGCGACCGCCGCGGCAAACAGCCATTTCGGCGGATTGGGCGATGCAATGCCTAGCCCCCACCAGACCCCGCCGAGAAAGCTGAAGATCAGTGCGGCATAGCCATAGCCGCCCGCCATTGCGATCCAGCGCAGGCTGCCATCGTCAAGCTGCATCAGTACCGCGAATAGCTGGGGCAACAGCCCGGCATAGCCAAACCATTTGGCGGAATCGGACACAGTGCGCGAATTTGTGGTCATGGCTGATGCTTAGACGTGTGCCTGCACGGCCCCAACACGACCTTATGCCTGTAGTGCAGCAGCGCCGTCCGGTTCCTAGTGGGAATAGCAATGGCCAAGACGCTCATCCTCATTCTCGGCGATCAATTGACCCCGAAGATCGCGTCGCTGCAAGGCGCAGACCCCTCGGACTGTGCCATACTCATGGCCGAAGTGATGGCTGAGGCCGGCTATGTGCCGCACCATCAAAAGAAAATCGCCTTCCTCTTTTCGGCAATGCGCCATTTTGCCGATGAACTGCGCGACCTGGGGTGGGTGGTCGATTATGTGACGCTTGACGATCCGGCCAATGCAGGTTCCTTGTCGGGTGAGGTGTTGCGGGCGGCCCAGCGTCATGGGGCAATCCGGTTGCGCGTTACCGAAGCGGGTGAGTGGCGGGTGCTGGACGAATTACGCGCGCTTGACGCCGTGCTTGATCTCGAAATCCTGCCCGACAGCCGCTTTGTTGCCAGCCATGCAGAGTTTGATGCCTGGGCAAAGGGGCGCAAGGCGCTGCGCATGGAATATTTCTACCGGGATATGCGGCGCAAAACCGGGCTGCTGATGGATGGCGAGGAGCCGACGGGCGGGCAGTGGAATTTTGATCATGACAATCGCAAACCTGCCAGCCGCGATCTATTGATGCCGCGCCCGCTGCGTTTTGCGCCGGATGCTATAACGGAGGCGGTGCTCGATCTTGTCGAGGCGCGCTTCGCTGGAAATTTTGGTACGCTGCGTCCCTTCTGGTTTGCAACGCGGCGCGCCGATGCCGAGGCGGCGTTTGACCATTTCTTGAAGACTGCATTGCCGCGCTTTGGCGATTATCAGGATGCGATGCTCGCCAATGAGCGGTTTCTTTACCATGCTGTTGTCGCGCTTTATCTCAATTGTGGGCTTCTCGATCCGCTCGCCATGGCGCGCGCGGCCGAGGAAGAATATCGCGCCGGTCGCGCGCCGTTAAACGCGGTAGAGGGCTTTATCCGCCAGATTATCGGCTGGCGCGAATATGTGCGTGGCATCTATTGGCGCGAAGGGCCTGATTATGTGCGCCGCAACGCGCTCGGTGCCACCCGCCCGCTGCCCTCCTTTTACTGGACGGGCGAAACCGACATGGCCTGCATCCGTGCCTGCGTCGAACAGACGCGTGATGAAGCCTATGCCCACCATATCCAGCGTCTGATGGTCACCGGTAATTTCGCGATGCTCGCAGGGGTCGACCCCTTTGCGGTGCATGAGTGGTATCTTGCCGTCTATGCCGACGCCTATGAATGGGTGGAGGCGCCCAATACAGTGGGGATGAGCCAGTTTGCCGATGGCGGCCTGCTGGCGTCCAAACCTTATGCCGCAAGCGGTGCATATATTGACCGCATGTCCGATTATTGCGGCGGCTGCAGATATGAGGTGAAAGCCAAGGCTGGAACATCGGCTTGCCCGTTCAACTATCTCTATTGGGATTTCGTCGCCCGGCATCGCGACCGACTGAAAGGCAACCCCCGCATGGCGCAGATGGTGCGCAACTATGATCGTTTCGCCGAACCCCGCAAGGCAGAGATTGCGGGCGATGCGGCGCGCTTCCTTGGCACGCTGGATGGGGGCATATGAATCGGTTGACGGTCTGGTTTGATGGCGGATGCCCGCTGTGCCGGCGTGAAATTGCGCTGATGCGGCGGCTCGACCGGCTGGGGCGGATCGATTTTGTCGATGTGGCGGATGGCGATACCGCCTGTCCGACTGATCGCGAGGCCCTGCTTGCCCGTTTCCATGCCCTCGAAAATGAGCGGTTGCTGGATGGCGCCGCTGCCTTTGCCGCGATGTGGCGTGCGATCCCACTTTTGCGGCCGCTCGGGCTGCTTGCGCGCATCCCGTTCATTCTCTGGCTGCTTGAACGCGCTTATCGGGGCTTCCTGAAAATCCGGCCGAAATTGCAAAGGTGGGCTGCATGACCGACGATCGCTATCGCAAGGTTCCTTCGGCACGGTTGTCGCGACTGGCGTCCTTCGGGCAGATGGCAGGCGGGATTGCCGGCGGCGTGTTGGCCGAGGGCGTGCGCAAGGTGGCCAGCGGTGAACGCCCGCGCCTTTCCGATCTGCTGCTGACCCCGGCCAACGCCACCCGCGTTGCGGACCAGCTGTCGCGGCTGCGCGGGGCGGCGATGAAATTGGGGCAGATGATCTCGATGGATGCAGGCGACCTGTTGCCGGCGGAACTCACGGCAATCCTTGCAAAACTCCGGGATTCTGCGCATTTCATGCCGCCGCAGCAACTGGACAAGGTGCTTACCGCGCAATGGGGGCCGGGCTGGCGCCGCCGTTTTCGCCATTTCGAGGCACGGCCGATAGCGGCTGCCTCGATAGGGCAAGTGCACCGCGCCACATTACCCGACGGCCAACTTGTTGCGGTGAAGGTGCAATATCCCGGTATCGCGGCCAGCATCGATGCCGATGTCGATAATGTTGCCAGCCTGCTGCGGGTTTCCGGCCTGCTGCCCGCCAGCCTCGATATTGCCCCGCTGCTGTCCGAGGCGAAGCGGCAACTCAACGAAGAGGCCGACTATCTGCGCGAGGCAGAGCAGATGCGCCGTTATCGCGATCTGCTGTCGCAGCAGCCGGAATTTGTCGTGCCCGCGCCGCATGAAGCATTTTCGGGCGAACGCGTGCTCACCATGGATTTCATCGAGGGCCGGTCAATCGAAACGCTGGAGATCGAGACGCAGGAAGTGCGCGATCGCGCAATGGGTCTGATGCTCGACCTTGTGCTGCGCGAATTGTTCGAGTTTGGCTATATGCAGACCGATCCCAATTTCGCCAATTATCGCTGGCAGTCCGAAAGTGGGCGAATCGTGTTGCTCGATTTCGGCGCGGCCCGCGCAGTGCCGGCTGAAACGGTCGCTGCCTATCGCCGGTTGATGCAGGCGGGTCTGGGCGAGGACAAGGCGGCGCTGCGGGCGGCGCTTCTCGATATAGGTTTCGTCGCGCCGGTCACTCTCGAACGGCATGGCGCAGCACTTGATGCGATGATCGATATTTTGATGCAGCATCTGGGCAAGCCCGGGTTGTTCGATTTCGCCGATCGCAGTTTTGTTGACCAGGTGCGCCGTCATGCCGAAACGATCGTCGCCGACCGGGCGGCCTGGCATGTGCCGCCTGCCGATACGCTGTTCGTGCAACGCAAGGTCAGCGGTACCGCCTTGCTTGCGGTGCGGATGCAGGCCCGGCTGCCGCTGCGCGACATGGTGGCTGCGCGTATCTAGCCTTGGGTATTGCGACCCTTGCCGGACCGGCAACGGTCGGAACAATATTTCACACTGTCCCAATCCCGTTCCCACTTCTTGCGCCAAGTGAAGGGCAGCCGGCAGGCAAGGCAGGTCTTTGTGGGCAGGTCGGATTTCTTGCGCATCTTTGGCATATCAATATTCGATCTTCTGCCCATCCCATGCGAACAGATTGCCGCTGTCGGCAGGGGTCAGTCTGTCGAGCACACCCAGCAGCTTGTCTACCGAAAAGGCTGGCGTGAACAGCTTTCCCGGCGCGACATTGCGCTGGAAGGGCTGCGACAGCCCCGTATCGACCGTACCCGGATGCAGCGTGGCGACGATCGCTTCCTTGTGCGAACGGGTCAACTCAATCGCGAGGTTGCGGACTATCATGTTCAGCGCCGCCTTTGACGCACGATAAGCGTGCCAGCCGCCCAGCCGGTTGTCCGAAATCGAACTCACGCGCGCCGAAAGTGCCGCAAAGATCGCACGTCGGTCGCGCGGCAGAAGCGGCAGGAAGTGCTTGGCAATCAGGGCCGGCCCGATCGCATTCAGCGCAAAGGCCTGTGCATAGGCCTCGGCGCTTTGCGCGCGCCAGGATTTTTCGGGCTGAATGCCGCCATCATGCAGCATCCCCGTTGCCACAAGGATCAGGTCGGCGCTGCCAATTTGAGTAGCGGCTGCCTCGATGCTCGCCTCATTGGTCAGGTCGAAAGTGAAGGGGTGGATTTTTCCGCCACCCGCCACCGGCCTGCGCCCCCCGGCATGTACGATTGCAACGGCGGGATCAGCAGCCAACTTTTCGACAAAGGCCGCGCCAATCCCGCCCGTCGCGCCAAAAACGCAGACAGTAATCGGTGATGGAAATGATTGAAGCATGACACCGCTTTACGCGGCTAGCGGCGGCCGGCAATTCGGGCATTCCCCTGCCTGTGGGTCAAGGGGTCGGCCCTTCACTGCTCCAACTCAATGTCCCAATAGAGCCAGTCCATCCAGCTTTCGTGCAAATGGTTGGGCGGAAAGGCACGGCCGCGATCTTGCAATTGCCAACTGGTCGGGCGGATTGCGCCTTTCCGAAGGTTGCAGGGCAGGCAGGCGGTGGTGACATTTTCCCAACTTGTCTTGCCGCCCAGCCGGCGCGGAACGATGTGGTCAAAGGTCAGATTGTCGCCCGTGCCGCAATATTGGCATTCAAACTTGTCGCGTAAGAACAGGTTGAAACGGGTGAAGGCGGGATATTCATTGGGCTTCACATATTGCTTGAGCGCAATCACCGACGGGATCTGCATGTCGAGGCTGGGGCTGTGGACGTGCCGGTCATAGCTGGCGACGATATCCACTTTTTCCAGAAACACCGCCTTGATCGCCGTCTGCCATGGCCAGAGGCTCAGCGGGTAATAGCTTAGCGGTGTATAATCGGCGTTTAGGACAAGCGCGGGGCAGTTTTCGGGGTGGCGTGCCCGATCTGCGGCTTGGAATGATCCGGCGTGAAACATGCCTTCTGACCTCTCCCCTATCTTTTGTAGCTTAACACTGTTCCCTCCCTCTCCCAAGGAAGTTACAGCATTTTGACAATTGCTACGCTGAACCGCAGACTATGGCGGCAGGGATTGACGTCAAGAGGGCAAGGACCACCAGATATGGTATTTCTGTGGGTAAAATAGCGGGTATCGAACTATCGCCGCAGCGCGTGGGTGCGACGCGTTTTGCGCCCAGTCCCAACGGCAGACTGCATCTGGGCCATGCCTTTTCTGCGATGTGCGCGCATGATTTTGCAAAGGCCAATGGCGGGCGCTTCCTTCTGCGGATCGAGGATATTGACGGCACGCGCAGCCGCCCCGAACATGTCGAAGCGATCCTTGAAGATATGGGCTGGCTGGGACTGGTTCCGGATGGCCCGCCTGTTTTTCAGTCGCGGCGTATTGCCAGCTATCGAGGCGCGCTGGAACGGCTGCAGGCAATGGGGCTGGTGTATCGCTGCTGGTGCACCCGCAGCGAAATCACCGAAGCATTGCGCCATCGGCCAGTGTGCCATGGGCCCGATGGTCCCGTCTATCCCGGTACTTGTCGTGGGCGTACCGATGCATGCCATGGCGAATATTGCTGGCGGATCGACATGGCCGCAGCGGCCGAGCAGACGGGGCCTTTACGCTGGACCGACCTTGCCGGCGGCGTTCAGCATGCTGATCCGATGCAGTTTGGTGACGTGATCTTGTGGCGCAAGGATGCGCCGGCCAGCTATCATCTGGCCGCAACGCTGGACGATGCGGCGGACGCAATCAGCCATGTCGTGCGCGGGATGGACCTTTTCGCCTACACCGCCATTCACCGTTTGCTCCAGAAGTTGCTGGGGCTGCCCGAACCGCTTTACTGGCACCACCCGTTATTGCTCGACGAAAAGGGTGAGAAACTGGCAAAATCGCGATTGTCGCAACCGCTATCGGAGCTTCGAAGCAAGGGCATATGCGGTATCGAATCTATCGGCCAACTGCGGCAGGGAAAGCTTCCGCTTGGAATTACCCGGTCGAGTCCCTAGATGGATTTGCAGAAAAGGATTTAATCATGGCCGCGCTTCTTATCATCGCTCTCGTCATCGTCATGGGTCTGGTCGTTTGGGCCGTGGTGCGCGGCTTGCATGCCTTTGCCAATATGGACCCGAATGACGTTGATGAAAATGGCGTGCCGCGCGCACTTGCCCGGCAAAACCAGATGATGTTCGCCCGCGTCAAATGGCAGGCGATTGCGATTGCGATCGTCGCGATCATCGTCGTTGGCGGCGCGTTCGCAGACTGAGCCGGCCGTCATGGTCAAGTTGAACAAGATTTACACCCGCACGGGTGATGCGGGCACCACGGGGCTGGTCGATGGTTCGCGCCGGTCAAAGGCCGATGCGCGAATGCATGCTATTGGCGAGGTGGATGAAGCGAACAGCGCGCTGGGCATCGCGATTGCCGCGCTTGAACGCGCTGATGGTGATGTCGCGCTTGTTGCCGGTCTGCGGCGTATCCAGAATGACCTGTTCGATCTGGGCGCCGATATCGCGACGCCGGGCGAAGATTTTACTCCGGGTGAAATGACCCCGGTGGCAGCGAGGCGGCGGCGGCGATGCACCTTGCAAGGGCGGTTTCGCGTCGTGCCGAGCGGGCGCTGGTATCGGCGGCGGCCGGAGAGGCGATCAATCCGCTCGCGCTTATCTACCTCAACCGGCTGTCTGACTATTTGTTCGTGCTGTGCCGCCTGATCAACAAGGATCGCGGCGGCGACATTCTCTGGGTGCCGGGCGCGTCCCGCTAACCCGTCATTTTGAACCGGGCAGCGGCCGGGTGCGCCCGCATGGCCCCAGCGATTCAAGCACAAAGCGATAATCTCCCTGCGCGCCCGCGATTGAGGCCGGTTCGCTGCTTTCGATCAGTTTGGAATCAAGGCTGCGTGGCAGGCTGCAGGCGAGGCGATACCATAATAATGTATTGCGCGCCGGGGCCTGAGCGGATTCGTCGATTACATCGCCTGTCGATACCGCCCAGCGCTTTTCCTGGCCGGGCCGGCTTAACACCGAAATCGAAATTGGTTCGCCGCCTGCTGTGCGCAGGAAAATCTGCGTTTCGCTCTCTCCAATCACTGTTCCCGGCGTATGAAATGCGCTGCTGATTGCCGAAATCGCATCTGGTGCGCTCAACAGGACCGCCTCTTTGGTGATCGTACGCACCAACATGTCATTTGCCGCACTCCAATCAACCAGCGCATCGGGGCGCGAAAGCCGCAGCGTGCCCGGAAGGCCCTGTGCTTTGTTGCCGAACAGGAAGAAGCGGCGCTTCTGCAATTTGGGCACCTTTCCCTTTGCGTTCTTGGGAATATCGAGGAGGAAACGCGCCCGTGCAGCAAAGCCATCTTCGCCGCGGATCAGTGACTGGACGTCGGCCTCGACCAGCGATCGCTGGATGTTTGCCGGCACTCCAACCGCTTGGGTTTGCGGCAAAGCTGTGACCTTGCGAATCTGGACATCGAGAATCAAAGGCGACTTCACCACGAGATCGGCAATATCCGCATAGCCTGCGCCCTCTGCAGGCACAGAAAATGTGGTTTGAGCGGGGCCCTGCGCAACCGCATTGGGGGCCAGCAGCATCAGCGCACATGACAAGGCTAAATGGATGGTAAACTGGCTTTTCACCTTGGGTTTCCTTGATATTTTGTTACTTTGTAACATCGTGCCGTGAAAGCAACGGTCCCACAAGTCTTGAATTGCAAAGGATGAATTGCGGATGAATCGCAATATTCGCATTGCCTGCGGAAAATGGCCTCGCTAAAGCGGCTTAGGAATCAGCCATAAAAAGCAATTTCAAGCGCTGACCATTGGGTGGCATCACGAAGATGAGCTTACCAAGCGGTCGGAGCCTTAATGGGGTAAGTTAGGAGAGTAGTTTCCGCATGGCATATGCTGATCAAGATGGAATGAGTTCGAGCCGACTGGTCTCGATCATCATCGTCGCGCTCCTTCACGCTTTCCTTGGCTATGCACTGGTCACCGGCCTCGCTTATGAGGCGGTGCAGCAAGTCAAGCAGAAGCTGAATGTCGTTGACGTGAAGGAAGAAGAGCCGCCTGAAGAGGAAGAGCCGCCGCCAGAGCCCGAAAAGCAGATCGAGCCGCCGGTAGTTTCGCCTCCGCCGCTGGTTACGACGGTAACGCCGCCGCCGACAGTTCGTACGGTCGATACGCCGCCGCCGGCAGCGCCCATCGTCCCCACAGCTGCTCCGCCGGCACCTGCGGCACCGCCGCCGCCGGTTGCAAAGCGTCCCAATCCGCTGCCAAAGGGTAATCCGGGCAACTGGGCGAACACGAACGACTATCCGTCGCGCGCCCTGCAGCAGGAACGTGAAGGCACCACCAGCTTCCGCGTCACCGTTGGTCCTGATGGTCGCGTTCAGTCATGCACGGTCACAGCTTCTTCGGGTCATGCCGATCTCGACGATGCGACCTGCAAGAACATTCAGCGTCGCGCCCGTTTCGATCCGGCACTTGACTCCAATGGTCAGCCCACCTCGGGCAGCTGGTCGAGCCGCGTACGCTGGCAAATTCCGAAGTAATCATTCAGCCCGGCTTAGGGGAGCTTCCAGGCCGGGCTTTTCAATAGTCTATCTGGTTTTTTGAGAGGAAGTAGAAATGTCGATTGTTTTCCTGACTGCAGCTGGTGCCGATCAGGCAGCCGTTGCACAAAAATTTGGTCTTATCCCTGCGCTGAACGAAGGTGGCCCGATAAGCTGGTCGATCTTCATCGTGATGGTGATCATGTCGGTCTTCTCGTTCTACATCATGTTCACGAAGTTGATCGAACAGCAGAAGGTTCTGAAGCAGGCCAAGGAAGTCCAGGCAACGTTCTGGCGCGCAAACAGCCTTGAAGAAGGTGCGGCGAAGCTTGAAAAGAACAGTGCGTTCCGTCAGCTGATCGACGACGGCATTGCTGCCCAGAAGCAGCATGGCATGCTGACCGATCCGGTTGAAGCCCATGACTGGCTGCACGGCGCGATGAATCGTTCGGAAGATTCGATCAACAGCAAGCTCGCTGGTGGCCTGGCATTCCTTGCTACCGTTGGTGCAACTGCTCCGTTCGTTGGTCTGCTTGGTACCGTTATCGGCATCTACTCGGCGCTGATCAAGATCGGTATCGCCGGTCAGGCCGACATCGGCAAGATCGCTGGTCCCGTCGGTGAAGCACTTATCATGACCGCAATCGGTCTGTTCGTCGCGGTTCCTGCGGTGCTTGCCTACAACTGGCTTCAGGCGCGTAACAAGTCGATCGCCCGCAGCATGTCGGCTTTCTCGAATGACGTACTTGGCTACATCACTTCGGATGGCAAGGTGAAGCCCGCAGTTAAGGCTGCTCCGGCTGCCGCTGCCAAGGCTGCTCCGGCCGCTGCCGCTAAGAAGTAAGACACTGGGGGGACGGGTCGTCCGGTCAGGGCGGCCCTCCCCTCGATGACCGCGCCCATGGCCTTGTGTCCGGGTGCGAGCAGTCAGAGAGGAATAGCTAAATGGCAATGAGTACTGGAGGCGGCGGCGAAGACACGCCAATGTCAGACATCAACACGACCCCGCTTGTGGACGTCATGCTGGTGCTTCTGATCGTCTTCCTGATCGCCATTCCCGTGGCCATCCAGACGGTCAAGATGCAGCTCCCTGAGCAGATTTTTGAACCGACCAAGGCAAAGCGTGAAAATGTGCTGCTGTCCGTGACCACGACCGATGTGAACGGCCTCGATCCGGGCGCAGAGGGCTTTCAGGGCGCTAACCCCAGCGGGGAATGCCGCATCTATTGGAACGTGACTCCGGTGGATTCGACCGAATTGGTTGATCGTGCAGCCAAGCATCTGAAGCGTGAATTTGACATCCTCGGCGGCGAAGCTGCCGCAGCGGCTGGCCAGATCACGCCCGATATGCTGCCCGAGGCGCATATTCGTGGTGACGTGAACACGCCTTATCGCTGCATTGGTGGTGCGATCTATTCGATGCAGATGGCAGGCTTTGCCCGCGTCGGCTTCATTTCGACGCCGTTCCCGCCGCTCGATTCGGCTAAATAAGTCCAGCCTCGCAAGGAGCAAATGTTATGGCAATGAGTGGTGGCAAGGACGATGGCCAGCCGATGATGGAAATGAACACGACGCCGTTGATCGACGTCATGCTCGTTCTCCTTATCATGCTGATGATCACCATCCCGCCGGTTTCGCACGCGGTTGATATCGATCTGCCCGTGCAGGATCCGAACCAGCCTCCGCCGGAAGTATTGATCGATCCGGTGGTCAACAAGATCGTGATCATGCCCAACAGCGAAATCCAGTGGAACGGCACGCCGTCTTCGCTTGATCAGATTGGGCAGTATCTCGCACAGACAAAATCGATGAGCCCCGAGCCGGAACTTCAGTTCCAGCCCGCACCGACTGCGGTCTATGACACTGTGAACGCGACGTTGAACGTCGTGAAGCGCAGTGGCATCACCAAGTTCGGTTTCGTCGGTAACGAACAATATCGCGTCTTCGGCAAGGCGGCCATCGAAGGTCGTTGATCGCAGAAGCTGCAATCGACATGAAAGGGCGGCTCTCGGGCCGCCCTTTTTTTGTGCCGCTAAGGTAGGGGCTATGCCCCCATCATCCTGAGGTTTCCTTGTATGACGGCCATGGGATGCAGCTGTTGATCCACATGCGTAAGCCGTACGATGGACCTTTGACCGCTGATCCGGCAGCCCTATCCGCGACAATGAAACGACATAAGTCGCAGGATGAACCGCAGCGGACCGTAAGCAGGCGGGATGGTAGAGGCGATGAAGCCCTGTTTGCCGATTGATCGGTCAGAACTCGACTTTCTACCGGGATGGACAATGGCGGACTATCGCACCGCTAGCGCGATCTCCGCGAGCCCCTCCAATGAACGGCCACACCTATAAGCAACTCAGGCGTCGAATTGCAGGCTAGCCAGCCGTGCGTAGAGCCCGCCTGCCTTTGACAGGCTGTCATGGGTCCCTTGCTCGACGATGCGGCCTTGATCCATCACTACGATCCGGTCTGCCTTGCGTACGGTGGCGAGGCGATGGGCGATGACGATGGTTGTGCGACCCTTCATGAGATGTTCAAGCGCATCTTGCACCAACCGTTCGCTTTCAGCGTCGAGCGCGCTGGTAGCTTCATCCAGCAGCAGCAAGGGAGCATCGCGCAACAATGCCCGGGCGATCGCGATCCGTTGCCGCTGGCCGCCCGAAAGTCGCGCGCCGCCTTCGCCCAGATAGGTGTCCAGGCCTTGGGGCAGATCGCGCAGGAAAGTCGCGGCATTAGCCTGTTCAGCCGCCGCCCAGATTAAGGCGTCATCGGCATTCCAATTGCCGTAACGCAGATTATCGCGTGCGGACGAAGCGAATAGCACCGTATCTTGCGGTACAAACGCCATGCGTTGACGAAATTCTGCCGGATCGGCGCTGGTCAGCGCAACTCCATCAATTCGCACCGTGCCGGCCTCAGGATCATAGAAACGCTGCGCCAACTGGAAGAGGGTCGATTTGCCAGCACCCGACGGGCCGACAACTGCAACCGTCTCCCCCGGCGAAACTTTCAGACTGAAATCATCAAGCGCCGCAACCTCGGGCCGCGTCGGATAGCGGAAACGGACATTCTGATATTCAAGGCTGCCGCGCGGAGCGGGCATTTTGACGGGATTTGCAGGTGCGGCAATTTCGGGCACTTCCTGCAAAAGTTCCGCCAATCGCGACGCTGCACCCGATGCACGCACCAGATCGCCATAAACCTCGGTCAAGGCGCCGAATGAACCGGCGACAAGGCCGCCATAAAGAACAACTGCGAACAATGTGCCGGCTGAAATAATCCCTTGTGTTACTTGGTCGGTGCCTTCCCACACCAGCAAGGTGATGCCACCAAAGATCAGCGTCATCACCAGTGCGGTCAGGAAGGCGCGCAGGCGGATACGGCGCTGTGCAGCGGCGAAGGTGCTTTCCACCGCGTCGCGGAAGCGTTGCTGTTCCCGCCTCTCCTGCCCGAAAGCCTGCACGATCTTGATTGCGCCCAATGCCTCAGACGCGACGGTGCCGACGCTCGCCACTTTGTCCTGGCTGTTGCGCGATGCCTTTTCCAATCGTCGGCCGAGGAAGACGATGGGCAGCACAACGACTGGAATGCCAGCAAGCAGCCAGATCGTCAGGCTAGGCGCAAGGCCGAACAGCAGGAAAACACCACCAATGCCGATAAACAGATTGCGCAGCGCAACGGAAACAGTCGTGCCTACAATCTGTTCGATGATCGCGGTGTCGGCCGTCATCCGGCTCGCGATTTCAGCGGGCCGATTCTCTTCGAAAAAGCGGGGCGCAAGGCGGAGTAGATTATCTTGTACAGCGGCGCGAATATCGCCAACCACGCGTTCACCCAGCCAACTGACAAAGTAGAAGCGGAAGGCGGTCGAGATGCCGATCACCCCGACAATCGCAAAGAGCAGGTAGAAATAAGGGGCGGGATCGCCGCCATCTTTGATGAACCCCTTGTCGATGATCAGGCGCAAGCCATAAGGAATGGCCAGCGTAGACGATGCCGCCACCACCAGTGCCAGCAAGGCAAAAAGGATCTGTCGCGGATAATCGAGGGTAAAGCGCGCGATCATCCGCAGGCTGCCCAGATTAACTTTCGCCTTGGGTTCCGCTGGCGGTTTTCCGCCATCCGGTGCGTCGGGCATGGCTGCGGTCACATCATTCATGCCGACCGCCTAGCAGGCGCGGCGAGCCGTAACAATTGGCGAGCGAAGCGCTTTGATCTTTTTCTATGGTGCAATGCACAAAAAATGCCTATGTCAGGATCTGAAACAGGGCCCTTTGATCCAGCGTCAGGCTGCCTTTGGGCGAGACGGGAAACGCACATGCTCTATACCGGATATGATCTTCAGCGCGGCATGCTTGCCGGAATGGGCTGGATCGCGCAGAAACAGGCCGATTTCCTGAATAATTTTAACGCCGCTCCGTTCAACTATGGCGGGCTGACAGGGATCACGGCGTCGGCGCTTGACGTATTCGCCCATTCGGTGATGCCTCGCGGAAAGCCTGGCTTCGGACTCGATTTTGTCGAGGTGGACGGTAAGCATCTTCCGGTCGAGGAACGCAATGAGGCGCGTAAGCCCTTCGGCCAGCTCAAGCATTTCGTTTATGAAGGCAGCGAGGCCAAACCGCGCCTTTTGATCAGCGCGCCGATGTCAGGCCATTTCGCAACACTGCTGCGCGGCACGGTCGAACGGATGCTGCCGACGCACGATGTTTATATCACCGACTGGAAAGATGCGCGCGATGTACCGCTGACTGGCGGCGGTTTCGACCTTGAGGCCTATATCGACTATCTGATCGAATGGCTGGAACATATCGGCCCCGATGCCGGTGGACGGGGTGCGCATATGCTCGCAGTATGCCAGCCTTCGGTTCCCGCCTATGCGGCAGCCGCGATCATGAGCGCGAAGGATCATCCGCTGCGTCCGCGTACATTGACGATGATGGGTGGTCCGATCGACACGCGCGAGGCGCCGACTGCGGTCAACGACCATGCCACCCGCCGTCCGCATGACTGGTTTGTGCATAATGTGATCGCCACCGTGCCACCTTATTACAAGGGTGCTGGTCGACGTGTTTATCCGGGTTTTCTGCAACTGGCCGGTTTCATGTCGATGAACCTTGGCAACCATATGATCAGCCATTGGACGATGTTCCAGAATCTGGTCGAAGGCGATGGCGACAGCGCCGAGCGGCACAAGGAATTTTACGACGAATATCGCGCGGTTTGCGACATGACGGCCGAATTTTATCTGCAGACCGTCGACGTCGTGTTCCAACGCCATCTGCTGCCCAAGGGCGAGTTTAATTATCGCGGGCGTCTGGTCGATCCTGGTGCGATCCACGATATTGCTCTGCTTGCGATCGAAGGCGAGCGTGACGATATTAGCGGCCTTGGCCAGACCAAGGCGGCGCTGGACATAGCAACCGGCTTGTCAGACAAGCTGAAACATTATCATATGGCCCCCGAAGTCGGCCATTATGGTATTTTCAACGGCAGCAAATGGCGCGATAAAATCGCCCCTGTCGTCGAAGACTGGATCCTCGCGCATAACGCCTGATCCCAACGGAGGCTCTAAACTCCCGGTTTGCTTGTCGAAACCTGCTCCTGTGGTTACGGAAAAGAACGGGCCCGCCGGGGGAGGTGTCAGATGAAATTGCAGATCACGGCTATGGTGGAACGTTGGCCCGTTGCCGGCCAGTTCGTGATTGCGCGGGGCGCGAAAACCCATGTCGACGTTCTTGTCGCTGCCGTGCGTTGCAATGGCGCGGTTGGCATGGGCGAAGGTACCGCCATTTATTACCTGCAGGAAACCGCGGAAAAAGGCGTGTCGCAAATTGAAGGCGTGATGGAAGTGCTTTCCGGCCTTGAACCTCGCGCTGCACGTGAGGCGTTACAGCAATTGCTTCCCCCCGGTGTCGCCCGCAATGCGCTTGATTGTGCCTTGTGGGATGTTGAGGCCAGCCTCGCCGGCAAACCGCTATGGCAATTGGCAGGGCTAGCAGCGCCGCCTCAGCCGCTGCAGACTGCCTTTACCATTTCATTGGGCGAACCTGACGTGATGGAGGCCGATGCGGCAAAGGCGTCGGCGCGCGGTTTTGGCCTGCTCAAACTCAAACTCACCGGCGAGGGCGACCGGGATCGGGTTGCGGCGGTGCGCAGAGGCGCACCTATGGCGCGATTGATTGTTGATGCCAATGAAAGCTGGGGCGGCCTTGATATTGAGGCAGAGGCCCATGCTCTGGCGGCGCTGGGGGTCGAAATGATCGAACAGCCGGTGGCGGTGGGGCAGGAGACGCTGCTCGATGGCGTGAGGGCCCCTGTTCCATTCCTTGCCGATGAAAGCTGCCAATCACGCGCAGAGCTTGATTTGTGCGCGCACCATTTTGACGGCATCAACATCAAGCTCGACAAGACCGGCGGGCTGACCGAGGCCTTGGCTTTGGCGCGCGAGGCGCAGGCGCGCGACCTAAAACTGATGGTCGGCTGCATGCTCTCCACCAGCCTTGGCATCGCACCCGCATGGCTTGCGGCACAAGGTGCGATATGGGTCGATTTGGATGGGCCCGCCTTGCTGGCGCGCGATCGCGAAGATGGCTTTACCTTCGAAGGCGGGAAGATAATTCCCGCCTGAGCAGGACATCTCAAACCGCGTCGAGATATTCGATTTCGGGTGCACCGGCGAGGCACGCGCCCAGTTTCGGGCCAGCGGCGCGAAAATAATCGCTCTTGCCATGCGCGTCGAGTGCAGCCTGATCGGCATAGCATTCCAGCACGCGATAGACCTGCGCATTGGTGCGCGAACGGGTAAGGGTATAGAAATGGTTGCCCGGCTCATTCGCCCGCACCGCTGCCGAAAGTTCTGCAAACACCGCTTCGAATTCGGCATTCTTGCCTTCTGCTACGGTCAATGTTGCGACGACGCCAATTCCGGCCATTTCTGATTCCTCTCGATAAATGATGGTGGGCGCAGGGTTTTGACCGCTGCGCCCGTCTTCTTGGTTACAGGACTTCGAACAGTCCGGCTGCGCCCTGGCCGCCGCCAATGCACATCGTTACAACGACATATTTGGCGCCGCGACGCTTGCCTTCGATCAACGCATGACCGGTGCAGCGTGCGCCCGTCATACCGAAGGGGTGACCAATCGAGATCGAACCACCGTTGACGTTGAGCAGTTCGTCAGGAATGCCGAGCTTGTCGCGGCAATACAGCACCTGCACAGCGAACGCCTCATTCAGTTCCCAAAGGCCGATATCATCCATCTTAAGGTTGAAGCGCTCGAGCAGCTTGGGGATCGCGAAGACGGGGCCAATGCCCATTTCATCGGGCTCGGTGCCGGCGACCGCCATGCCGACATAGCGGCCGAGCGGGGTGAGGCCGCGCTTTTCGGCAACCTTGGCTTCCATCAGCACACTAGCCGAAGAGCCGTCGGAGAGCTGGCTGGCATTGCCTGCGGTGATGCAATGACCTTCGCCCATCACCGGCTTCAGGCTGGCAAGCCCTTCGAGCGTGGTTTCGGGGCGGTTGCAGTCATCACGGTCGGCGGTGACTTCCTTGTAGGAAACTTCCTTGGTTTCCTTGTCGACGATAGCCATTGTGGCGGTGCAAGGCACGATTTCATCGTTGAACTTGCCCGCCGCCTGTGCGGCAGCGGTGCGCTGTTGCGACTGGAGCGAATATTCGTCCTGATATTCGCGGCTGATATTGTAACGCTTGGCGACCACTTCGGCAGTGCCGATCATAGGCATGTAAATGTGCGGGTGCATTTCCAGAAGTTCACGATCAGGCTCAACAAACATCTTGCCGCTGCCGACCACCTTGGAAATGCTCTCAACGCCGCCAGCGACGCAGATGTCCATATTGTCCACCAGAATCTGCTTGGCAGCCGTGGCGATGGTCATCAGGCCCGAGGAACATTGACGGTCAATGGTCATCGCGGGGACGGTTACCGGCAGTCCGGCCCGCAGCGCAGCAAGGCGCGCGACGTTGCCGCCGGTCGAGCCTTGCTGCACAGCAGTGCCGATCACGACATCGTCGATTTCCGCGCCTGAAAGGCCAGCACGTTCGACGGCAGCCTTTATCGAAAATGCGCCAAGGGTGGCACCGGTGGTGTTGTTGAAAGCGCCGCGCGCTGCCTTAGTCAGCGGGGTACGGGCGGTGGAAACAATAACTGCGTCGCGCATGGAAGAATTCCTTTCGATAATTTACTCTCCTGTATGGAGGAGAGGAGCGAGACTATTGAGCATAGCGAACTAATCGCAGCGGCGAGGGACCTCGCCCACTTCGCCTAGGGAATAAGCTCCCTAGGCTGCATATCCTCTCCCGCTTGAGGGAGGGGATGAAGCGGCCTCAAACAAAAAACTGGGTGATCCATTCGGCGATGCAGGCGGGCTTTTCCTCGCCTTCAATCTCGAGCGTATATTCGATCGTCTGCTGCCACTGGCCGGGGCGCTTTTCGGCGAGTTCGAGAAGCTTGAAATGCGCACGTACGCGCTTGCCAACGCGGACCGGAGCGAGGAAGCGGGTTTTATTGCCGCCATAATTGACGCCCATCTTGACACCCACGACCTTCGGGGTGCTCGATTTCGCCATCAATACCGGCAACAGCGAGAGAGAGAGGAAGCCATGGGCGATGGTGCCGCCGAACGGCGTCATCTTTGCCATTTCCTCATTCACATGGATGAACTGGTGATCGCCAGTCGCATCGGCAAACTTGTTGACCATGTCCTGGTCGACCAGCAGCCAATCCGAACTGCCGATGACTTCGCCGACCCGGTTTGCGAGTTCGGCTGGTGTAACTCCGCTCATGTCCTGCTCCTTATAGGTGGAATTTGCGCGCGGTTCTGCGCTTTTCTGCCGCAATTGACAAGTCTTGCCATTCGAAGCGGCGCTGACCCTACGTCATCCGATCAAGCAAGGCTTTGCGGTCCGCGAATCATCCCTTGGTGCGCCCCTGCGAAACCGGCTGGGGCAGCGGGGCATAGGGCATTACATAGCTTCCGTCGGGCGCTGCGGTGAAGGTCGTTTGTGTCGGATAGGCGAACAATATGCCTTCGTCCCGGAAGCGTTCGAGGATGGTGAGCCCGACATTATGCCGCGTGGTAAAGGTCTCTTCGAAATCGTCGCTCCGCACATCGAACACCAGTTCGAAATCGATCGAGCTAGGGCCGAACCCGACAAAGCCGGCGCGCACAAATTCTTCATTTTCCGCTTCCACAATCGCGCGCAACATGTCGGGGATGCGCCGGGCCTTTTCCGGCGGGGTTTGGTAAATCAGGCTCAGCCGATAGGTCGTCCGGCAAAAGGCGGTGGTTGTGTTATTGGTGATTTCCTTGTCGAGCAGCTTGCTGTTCGAGATGATCTTTTCCTCACCTGTCACAGCACGCAGCCGGGTGCTTTTCATTCCGATGCGTTCCACCGTTGCGGTTGACATGTCATAGCTGATGGTATCGCCGCGCTTGAAAGGCCGGTCGAAGATGATCGAAATAGCCGCGAACAGATCCTGAAAGATCCCTTGCGCGGCAAGACCGATAGCGATGCCGCCAACGCCAAGGCCCGCGATCAGGCCAGTGACATTGACCCCCAGATTGGCGAGAATGACGATGGCGGCGATGGCGAACAGCGCGAAACTGACCAGCAGGCGGATCAGCACCATCGCGCTGGCGAGTGTTTCATGTTCCCCGCCGCTTTCGCCGGCGCGTCGTTCGATCATGCCCAGAATGATCTCGCGCATCCAGATGGCGACCTGCAGGGCGGCGGCGATGGTGAACAATATGTCGATCGTCCGCGCGACGGTGTAGGGTGCATTGGCATAGCCATTGACCAGTTCCGCAGAGACCATGATGCGAAAGAATATTCCGGTGCGGGCAAAAGTGCGCGCGGCAATCGTCGCCAGCGCGCCATGATCCTCGCTTTTCCGCACGATGCGCGCCGCCCGCCGCCGCAGCCAGCTGAGCACAAGGAACACGATGATCGCCGCCGCCGTCGCGATCAGCAGTTCGGGCAGATTGTTGCGCACCCAGTCGGTGATCAACTGTCCATAGGCCTGAATACGGGGCACAAGTTCGGTTGTGGTATCCGGGGTTAGTTTGGGGTCGGGTAGGGGCATGTCCTTGATCTAGTGCCCAGCTATGCCCGCGACAAGCCGTCAGGTGGGCCGTCAGGCGGTATTGCCGCTTTCCTTGGATACAAGCCGCTGGTTGCGGATTGGCATCCATGCTGCTTCGCCGCGCCGCCGCGCAAGATAGGTATCGAGCCCGATCTGCATCCCAACTAGCATATAGACAAAGGGCTGGAACGCGATGCCGACAAAAAGCGAACCGACCAGATAGATTATCTGCGCGTTTTGCAGCGCGCGAGCCAGCGGTGCCACCCAAGTCTCGTCCGGCCGGTTGCGCTTCCTATAGATGCGGCTGATCACTTCCATCCGCCAGACACCGCCTACATGGATGATCAACCAGATGATCAGTCCCGGAAAGCCTTGTTCGCCGAGCATCTCGAAATAGCTGCTATGATAGGCGCGCGCCTGATCGACAATCTCTCGGCTGTCGACGGCCCCTGTGTCAAAACCATTTTCGTCGACGACCGGCAGTTCATAGCGCACCTTGTTTATGCGATAGGCATCAAAGCCCCCGCCAAAGGGGTGTTCCTGGACAAATTCCCACGTCCATTTCCATACTGCAAGCCGCGTTGCCGCTGATTCATCTGTTTTATATTCGCGGATCGTCTCCATCCGGTCGGAAAAGGCCGATGGCAGAAAGGGAATGGCGGCCGCGCCCACCAACACTGCCGCTGTCAGATAGAGGAAACGGCGCTTGGTTTGGCGGATGAACAGCACAGCCAGCACAGCGATACAGACGAGGCCCGTGCGCGCCTGTGTCCCAACAGGGATCAGCAAGGCGGCAAAGACTAGCGCGCCCGCATAAACCTGCACCTTCCAGTCAGGCTTTATGATCGTGCCATGCCGGGCCAGCCAGACGATTAGCGGGATGATCGCAATCGCGACGCAACTGATGATGCTGCCTTCATACAGACCCGAATTGTCGTCGATCAGCAGTACCAGCGAACCATATCCGCCACCGCCTAACACCGTCTTTACCCCGCCGGTGACGATCAATGCCGATGCCGACAGCACCATGACAAGCGCCAGCGCCTCGATCCGCAAACGTGTCTTCAATAGCAAGGGTAGAAAGGCGGCAAAGACCAATGCCTTCCAGACCCAGCCCCATTTTTCCTGAGCTGCCACCGGCTCGATCGCGACCGTCGTGGTATAGCCGCAATAGACGATCAGTACGACAAGCAACGTCCAGCGCGGCGATATTCTGACATCGCGTTTCTCGTCGCTCACCAGAAAACCGAGAACGGCGAGGCTGAAGGCGACAAGTGAGATCGACAGCGAATTGAGCATGAAATAGCTCAGCCGTTGTGGCGCGACGATATCGATATAGGCATAAAGCAGGGTGAACAGAAACGGCCGCTTGAACGCAAGCAGCATCAGAAGGCCGATATAGCCGACGAAGAAAAGGTCACGCATCGGGCGGCGTTACTTTTTTGCGCGATTGGACCGCGCGGCGGGCAATGCCGAAACCTTGCGGTTCGGGATCACGCTCGGGTGGCGGCTCTACGTTCAGGTCTTCGCGCCGGCTGAGCAGCCAGAAGGCAAGCAGGATCAGGCTGTGGCTCAGCAATATCGATAGATTGTCGATCATTCGAACGCGGCCCCTGCCAACCCGGCGATGGCCGGACATAGCGCTAAATTGCAAAATCGCGAAAAACTTAACTCGAGGAGGGTTGACGCCCCGTTAAATATTCTGCGCCTATGTGCAGCTTATGGTTCGCATCCTCCACGTTCTTGACCATAGCCTGCCGCTGCACAGCGGGTACACCTTTCGCACGCGCGCCATTATGAAGGCGCAGATTGCGGCAGGATGGGATGCGCGCGGGTTGACCGGATTGCGGCAATATCAACATGGCCAACAACCCGAATCGTTTGAGGAAGAAGCCGAGGGGCTGCATTTTTATCGCACGCCTGCGACCCAATCCGGCTTGCCGCTGCTGCGCGAATGGCGCGAGGTGCGCGCACTGGAAAAGCGGATCGTCGATCTGCACCGTGCCTGGCCCTTTGACATTGTTCATGCCCATTCGCCCGCGCTCAACGGGCTGGCGGCGGCGCGGGCTGCCAAAAGGCTGGGCTTGCCGTTTGTTTATGAAATCCGTGCCTTTTGGGAGGATGCGGCGGTGGGCAATGGCACCGGCCGGGAAGGTTCGCCACGCTATCTTCTGACCCGCGCGCTCGAAAACCATGTCGTTGCGTGCGCAGACCATATTGCTGTGATTTGCGATGGGCTTCGGAGCG
Source organism: Sphingomonadales bacterium (assembly GCA_021298455.1). Lineage (GTDB taxonomy): Bacteria > Pseudomonadota > Alphaproteobacteria > Sphingomonadales > Sphingomonadaceae > Sphingorhabdus_B > Sphingorhabdus_B rara. The sequence goes on along the minus strand of JAJTFR010000016.1, from coordinate 5,942 downwards.
ATCTTGTGGCGCGCGGGGTTGCCCCCGAACGCATCTTGGTGTCACCCAATGGTGTCGACATGGCGATGTTCGGTAAGCCACCGCCACGCGATGCGGCGCTTGCCGCAGAGCTTGGGCTGCAGGGCAAGGATGTGATCGGCTATATTGGCAGTTTCTACGATTATGAGGGGCTGGACGATCTTGTCGACATGATGGCCCGGCTGAAAGGCGCGGCGAGCGCAGCGCATCTTTTGCTGGTCGGCGGCGGCCCGATGGAGGATGCCCTGCGCAGGCAGGTTGCGGCATCCCCAGTGGCAGATCGTATCCATTTTGTCGGCCGCGTGCCGCATGCTGAGGTCGAACGCTATTATAGCCTGATCGACATCCTCGTTTATCCGCGCAAATCGATGCGGCTGACCGACCTAGTGACCCCGCTGAAACCGCTTGAGGCGATGGCGCAGGGCAGGCTGGTAGCGGCATCCAATGTTGGTGGGCATAAGGAACTGATTGCTGACGGGGTTACAGGAACGCTTTTTCCTGCCGACGATCCTGCAGGCGCAGCCAAGGCAATTGATGCCTTGTTTGCGGACAGGGCCGTTTGGGAGAAGAGAAAGGCGGATGCCCGGGCCTTTGTTGAAAAGGAACGCAATTGGCAGAATAACATAATATGTTACGAACCTGTTTACCATTTGCTGCTAGCCCGAGGCAAACGGGGCTAGGATTCGGCGTTTTGCGCCTGTTTTTGCCCGACGATAACAGGGTTAGAATATGCCGCTTGACCGCAAGATTGATAAACAGATGCGCGCATGGATATTTGCTTTTGCCGGATCGGCAATTGTCGCCGTCGCGGCGATGTTCGTGCCCGTTAGTGTGTGGGAAATGATCACCGGATCGACCGGCATTTCCGAAATGGTTCCGGTCGCGGCTGCACCTTTGGGTGACAAGGCCCGCGCGCTGATTGCATTCGGTCTGGGCGCCGTAACATTCATCACCCTCGGGGCACAGACATTGCGCCGTCCTGCACGCAGCCGTTCTGCGGCGGATGTTGCCGACGATGTTGTCGCCAACGAACCGCGCATGTCCAGCTGGAATGATGCGGTTTTTGATCTGACGGAGGAGGCCGATCCTGAACCAAGCCCCTCGCTCGCCGCGCGCCTGCGTGGAAAGCTGGCGGCCTGGGCCGAGGCGCGGCGCGACAGCAGCGCAATTGTGACCCTTGAGGATCTGCCGAAATTGCGTGCCAGCGATGCCCATCCCGATGCGCCGCCCCGCCGCCCCTTCTCGGCTGGTCGCGACCTTGAGGCGTTGGCGGCCGAAGGCGAACCGGTCAGCGCCGTCCCGATGTTTGCGCGTGAAGCGCAGGCAATTTCAGAGGCGCCAATTGCTCCAGAAGCCCCTGAAGCATCCATTGCCGAGCCGATTACCGAAGACGAACCGATGCCGCTGGTCGACGACAGTCTTGATGCCGGTCTGGAAGCCGAATTGATTGAGGCTGCCGCCATTGCTGAAAGCGGAGAGCCGCATGAAGAGCAGTTGCAGGTCGACGCAGGCATCTCGCCCCACCATGATATTGCGGTTGAGGCCGATGCGCCTGTCGCAGTCGAAGCCGAAGTTGTGGCGCCCCATGCTGACGATTTGCTGGCGACCATGGTCGACCGGTTGGAAGCTGCGCTGAATGCGCGTGATGCCGAACTGGCGCGGATCGAGGCGCTTGCCCGCGAACTGGCTGCAAGCCAAGCCGTGCCCACTCCGCAGACCACCGCCCCTTTCGGGCATTGCGCTTGGCAGTCTTCCGGTTGTGTCATCCACACGTAGGGCTGCGTTTCTGCATCATTTTGGAACAGCTGGGCAGACGACGTGCAATTTACATGCGCGTTCATGGCAGTGGTTTGAAAAAAATGTTAAAGACAGCTTAACCACCGAATTGCGCATGGGGTGTGCTTTTCGGTGTCTAAGGAGCTGTTGACCATGAAAAAACTCGCAATTGCTGGGATGTCCGTCGCGGCAACTTTGGCACTCGCACCCGCAGCGCATGCGAGCGAATCGTTTACGATCAGGAACGATGCCGCCAAATCCGCTTTGTTCGACGCCGTTTATGAAGGGCGCAAGGGCAACCGGCAGCCGGTTGCAGGCACGCCTGTGCCGCGGCCCTATGTCGTCCAGAATCGTTGGGGCCACAATATTGGCGGACGCTGGTTCGCCGGATTTTATGCACCGGGCGGTTGGCAGGGCTATCGTGCGCCTTACCGTGGATTTGTTCTTCCCGGCTATTGGGTGAACCCTGCTTATTCGATCAGCAATTACCGCGTGTTGGGCCTTCCTGCGCCAAGCGCGGGCTGGGGCTGGTCGCGCTATTATGACGATGCCGTGCTGCGTGACCAGCGTGGCTATGTGCAGGATTACCGCCCTAATCTCCAATGGGACGAATATGGCTATGCCCCCGAAGGAGGCCGTTATGGACGGCCCGATTATGGGCCGTCCATGGGTGCAGATCGCAGCATCTACGACATGGGTGGAGCGCCGACCTATACCGGCGACGATGGTGTGCGGTACGATTATCAGGGCCAGTGGACACAGGGCCGTTATGTCGATTCCGATGGCCGTGTCTTTGAAGGCCAGTGGAACGGCACCGTTACGCGCCAGGGTGAAGGTAATGCCGGACCGGTGCGTGCAGGCGCGCCCTATCCGATGCCCCCGCAATCGGGTGCGCGCGGCTATCATACGGCCCCCGGCTATGCCGCCCCTTATGGCTATGATCGTTATGAGCGTTGCCTTCGCACAGAAGGTGTGGCTGGCGCCGCCATCGGCGCGGTGATTGGCGCTGTTGCCGGAAACCGCATCGCCGGCCGGGGCGATCGCACAGCAGGGTCGCTGATCGGTGGTGGCCTTGGCGCTCTGGCGGGGCTTGGCGTCGAGAAATCGATGAAGAAATGCCGCAAATATCTGCCCGATAGGGAGGCAAGTTATGCACCCGCGCCCGGCTATCCCGTCACCGGTTATCCCGAAACGGGCTATCCACAGCAGCAGGGCTATTATCCCGGCAGCTATTATTACTCCGGCCAGCCTGTGGTGACGACGATCACGATATCGCAACCCGTGACCACCACCACCGTGACCGAAGAGGTTTATTATGAAACGGTTCCGGTGAAACGCAAGGCGGTCCGCAAATGGAAGCCCAAGCCGAAGCCGCGCTGCGTTTGTCGCTAAGCATATAAAAAAACCCCGCTGCGGCGGGGTTTTTCATCATGTGATCAGGGTTGGATTAACGGATCAATTCGCCCTGTTCCTCGTCGCCAAAGGGCACCCAGCCATCGGGGCTCAGCTTTTCGAGCGGATGATAGCGGGTCTTGTATTGCATCCGTTCCGCGCCTTCGACCCAATAGCCGAGATATACGTACGGCAGGCCCGCCGCCCGAGCGCGCAGGATATGATCGAGGATGATGAAATTGCCGAGGCCGGGGCGGTTCGCCGCCTCCGCATCGTAAAAGCTATAGACCATCGATAGCCCGTCGGACTGCTGATCGGTGATGCACGCACCCACAAGTTCGCCCTGCGCACCGTAACGGGCCGGCAGTCGATATTCGACGACATGGCTGCGCACGGGCGTCTGTTCCACCATGTCGGCATAATCCATATCGTCCATTTCAGCCATGCCGCCGGTGGGATGTCGCTGTTTAAGGTAACGGCGCAGCAATTCGAACTGCTCGCCTGTCGACCAGGGACGGCAAGCACTGACCTGCAAATCCGAATTGCGCTTGATGATCTTACGCTGAGTTGCGTTGGGAACGAACTGTTCGGTCAGGATGCGCACCGGGATGCACGCCTTGCAGTCGACACAACTGGGCCGATAGGCGACATTTTGGCTGCGACGAAAACCGATGCGCCCAAGCGCTTCGTTCAATTCACTGGCATGTGGCCCGTTCAACTCGGTGAAGACCTTGCGCTCCGTTTTGCCCGGAAGATAGGGGCAAGGCGCAGGATTCGTCACAAAGAAGCGCGGAAAGCGAACCGGAGCGCTCATGAGATTACGACCTTTTCCCTACTTGCTTATTGCTTATTGCTTGACCTCTTTATGGCAACTCATTTCGATAGTGAAAAGTCTGTTTACCATCAAAATGCGGTATGCGGAAAAACTATCCGGCGTCAGTTCAGTTCGACCCGCTCGACCTTGTAACCCGCCACCTTCAGTCCATCTACCAGGCCCTGCAACTGCTCAGCGTCGCGCGCTTCGCATTCAATGTCGGTGATCAACCCCTTTGCGGGCAGCGTCGTAAAGATGCGTTGGTGATAGATTTCGATGATGTTGACATTATGCTCGTTGAACAGACGCATCACCTTGTAGAGCGCGCCGGGGCGATCCTGCAATGTGATGCGCAGCCGCGCCAGCCGGCCCGAACGGGCAAGGTCGCGCAGCAGCACATTGGCCAAAAGGCGCGTGTCGATATTGCCGCCGCATAACACCACGCCAACATTCTTGCCGCGGAATTTTTCGGGATAGGCAAGGACGGCCGCAAGACCCGCCGCGCCCGCGCCTTCCACCACAGTCTTTTCGATCTGTAGCAATAGGCTGACCGAGGTTTCAAGCTGCGGCTCGGATACCAGGACGATATCGTCGACCAGACCCTTGATCACCTGTGACGTAAATGCGCCGGGTTCTTTTACGGCAATGCCTTCGGCAAGGGTATCGCCTTCGCATGGCAATTGTAGCCCGTTGAGCAGCGCATACATGGACGGGTAGAGTTCCGCCTGAACGCCGATCAGTTCGATATCGGGGCGCAGGCCGCGCGCTGCGGTCCCCATACCCGACAGCAGGCCGCCGCCGCCGATCGGCACGACCAGCGTATCGATTTCGGGCGCTGCCTCCAGCATTTCTAGTGCAACGGTGCCTTGGCCCGCCGCGACCTTTGGATCGTCAAAGGGATGGACAAAGGTCAACCCCAGTTCCTTTTCCAGAAGACGGGCATGTTTGTAGGCGTCGTCGAATTTTTCGCCTTCCAGCACTACTTTGCCGCCGACCGACTCGGTCTGCATCACCTTTACCGTGGGGGTCGTCTTCGGCATCACGATCGTCACCGGAACGCCCAGCCGGGTACCGTGATAGCTGAGGCCCTGCGCATGATTGCCCGCCGATGCTGCGATCACACCGCGTTTGCGCGCTTCTTCTGGCAGTTGGAGCAACGCGTTCAACGCGCCACGCTCCTTATAGGCTGCGGTGAATTGCAGGTTTTCAAACTTTAGAAAGATGTTTGCGCCGGTCAGATTTGACAGGGTCTGGCTATGCAGCGTCGGCGTTTCGATAATGGCATCGCGAATCCGGTCGTGCGCTGCACGGACGTCGGCAAGGGAGAGAAGTTCGCTGGGTGATTGATCGGCCATAGGTGTTTTGACCTATCCTATCTGGCGCAAGCTGAAAACAGAGATTAAGGCACGGTCATGGCAAGAATAGCTTTTATCGGCCTCGGGGTCATGGGCGGCCCGATCGCCCGGCACCTCGGCAAGGCTGGACATGAAATGACCGTTTACAATCGGTCGTCGGCAAAGGCGGACAAATGGGTCGGCGAGCATGGCGGTCGCAAGGCCGCTTCTCCGGCAGAGGCGGCAAAGGACGCTGACTTTGTCGTGAGCTGCGTTGGCACCGACGATGATCTGGCCAGCATCACGCTGGGCCGCGACGGCGTGTTTCAGGCGATGGCCAAGGGCAGCTGCTTCATCGATCACACCACCGTGTCAGCGCGGATTGCCCGTCAGCTTGCGGTCGAGGCCAAGGGCAGGGGCATTCATTGCGTCGACGCACCGGTCACTGGCGGTCAGGCCGGCGCCGAAAATGGCACGCTCGCCATAATGTGCGGCGGTACCGAGGCGGCGGTCGCTGCGGCGACGCCCATCATACACGCTTATTCGAAACGCATTGTCCATGTTGGCGGCCCCGGTGATGGGCAAACGGCGAAGATGGCGAACCAGAT
>JAJTFR010000172.1 GCA_021298455.1 Sphingomonadales bacterium | reverse complement strand
CAGACCAGCTTCCGTGCCTTGGACGCAAACAATACAAGCCCACCGGCCATTGCGGCAAGCAGCACCATGGCGATCCAACCGCTCATTTTTTTTCTTTCCGGAAACGGCCGCGCGCCACCAGCAACGCCGCAGCCAGAAGAAGAAGAGGCATAATCCACAGCAAAAGACCGCTGCCATGCGTTGGTGGGACGAAACTTATCCATTCGCCATAACGCTGCACCAGCCATGATTCGATTTCAGCATCGCTCCTGCCCGCTTCGATCTGTACGCGCACCTCATGGCGCATTGCACCTGCGATCGGCGCGTCGCTGTCATGAATCGATTGGCCTTGGCACTGGATGCAACGCAGTCGTTCCATCAGTTCAAGGGCGCGTGCTTCTTGCACCGGATCTTCAAGCTGCACATTCGCCTTTGGTGGCGGCGCACCCTGCTGCGCGGCAAGCGGGGCCGTCAACAGTATAAGGCCACCGATGACGATGCCCCGCTTCATTTTGCGGCCTTCAGCTTTTCAATAAGCGGCGCGACATGCTCGGCGCGAATATCGCCGATATGCTGGTGGATAATCCGCCCTTTACCGTCGACCAAATAGGTTTCCGGTACACCCGACGATCCAAGTTTCAACTGCATCAGCATGTCCATATCGGCACCGATGCGGACAAAAGGATTGCCATGTTCAACCAGAAAAGCGCTGACATCTTCGGGCTTATCCTTCACCGCGATGCCGTGGATTTCGACGCCAGCTTCCTTTATCTGTTCCAGAAACGGCGCTTCTGCCTGGCACGGCAAACACCAGCTGGCAAAAATGTTCAGCATCCGAGGCTTGCCATCGGCGAAATCGGTATGCCTCAGGCCTTGTACCCCCTCAAGCGCTGCGGGCAGCACAAATTCCGGTAAAGGTTTCCCAACCAGTTGCGACCGGACATATTCATCCTTCGGTTCGACGAGGCCGAACAGAAAAATCCCGCCCAGAAAAGCGAAAACGGCGAACGGCGCCCATAACAGCCAGTTGCGCTTCATGCATTGCTCCATGGATTGCTTTTGCGGCGGCGGCGCAAACGGGCGAACAGCCCCGATCGGCCGACCAGAGCCATTGCTCCACCCAGCGCAATCAATATCCCGCCATACCAGATCAAGGTCACATAAGGCTTCCACCACAGCCGGATTTGCCAGCGATCAGGGATTTCACCCTCTGCCGGCGCCGCTATCACCGCATAAAGCTGCCCGTCCCAACGTGTGAGCAGTGCGGCTTCAGTCGTCTGCTGTTCGGGATCGATGAACTGGCGCGATTGCGGCCTCATGATCATCGTCTTGCCATCCCGCTCGACACGCAACACGCCTTCAAGTGCGACCCAGTTTTCGCCAACGACAGGGCGGACTTCATCAAGCTGCGCCTGCCATCCCGAAATCGTCACCGTTTCACCGGGCCGCATTGCGGCCAACTTTTCGCTGCTCCAGCCTGATTCGGTTGCCATCCCGGTAATGCTGACCGCCATCCCCAGATGCGCAATGATCATGCCCCACATGGTGATCGGGGTACGCAGAAGGTTTCTGCCATAAAGCGGCAATAAGGATCCGACTGCGGTCGCGATGGCCACTGCAAGGGCCAACACCGACCAGAAACCGGCATTGGGCGACGTTACAAACAGGCCGGCAGTCAACAAACCAAAGGCAAGAGCAGGAAGCGCGAGCGTTTTTAATCTGCGAGCCTCATCTCCGCGCCAGCGCAGCATCGGGCCGATTATCAACAAGACCATCAGCGCAAGACCGATCGGCACGGTCGTGCGGTTGAAATAGGGCGGCCCTACCGAAATACGGTCGCCCATCGCCTCTGCTGCGAGCGGCCAGAGCGTTCCTACCAATACGATCGCGAGAATGACGCTAAGCAGGATGTTATTGCCCACAATCGCGCCTTCGCGACTCAACAAGGTGAAAGTCTTGCCTTCACGCACGACACCGATACGCAATGCAAAGAGCGCAAGCGCACCACCAACATAGATCAGCAGCAAGCCAAGAATGAAGGCACCGCGTTCCGGATCAACCGCAAAAGCATGAACACTGGTCAATATCCCCGAACGCACGAGGAAGGTTCCAGCCATTGCCATGGCAAAGGCAACCAGCGCCAGCATGATCGTCCATGCCCGCAACGCATCCCGGGTCGCCAGAACGGCCACCGAATGCAGCAGCGCAGTTGCGGCAAGCCAGGGCATCAGCGAGGCATTTTCAACAGGGTCCCAGAACCACCATCCGCCCCAGCCCAGTTCATAATAGGCCCAATAACTGCCGGCAGCGATGCCAATGGTCAGGAAAATCCAGGCTAGAAGCACCCAAGGCCGCATCGCGCGCGCAAATGCAGGGCCAATCCGACCTGTCATCAATGCAGCGACAGCAAAGGAAAAGGCGACTGAAAGGCCAACATAGCCGATATAGAGCGTCGGCGGATGGAACGCCAAACCGATATCCTGCAATAACGGGTTCAGACCTGCTCCACTGGCAGGTGCGGGGTCGAGCCGCTCAAACGGGTTCGACGAAAACAAAAGGAATGCGAAGAAGCCTAGCGCAACAAGGGCCTGCGCGAAAAGGGCCGCTCCCAATGTCTGCTGATCAAGGCGCCGTTCGAACAATGCGATGGCGGCGCCGGAAAGCGACAATACGCTGACCCAAAGCAGCATAGAGCCTTCATGATTGCCCCATGTGCCCGCCAGCTTGAAGATCATCGGTTTATCGACATGGCTGTTGGTTGCAACGAGCAGGACCGAAAGATCGGTGATCGCGAAAAGCCAAACCAGACATCCGAACGACAACAGGCAAAGCGCACCTTGCACAACCGCAACGGGTTTGGTCAGCGACGCCAGCGCAGGCGATAGCCCGCGCCAATGCCCGATCCCTGCAAATGCCTGAAGCACGGCAAAAGCCGCGGCAAGCCAAAGGGCGGCCAGACCGAGTTCGGCAATCATTCTGCTAGACTATCCTTGCTATGCTGGGCCGCACTCATGTCGATATCTTCCAGCTCTCTCGGTACGTAATTTTCATCATGGCGTGCCAGCAAGCTGTCCGCGACAAACACGCCATCGCTGGCCAACCTGCCATCGGCGACCACCCCTGATCCTTCAACAAAAAGATCGGGCGTAATGCCGCGGTACCGGACATTCTGTGTCTTGTCGCGATCCTGAACGACAAAGGAAACGGTCACGCCGTCGGCTTCACGCTTGATTGAGCCCTGCTGCACCATGCCACCGAGCCGGATCGCACGGCCTGCCGGAACATCCGCCTCGGCAAGGGTGGTTGGGGTATAAAAATAACTCGCTTCTTCACGAAGGGCAGACGCCGCCAGCAGCCCTGCCCCGATCAGCGCCAGCAAGGCGATTACCGCCAAAAGCAGCCTTTGATGCTTGGGTTTCATCGGGTTTTCTTCAAATCGCCGGCCAGCGCCTCTGCTTTGCGCATCGCAAGCCAGCTCTGCGCCAAAAGCCCGAGAACACCGATTGCGGTAATCAAAAACGCAGCGGCAATGAAGGGTCCATGAGCCATATCAATCCTCCGCCAGACGGCGCATCCGCGCCTCGATCCGGATTTCGGCCAATTGTGCGCGCATCCGCATCAACGTTATTGCACCGAACAATAGTGAAAAGCCCAGCGCGCTGGCGAACAGCGGCCAAAGATAGGTGGTATCGATGGTCGAACCGGAAAGCGTGATGCTCGCTTTTTGGTGCTGGCTTTCCCACCAGACCACCGAGCGGTTAATGATCGGGATGTTAACGGCACCGATGATCCCGACTCGATGCATTGGCAAGCGCGATATAGCCGAGATAGAGGAAAAAGAGGACGAGCATCGACGTTAATCGGCCATCCCATACCCACCAGACGCCCCATGTCGGTCGTCCCCAGATCGAACCGGTGATCAGGCAAAGCGCAGCGAACATGGCACCCGGCACGGCGATGGCCCGCGCGGAAACCCCTGCCAGCGGATGACGCCAGACAAGCTGAATGATGCTGGCAATGGCAATTCCCGTCCATCCCGCCATGCCCAGCCATGCGGCAGGCACGTGGACGAATATGATCTTGACGCTATGCCCCTGAAGCCGTTCGGCAGGAACCATAGTCAAACCCCAGGCGCAGGCACCAATAGCAAGCACCAGTCCCGCCCACAAAAGCAGGGGAGTCAGGGGCTTGGCGATGCCGAGAAAGCGAGCAGGATTTGCGAAGCGGTGCATGTTTATATCTCGGAGTGAGCCTCTAGCATTGCCCGCACCCGTCGCCAATTGATTTGACTCAACGGCCGATAAGTCTTTGTGCAATCCGGTCCGCCACCTCAGCGGGCGTGGCACCAGTGGCTTCGCTCTCGTCCCAGATCTGATGCAGGCGCCCCGGAATGCTATCAATCCGGGCGTTGATCGCGGTATCGTCTGCGCCGTCAATATTCCGCAGCACATTGATGATGCCGCCCGCGTTGATCACATAATCGGGCGCGTAGACAATTCCGCGTTCGGCAAGCTGGCGGCCCTGAGCAATCGTTGCCAACTGATTATTTGCACCACCAGCGACCGCCTTCACACGAAGCGCTGAAACGCTTGCCTCAGTCAGGATCGCGCCAAGCGCGCACGGGCTGAGTATATCGGCCTCGACCGCCATCACGGTATCGCTGGCGACGGTTTGCCCGCCCAGCTCATCAGCAAGAGCCACCGCACGTGCCGTATCAACATCTGCCAGCGTCAATTTCGCGCCATCAACTGCAAGATAGCGAGCGGTGCCGCCACCGACGCTTCCAACACCCTGAATCGCAATGTGCAGCCCGGCCACATCGTCATTGCCAAAGGCACGTTTTGCCGCCGCCTTGATGCCCAGATAAACACCACGCGCAGTATAAGGGCCGGGATCGCCACCCTGCCCCGGAAGCCCCGCAACATGGCGGGTATTGGCTGACAGCGCGACCATGTCCGCCTCTGACATGCCGACATCCTGCGCAGTGATATAGCGGCCACCTAACGAATCGACTGCGCGGGCAAAGGCATCAAGCATGTCCTGCGCCTTGGTTTTGGCAGGATTGGCAAGAATCACAGCCTTGCCGCCGCCCGCAGCCAAACCTGCCATGGCGTTCTTATAGCTCATACCGCGCGACAGACGCAGCGCATCGATCAAAGCCAGTTGCGTGTCTGCATAATGCCAGAAACGGGTTCCGCCGGCAGCGGGGCCCAAATGGGTCGAATGGATTGCAATAACGGCGCGGAGCCCCGTTTTCAGGTCATCGAACAGATGCACCGATTCATGGGCATCGAAATCGGGGAGGTCCCAAAGCGCTGGCATGTCGCTTTCCTTCGCGAGTCGCGTCAAATTACAAGGCGGCGCAATAAAGTTACGCAGCGCCTTTGTCAGCTTAAAAATGGGAATGATGGGGCGACCGACGGGATCCGAACCCGCGACCTCTGGTACCACAAACCAGCGCTCTAACCAACTGAGCTACGGTCGCCATAGCGCCTGAAGAAAGGCAGACGCGTCCTTAAGTAGGAACGAGGCCGGGCGTCAACCCGGCACCGTTCGAAAGTATAGCAATCAAGCTTATTTCTTGAGCGTAAGGCCGCCAAAACGCTTGTTGAACTGAGCGACGCGACCACCTGCGTCCAGAAGGCGCTGGTTGCCGCCGGTCCATGCCGGGTGCGACGTCGGATCGATGTCGAGTTGCAGCGTGTCGCCTTCCTTGCCCCAGGTGGAGCGAGTTTCGAACAC
>JAJTFR010000015.1:2598-24476 GCA_021298455.1 Sphingomonadales bacterium | reverse complement strand
TAATGCTTCGAGCAATTGTGATGGCGCATCCATCCGTCCGGGCGCGAGAATGAAGAGCAGCGCGCAGCGGGCCGCCGCCGCGCCTGATCGGGAGGTGGCCGAGAGCACATAGGCAAGCCGCCATTCCCCATTACCATCGTCGAGACGATAGACATTCTCGATCGGTGCGCCGGGTTCGGCGGCAGCCGCGATCTGGATGCTGTCCCGCAGCTTGCGCGCCTGTTTCGGATTGGTGCAACTGATCGATCCGTCGGCTGACCGGATCAGCCATTTGCGCTCCTGAAGCGAGGCTCTGGCGGCGCTATTCATGAAGATCGGCTGACTTTCTGCGGAGAGCATCATCATCGACAGCGATACACGGTCAAACATTGCTTCCAGTCTGTTTGAGCGGAGTGCTTGTTCGGCAAGTTGTGCGCCGCGTGCGGCGGAATCGGCCAGCAGGGGCAGGATCAGCTGCAGCGATGCAAGCTCGTTTGCGTTAAAGCGGTCGAGCCCATATTTGCGCAAATAGATGGCCTGAACGCAGGTTGCGTTGTGCCGTCGCTGCGCCGCGACACCATGTTCATATCCGGCAAGCAGGGCAGAAACAGGTCCTGCATTATGCCGCGCGGGATCATTGCGCCATCGGTATTCTTCGTTCTGGAACGGAACTGCAGTTCGATCACCCATGCGCGACCAGAGTTTTTCAGAAAAATGCAATAATTGCCTTGTGATCCCGGGGTCATTTCGAACCGGGTCAAAACCAATCAGAAAGGCGTGCCGTTTAGGTGGCGACCCGGCAAGCACGACAGACAATATTGCCGCAGCTACATTGTGCTGGGCGAGAAATTCGTGCCAGACCTTTCGGGTTGCAGACGGAACGTCAAGCGCGCTTTCCGATGCAAAGGCGGCCGGGCAGCTCTGATCGCCGCTATCATCGATAGGGTAGGAGAAGAAACTCCTCGACTCTGCATTTTCTTGTGTCGCGTAGTCCATGTTGATCGACATCTTGGCCCCCAGGGAAACCGAATATAGAAGAATTTAAATCTCTATATATTCAGGAAAAACTCGCGACCATTCATGTCATAAGAATCGTCTTGAAGTAGGGTTCAAAACGATTCTCTTTCAAGGCTCATTTATTTTTATTAAAGCATCGAAAGTATTGTAGAATTAATACGGAGTAACTCTACATTTGCGTTCAAGTTCCAATGGATTCGAACGAGCTATTGTTCTATTTCGATTCGGCTTCGAGAGTCTATTATCCCCTTGGACATATCCGTTAGGGTAATGTTAACTCTCAAGCGCAGGCTGTATTCGTAAAAGAAAAAGACGGGCTCCCTCCCGCGCCCTTTGGTTGCGCAGACAGGAGTGTCAAAAGTGCAGAGAAAATTGCAGTTATTTGAAGGCGTATCGCTCCTTGCCGCCATTTGCGCCGGCTCGGCCATCGCAGTTGCGCCTGTATGGGGCCAAACATCGGGCAGCGTCACTGCACCGCACGGGACGATGGAATCGCTTGCGCGCCATGTCGTTGCAACCCATCCCGAAATCGAGGCCCAGCGCCAGCAGATCCGCATCACCAAGGCGCGGCAGCAGGCAGCAGAGGCCGGCTATTTGCCGACAATTGCGGCCAATGGTATCGTGCAAAAGCGCGAGATTGACGTGAAAGGCGGTGGCAAGGGCGATGCCAGTTTCGTCGCCGGCCAAGCATCGGTCGAGGCGCGCGTGCGCTTTTACGATGGCGATCGCACCTATAACGCTATTCAGGCGGCAAAGGCCGAAGTCGAATCAGCGCAGGCTGTGCTTGAAGCGACCACGTCTGACATATTGCTTGAACTTTTGTCTTCCGCCGCGGATGTGCAACTTGATCGCAAGGTACGCCAGTTTTCGGAAATGCAGAGCGAGGCGATTGCAGAGCAACTGCGGTCGGTAGGGCGCAGGCTTGAATTTGGCGAGTCGACCCGCACCGACGAAAATCTGGCCAAGGCCCGATTGGCATCGGCGCAGGCAGGGATATTGGCGGCAACCGAACAATTAAACGTCAACGGATATCGCTTTCGGGCCGTGAGCGGCCAATCGGCCACCGCCGTTCCGCCGCTGCCCACGCTGGCGAATGTGCCGGCGTCATTGGCAGCGGCGCAAGCGATAGCGCTTGAAAACAGCCCGCGACTGCGCGCTGCGCGGTTCAATGTCGAAGCGGCGAGCAAAGGCGTCAATCTTGCAGCGGGCGCGCTCTTGCCGCAGGTTGATGCGGTTGGCGGATATGAATATCTGACTGGCGGCGTTGCCAACCTTTTTACTGGAAAGTTGCCCGATGACCGGTCCGCGCTCTATGGCGGGATTGAAGTGCGCGTCCCGATATTCCAGCCGCGCGACTTTGCGGAAATCCGCCGGTCACGCGCGATCCGGGATCAGCGCCTTGCACAAACCGGTGTTGGATTGCGGACAATAAACGAGGAGGTCTCCTCGAGCTGGACGCGCTGGCAATCGGCGAAAAGTACGATCGAGGCTGCCGAACAGGCTGTCACTGCCATCGAAAAGGCGGCGGAGGGCATTCGTAAGGAATCGATCGAGGGCAACCGCACACTGTCCGACGTGCTCGATGCGCAAAATGAATTGCTGGCTGCGCGGATCACGCTTGAGCGCGCAATACGAAATGAATTTGCCGCACGTGCCGGCCTGCTCGCGGCGATGGGCAGTTTGACAGTCGACGCGATCCGTCCTGGTGGCATGGGCATCAACAACGGTGCAAACAGCCCGGCAGGTCGGTGCTGGGCGCATTGCCTGCTATTGCTTCCCCGCAAGCTGAAGCCGTTCAGGGTGATGCGCGTCCGGGCGTATCTGCGTTGGGCGCAAGGCGACCGACGCCGGTTGCCATTGCCCTTCCACAAACGCCGAATGCGGTTGTCGACACGCGGCCGCCGACCTCCCGTCTCGGGCGTTAGAGTATCTGACGGGCAAGTGCTTTTTAGAATTTAAATAGTTATAATTCAGAATGTTATTCGGTAAGCGGCGCTGTGTCGCCGTGCCAAATCAGGACATCGATAAAAACTGATTTCATGTCCCCATGCAGGGATATTCGGCGACTCGCCCCCGGCATATCCAGACCCCGTGGCTTCGAGCAATCGCAGCCATTGGAGTGTCTCCCGATCGACCCTTTGGCGGCACTTCATGCGACCCCAATAATGAAAAGGATAGCGAAATGCCTACTGTAACTCCTTCAAGCGCACCGAATACGCCCAAGGCGGCGGTGTCGCGTGGACAGGTGCTTGGCACCAATGCCGTCGACTTTATCGATCTCAATTCGATCACTTCGACCGCAACTCTGCCGTACAATGCGCGCGGCAATGGCGGTGACGACACCGTCTATGGCAACAACTTCGACAACGACCTGTACGGCGATGCCGGCAATGACGCCGTGATCGGCCGTTCGGGCAATGACCGCATTGATGGCGGCGTTGGCAATGACACGCTGATCGGCGACCAGGCTTCGTTTGTCGTCGTCGGACCGGGCAATGTCGTTTACACCGGCATCGACAACGGCGGAGCTGACGGCAATGATACGCTGCTCGGTGGTCTCGGCAATGACACAGCCTGGGGCGGTGGCGGCAATGATTTCATTCGCGGCGATGCCGGGAATGATACGTTGAACGGCCAGTCGGGTGACGACCGCATCGAAGGCGGCACCGGAACCGACACCATTGATGGCGGATCTGGGCAAGACAATCTGTTCGGCGGCGCCGATGCGGATAACATCTCGGGCGGAACCGGTGACGATTATATCGACGCAGGCACCAACACGGTCGGCGTCGACTCCGTCAATGCTGGCGACGGCAACGACGTTGTATTTGGCGACGGCGGCCCCGGCCGCAATGCAGATCCCGATTATGCCTATAACCAGAGCGGTTATGATCCGAGCCTCGGTCAGGCGGACAATCTGTTCGGTGGCGACGGCGATGACCAGATGTTCGGCCAGGGTGGAAATGACTTCCTAGATGGCTGGACTGGCGACGATCTCCTCTGGGGCGATGACGGCAATGACACCCTTTGGGGCTTCACCGGTAATGATGCGATTGACGGCGGAGCTGGGAATGACCAGCTGCTCGGCGAAGACGGCGACGACGAACTGAGTGGTGATACCGGCAACGATGTCATCCGCGGTGGTGCGGGCCTCGACTTCGTTCAGGGCGGTGCCGACAATGATGACATTGGCGGTGGTGCTGATGACGATACGCTCAACGGCAATGACGGCGACGATCTTGTCAACGGCGACGCCGGCAATGACACGATCTGGGGCGAAAGCGGCAACGACTTGCTCAACGGCGGCGACGGCGACGATGTCATCCGTGGCAATGGCGATCCCTTCTTCGATCCCTCGGATCCTTCGACCTTCGACGATGACACGATCAATGGCGGCAACGGCAATGACACAGTCAATGGCGATGAAGGCAATGACGTCATCAATGGCGATGCCGGCGACGACGCGCTTTCGGGCGATGACGGGGACGACCTGATCTCGGGTGGGCTCGGCAATGACAATATCTCTGGCGGCAACGGCAATGATATTGTCAGCGGAAATGAAGGTAATGATGTCATCAATGGCAATACCGGCAATGACAATCTGTCCGGCAATGACGGCGACGATTATATCCTTGGCGGCCTTGGCAACGACACGATCAACGGCAATGCCGGCAATGATGTGCTTGTTGGCGAATTCGGCAGCGATTCGATGTTCGGCGGTGATGGCAATGACTTCATGGCTGGTGACGGCCAGTTCGATGGCCTCGGCGTGCCTGGTGGTGGCAACGACTTCATGTCGGGTGGCAACGGCAATGACTTCATGCAAGGTGGCTTTGGCACCGACACGATAAATGGCGATGCTGGCAACGATACGATGTTCGGCGATACCGGTAACGACACCATGAACGGCGGCGTCGGCGACGATTATATCGAAGGCGAACAGGGCAATGACACCATCACCGGAGGTGAAGGCAATGACCATATGTCGGGTGGAACCGGGCGGGACTTCTTCCGCTTTGACTCGACTGACTCATCGCCGGGCTTTGGCGATGACGTAATCGGTGCTCCCGGATTCCTGGGATCGGGACGCGACTTCAACCTCGCCAACCGCGATACGCTGGTGTTCGATGTTGACGCAGGCTTTGATCCGACAGCCGACATCACTGTGCTGACTGGCGACTGGGACGGCCAAGGCGATGCCCTTGACGTCTTGGTCTTCACTGCGGCAGGTTCGGTCATCATCGAGGATTTCTGGGAGGGTGCTTCGGCTCCGATCGAAGCGCTCGCAGCTGCCGGTGCCTATGATTCGGTTGCCGCGATGAACACCTACAGCCAGGGTAACGCCTCGTACGACATGATCACGTTCGTCTGAGGAAATGCTTCGTACGGGGAAGACATTCCTCGACGGACCTCTGCAAGACTTGGGGAGCGGGCCGCGGCCCGCTCCCTTTTTTAATGCCCTCGTCATGCCCGGTTTGCGTTAAGGTCGGGTTACCTTCCGGGTGATCCTTTGACGAATTTGCCCGGCCGCCTCACGCCGCTCGCCGGGCATCGGTATTACCCCCTTCAGATGTCCCCATAGGGGAATGTCGGCACGTCCCGATTCATATCAGTTTGCAATTCATGCCGACGCGAAAAGATCGGCAGATCCGAAAACCGAACGCAAAGCAGAGTAAAAATGCAGGACAAATTTGCCATAGGCCCCGTGACAATTGTCCAGCTTGTGGGGCTAAACACCAAGCCCCGCATCGCGTCAGCCCAGGTTGACGCTGCCGTGCGCGCCGCCGACCCTCTACCCCCAACCACGTTGGCGGCCGCCGGCATTGGCTCTGAAATTGAAGTAAAGATTGGCGACACTGTCGTCACCCCGTTCAACATAAAGGCCCCGCCCATGTTGAGCCTGACTGCGCCTGATATGCACAGCGCGATCGCATTTGAAGGCGCAGTTGACAGGCCGGTTTCGAACGAAGGTGATGCAAGCCCGCAGTTCAATTTCCCCGACAATTTGCCCTCGAATATCGACATTGCGGCCTTGATCGCGACATTGCGCAACGGCGGTTCGCCAAGTGCGCCGGCGCCTTCGACGCCGCCGGTGGCTGAGGCACCGGACAAGATTGTGCCGATCAACGACCCTGTGCCGACAAATTCAGTTGCCGATGCTCCGCCTCCTATGGTCTCGGATGCGGCGCCTGTCGTTCCTATTGCCAGCGATGTAGAGGGAGACTCGATCGATCTGGATGTGATCTTCGACGGCGCCTCGGCTTTTGGCGACGACATGATTCTAGATTTTGAGGCCTATTACGCGGAGGCCGGCGTTGGCGCACTGCCGCCCTCTGCCGAAGCCGTAGGTGCTGCAGAGGCGCAGGTTCTGCTGGATCAGCACGATATCTTCACGGTCGATCTTGGCGGATATTACATCATCGATGCAGCCGGGTTGCTGTCACCCGAACCGCATAATCTGGGGTCGAATAACTTCGAAGCGCCCCAGCATCAACTATCCGCCCATGACGGCATCATAGCAATCTGAGCCTGTCCTGCCTTAAGGGGCGAGCATGGAAGTTATTCGCAAATTGATTCTCACCGGGCCGCTGTTCGCCGCCGCTGCGCTGGCTGCGGTATCGACGGCACATGGGACTGCCGCATCAGACCGGGCCAACGTACCCCGCTTGATCGTGCCAATGGCCTGCGATGTCGGCAAAACCTGCCTCATCCAGAAACTCGTCGATCATGATTCGGGGCCGGGACGGCGTGACCATCGCTGCGGCACCCTGACCACCGACGGCCATGACGGAATTGATATCCGCCTGCGCACGATGCAGGATATGGCACAGGGCTATGCGGTGTTTGCTGCTGCCGGCGGCGTCGTACTGCGCGTGCGGGATGGCGAACCCGATATTAGCATCCTTGAGCGGGGTAACGCCAATGGTCGTGACGCGGGCAATGGTGTTGTCATTGACCACGGCAATGGTTGGGAAACGCAATATAGCCATTTAAAGCGCGGCAGCCTCATCGTCCGTCCGGGCCAGCGCATTGCCGCAGGTGAGAGGCTGGGCCTAGTCGGCATGTCCGGCAATAGCGAATTCCCTCACCTTCATTTTTCCGTTCGGTTGCATGGAAAGCCGGTGGATCCGTTCATAGGCGCAACTGTTCCGGCTGCATGCGATGCTACCAAAATCCGTCCTGGCTTATGGACAACAGACGCAGCGCGTGCGCTGGCCTATACCCCCACGGCGCCGATTACGCTGGGCTTGGCGTCCCGCGTACCGCCACGTGCGGTCGCTGATCGGGCTATTCCACCTGCCGTTGAGGGGGCAACATTGCCGTTGCTGATCTGGGTCGACCTGATCGGTGCGCAGGATGGCGACGTCCAGATTTTCGAAATCCAGGGACCGGACGGGACGCTGCTTCACAGCCAGACCCTTCCGGTGTCCAAAGGTGGTCTCAGTTGGTTTGCCTTTAGCGGAAAGCGCGCACCAGCGGCTGGGTGGCCGAAGGGTCGCTATGTTGGAAGTTATATTCTAAAACGCGATGGTGCGACAATTGTTCAGCAACGGACCTTTGCAACGATGCCATGATTTGCCATTTTCAATATTTTCTCAGAAAATAAATCAAAATCTTAGAAAAAATTGGAAATTAATATTGAAATACTTTCAATAAGTATTGAATTTTATTCATAATATCACATTTTTGTGAATGCTATCGATAAAATAACACCTTAGATACATAAAATATACCAAGGTATAATTTTAACTATCTGAAATTTCCATTGCCGAATCGGCTGGCTGCGCCTGAAATGCCGGTAAGGGTGATGAAGTTCAGGCAATGGTCGCCAACGAGCACTAAGCACAAATCACACGAGCAGAAATCGAGGTTCCGGGCGCCTTGCGGATACGGGACTCAACGGCTGCTCGCGCCCGGCCAAGGGGGGTCCCCGTAACGACCAATACCCCTTCCAGGCGCGAGGAGCGCATGCAGAGGTGTGAAAGCTATGGAGCTAAAGCTCAGCCAAGCGGGCAATCAGAACGAAGGCAATAGTGAACATTCGCATGGCGATGTCGGTGCTGAAGCAGCGCACAATATGTCAAAGCCATCCGGCAAGGCCGTAGCCGCCGGGGTAGGTCCGGCGACCACCATTCCTCCCGATGCCACGCGCATTGTTCCCGTCGACGGCAAGATCCAGCTTCCTGCAGGCACCCGGCTTGATGCCATTCGTGCGGTGGGTGCTGATTTGGTTGTGACGCTGCCGAACGGTGAAGTGCTAGTGATCGTTGATGGTGCGCTGCGGATGCCGCAGATCATGATTGGCACGATCAACATCCCGCCGGCGAACCTGGCGGCGCTGCTTGCAGGGCAGGAACCGGAACCTGCAGCAGGTGCACCGCAAAGTTCCGGCGGGAATTTCGATGAGCCCGTTGGCGATATCGGAGATTCTTTCGGCCTTGGCGATCTATTGCCACCGACAGAATTTGCCTTTGGTGCCAGTGAGGAGCGCGAGTTTATCCCGGCAGTTGCCGACAATGAACCCGAAATCCTGATAGTCACGCCGGATCAGCCTGCCGGTGCGATCTCGGCTACGGCTTCGGTGTCTGAGGCTGCTTTGCCGGCTCGCGGTTCCGAACCGGCAGGTTCCGACCCGGCCTCCACAGCAGAAACCGTATCGGGCACGATCCAGATCATTGCGCTTGATCAGCCTGCGAGCGTAGCCGTCAACGGCACTATTGTGACTGGGGTGGGGCAGACGATCACCACGCCGCTGGGGTTGATCACGATCACCAGTATCGCGCCGGGCGCGGTCGGATACAGCTATACGCTGACCGACAATTCGACCAATCCGGCCGCGAGCGATATTGTTACCATTACAGTCACCGATCGCGATGGTGATGTCGCAACGGGGACGCTGACGCTGACCGTCCTCGACGATGCACCAGTCGCCCGCGCAGATCGTGAGGATGTGGCACCCAACACTTATTCAGCGCAGACAGGCAATGTCATCACCGGCCAGGGTACGGCCAGCGGTTCGGCTGGTGCGGACACGCAAGGTGCCGACAGCGCAACGGTTACCGGCATCCGTTCGGCAACTGCCATCGCCTTTTCCCCTTCGGGAGCGGCAATCGAGGGGGCCTATGGCCGGCTGCTGATCCAGTCCGACGGAAGTTATAGCTATACGCGCAATGCGGGCACGCCTGGCGGCGTTGCCGACGTTTTCACCTATCAATTGACCGATGGCGACGGTGATGTCGCGATCGCCACCCTGACGGTCAATATTGCCGATAGCGGTGTCGGCTTGCTCGTCCCTTCGGCGGGCGATGATGGCACCCGCGTGGACGAGGCAGGCCTTTCCGAACGCGACGGCGGTACGCCAGGATCGCGCGCGGGCGACGGCTCTGACATCACTGTAGGCGCAGTGTTGTTTGATGCGCCGGATGGTCCGGCAACGATCACGATCAACGGCGTCACATTGACCGGCGGCGATCAGGAAATCGAACTGCCCACCGGCACATTATATATATCCGGCCTGACCAACGGGTCGTTTGAATATGTCTTCGTGCTGACCGAAAATGTCGGTGCCAGTCCGGGTGCTCAGTCGGTCACGATTACTGTTACCGACCGCGACGGCGATAGCAGCACGGCGACGTTCGACATCGAAATCACCGATGATGCACCCCGCGCCGCCGCCGATACCGACAGCGTTGCGGCGGGGACATATGGCCCGGCGACCGGCAATGTCATCACCGATACCGAAAATGATGGCGGCGCGGATGTGCAGGGTGCCGATGGCGCGACTGTTTCGGCCGTTGCAGGCGCTGGCGGAACTGCAGCGCCGGGTGTGCCGCTTGCGGGTCTTTATGGCGTGCTGACGCTGAATGGCGATGGCAGTTACAGCTACATCCGCAATCCGGGTACACCGGGCGGGGTTGTCGATACCTTCACCTATACGTTGCGCGACGGCGACGGCGATATTTCGAGCGCGACGCTTACCGTATCGATCCGCGACAGCGGTGTGACAGTGGTCGTCCCCAGCGGCGCAGGCGACGGGCAGCAGGTTTCCGAAGCGGGGCTTCCCACCGGCTCGGATCCTGGAAGCGGCAGTGCGATCAATAATGGCAGTTTCACCTTCACGGCGGCTGACGGTCCGGCGCGCGTGACCATTGGCGGCGTAGAGGTCATTGCAGTCGGGCAGACATTTGCAGGCAGCTATGGAACGCTGACCATCACCTCAATCGATGCTGGGAAGATCGGTTACAGCTATCAATTGACCGTTTCTGCGCAGGGCGACGCTGCCAGCGACCAGTTCGCGATCCGTGTGACCGATGCCGATGGCGACGGTGTGAATGGCAGCCTCAAAATCGATATCATCGATGATGCGCCGATTGCGTTTGACGATGTTGATTTGGTGGATGCTGATGAGGCTGGGCTATTTGCCGATGGTAATGTGCTGACTGGCGCTGGTGGCAGCGACGCCAATGCCAGCGATGGCGCGGCTGACATCCAAGGTGCGGATGGTGCGATTGTCACCGACGTGGCGTTTGGCGGTAATGCAGGCGTGCTCGGCGGCGCGACCGCGGGAAGCTATGGCACACTGACACTCAACAGCGATGGCAGCTATCGTTATGTGCTCGATGCCGGACATCCCGATATCGTCGCGCTCGACAGCAACGACAACCTGACCGAGACCTTTGAGTATCAGATAACCGACGCCGATGGCGATCCCGCGATTGCGACGCTGACCATCGCGATAAGCGGCCGTGATGATGGCGTGATCATCCGGGAACTTAACTTTGATGGTGTCGAACTCAGCCTAAACGAAGCCAATCTGGCCGATGGCTCTGCCCCCGATCCGGACGCTTTGGTCCGCACCGGCAGCTTCAGCATTGATGCACCTGACGGTTTGGCCAACCTCACTATTGGCGGTGCTGCTGTCTTTGATGGTGGCATTGTCGATGGCGTCACCGTGACCACTGATCATGGCGTCTTGACGATTACCGGGTTTGAACCGCTGTTTGATGCCAATGGCGATGTGGTCGGTGGCACGATCCATTACAGCTATGAACTGACCGATAATCTGCTGCTGCATAGCGGTGCCAACGACGATGTGTTGACCGAAAGTTTCGCCATCGTCGTTACTGACAGCGACGGGACCGTCGCAAGCGACAGCCTTGATGTGGCGATCGGCGATGACCGTCCGCTCGCCGACGCCGATAGCGGCGATATTGGGGAAGGGCAGACGCTGGTTGCGGATGCCAATGCGGGCCTTCTGGCGAACGATATTGCAGGTGCAGATGAAGCCGAACTGATGGGTGTGCGCGCCGCCGCCGGCAACCTGACCGCTGCTGTGTCAGGAGGGGTCGGTACGGCGATTGCCGGGCTTTACGGCACACTTACCGTCGCGGCGGACGGCAGCTACAGCTATGCCTCTAACCCCAATGCGGTCCCTGCTGCCGGCGGAACGGACATCTTCGTTTATACTCTTCGCGACGGCGATGGGGACCTGTCAACGACGACGCTGACAATCACGCTTGATGATTCCGGCCTGTCGGCAAGCGCTGTGAGCGCGACTGTATCGGAGGCCGCGCTGTCCGATGGCAGCGATCCCGATAGCGAGGCGGAGACTGTCGCGGGCGACCTCAATGGCCATGTGGCGGGCGGCAACGGGCCATACAGCTTTGCGCTGACTGGCGATGGTATCGGCAAGAATGGCGTGCTGACCATCAATGCCGACGGCAGCTATAGCTACACACTCGGCAGCCCCATAACCGGTTTATCCGCCAATGACGGCGCGAACATCGTCCCGGGTGCTGACAGCTTCACCTACACGGTCACCGACGCATTCGGGAACAGCACGCAAAACAGCATCACCATCGATATCATCGATGATGTGCCGATTGCCCGGGCCGATAGCGCGATCATCATAGCCGAAGATGCAGCGACCCTTGCGGGCGACCTTCTTGCCAATGATACCCCGGGTGCGGATGGCGCAAGCCTGACCTCGGTGATTATCAACGGCGTCACCGTCGCCATTGCAGCATCGGGCACGACGACGCACAGCAACGCCGTTGGCACTTACAGCTTCGATGCGAGTGGCGCTTGGAGCTTCGATCCCAAGCCGTCGTCTAGCGCGTCGGCGCTCGATGCTGGTTTCAGCTATACCATAATCGATGGCGATGGTGACAAGGCAACCGCCACGCAGGCGATTTCGCTGATTGACGGCCAGGATCCCCGGGCCAGCACGCCGATTACATTGACGCTTGACGATCAGAACCTGCTCGAAGGTTCAACGCCAAATGTGTCGCCCAGCTTCCCGCTGCCGGTGACGAGCGGCACGATCAGCTTCACCGCTGGCTCGGACCCGATCGTCTCGATCGGCTTTGGCGATCTTGCAGGGCTGGGCGGCGGACTGACCTGGACGTTCGATTCGCCGACGACGATCATCGGCTGGTATACCGATATCCCCATCGTGCAACTCGACCTTGCCGTTGTTGGCCTGACCGCGACCGTGACTGCGACGCTGCTCACCAACTACCCCTTCCACGGCGACATCACGGCGGATGATCTTGCCGCCATGGGCTTTGCCAAGATTGTAGCGACCGACAGTGACGGTGACGTCGTCGTCGGGCAGGTCAATGTCGCCATTTCCGACGATGTGCCCTCCATTTCCGGCCGCGCCGTGGCAGCCGGCCTGCTCAGCGTTGACGAGACTAATCTCGCACAGGATGCGACCGCCAATTTCCAAGCCCTGTTCAATATCGTCAAGGGTGCCGACCAGCCGGCGACAATGGCATACAGCTTTGCCGTCAATCCGGTGTCAGGACTGGTCGATGTCGCCACCGGTTCCAGCATCCTGCTCTTTGCATCGGGCAATGTGGTCGAGGGCCGTGTCGGCGGCGCGGCTGGGGCCGTTGTCTTCCGGTTGACTGTTGATGCCAATGGCGTTGCCACGCTGGATCAGATGCGTGCCGTCGCGCACCCGGACGCTGCGGACCCGAATGATCCTGTCACCATGATCGCGATGCGGATCAGCCTGACTGCAACGGTCACCGATTCCGAGGGCGATACTGCCAGCGCGACGGTCGACGTCGGCCATACTCTTGTGTTCCGCGATGACGGGCCCTCGATCGATGTCGGCGCAACTGATGGCAATGCGATAGTGCTGACCACACAGGACGCCGATAGCATCGGCCTCGCATCTGATACGGCTGCTGTCAGTTTCGCCGCTGCATTCAGCACAGACAGTTTGTCCTACGGGGCAGACGGCGCGCCCAATGGTGCTACGGTCAGTTGGGCCTATGCGCTGGTGCTGGGTGCCGGAGCCGCTGCCACAAGCCTCACCAGCAATGGTGTGCCCATCACACTCGCGCTGGTTGGCGGGGAGATCATCGGAAGCGCAGCAGGAACGCCAATTTTCTCGGTTGCCGTGAACGCCGCAACCGCTGTTGTCACATTTACCCAATTTGGCGAACTTGATCATCCGTTGCCCGGCGCATCGGGTGCCTATGCTGAGCAGTTGCTGGCCTTGCCTGCCGGTCTGATTGAACTGCGCGGAACTGCGACAATCGTGGACCGTGACGGCGACAGCATCAGCGATAGTGCGACGATCGACCTTGGCGGCAATATCCGCTTTGCCGATGATGGGCCGGCGATTTCGGGCGGAGGCAGCGCGCCTCTGCTTGAAACAGACGACAGCATGCTCGTCGTTAATGCCAGTGGAAGCTTCGCCGGGCTGTTCTCGGCGGCGCTCAGCTTTGGTGCCGACGGCCCGGGCACTGTCGTCTATGAACTAGGCGTCACCGCGGGACCGAGCGGCCTTGTCGACTCGCTCAGCGGCGAGGCTGTCACCCTTGCGCTTGTCGGCGGGGTGATTATCGGGAGCACGTCGACGCATGAGGTTTTCCGCATCAGCGTTGACGCGGCGGGGGTGGTCACCTTTGACCAGTCGCGCGCCGTGCGCCATACGCCTGACAGCGGGCCGGACCAAAGCGTGTCGCTTTCGGGCAGCAATCTCATCACCCTTACCGCAATCGCTATAGACGGCGATGGCGACACTGCCCGTGCGACAGTGGACATAACCGGCCGCTTTGCGGTCCGCGACGATGCACCACAGGCGGTTGCCGATAGCGATAATGTCGCGCGCGACGGCGAAATATTCGCCGATGGCAATGTGCTGACCGGCATGGGCGGCGTCGATACCAATGGCGTTGACGGCGTTGCCGACAGTGCCGGTAATGACGGCGGGTTGCGTGTGACGGCGATTGCCTATGGCAGCACCGCTGGCGCGCTTGGTTCCGCACTTGCCGGTAATTATGGTTCGATCACTGTCGCTGCCGATGGCAGCTATCGCTACGAACTCGACATTGCCGACCCCGACGTCATCGCTTTGAAAGCGAGCGAAACCCTCGCCGAGACCTTCACTTACAGTATCGCCGATACGGATGGCGACATATCGACGGCCACGATCACGATCACGATTACCGGCGCCAATGATTTCCCTGTGGCGCGCGCCGACACCAACTGGGTGCTCGATGGGCCGAGCGGCTCGGATCCTGCGACCAGCGGCAATGTGTTGCAGGATATCAGCCACCCCGGCGCACCGTCGGGAAGCTTTGCCGATGTTGCCGATACTGATCCTGACCTTGAGGCGCTCACGGTCTCGACCGCAGGAACCTATGTTGGGATCTATGGCACGCTGGTGATCGGCGGCAATGGTGCTTACACCTACACGCTCAACGAGGAAAATGTAGCGGTCAACGCGCTCGATAGCGGACAGTCCTTGTCCGAAAGCTTCGGCTATACAGTTACCGATGGCGCGCTGTCGGTTAGCTCTGCGCTGACGATTACGGTTTTCGGCACCAATGATGCGCCCACAATCGGATCTTCGGTGGCGCGCATTTCGGAAGAGGGGCTTCCCAATGCCAACCCCGACAGCGCCCCCAATGCGACGCTCGATACAACGGACAGCGCGAGTTTCAGCGGCGTCCTCGCCATTGCTGATGTTGATACAGGTGAGACATTGACCGCAACCCTGGGCAATCCGGGCAATGTGCTAACTGCAGGCGGCGTGCCGGTGAGTTGGAGCGGCATAGGCACTGGAACGCTGATTGGTTCGGTCGGCGGCAATGAGGTGATCCGCGCCACGCTGGCGGCAAACGGTGCCTATTCGGTAACGCTGTCGAAAGCGGTCGACCATGCCGACAGCCTGATTGAGGATCTGCGCGAGTTCACTGTCCCGGTCTCGGTCAGCGATGGTACGACCACCACGACCAACGCCAGTGCTATCCGCATCGTCATAGAAGACGATGCCCCGCGTGCATTTGGTGAAAGCGGTTCGTCGACCCAGCCGACGCAGGATGTGAACTCGCTTTTCATTCTCGATTTCAGCGACAGCATCGACGCCGGTGAACTCGACACGATGCTCGATGCAGTCAAGAATGCGCTGACTCTTCTCGACAATGCAGCATTGGGGCAACTCAACATCAAATTCGTGATCTTCTCGTCGGGCTCGTTCGCCTCTCCCAATTTCACCACCGCGGCAGCCGCCAATGCCTATCTCGATTCGCTTAATCCGGTCGATGGCGGGACGAGGCCTGACACCATCGGGCTCAACACCAATTATACTGGTGCGATCCAGACCGCTCTTGCAAACTGGTCGGCTATTCCCGGCGCAAGCAATCAGGTCTTTTTCCTCAGCGACGGCAATCCGAACCAGCAGACGCAGTTCGGTAGTGGTTTTCCGCCGGCGGTTGTCAATTCGTTGCTCAACGCGACCGCAACTGCCTGGAACAGCTTTGTTGATGGTAACAATGTCAATGTCACCGTAATCGGTGTCGACAACAACCCGCTGCAGCCGCTGAACCTGCAAAGGCTGGCCGATGTCGATGTTAACAGCGCACCCGACAATGTTCCCATATTGGTCAACAGCTTCAGCGCGCTGGTCGCAACGCTGATCGCGGTGGTGGTGCCGACGCAGGTCGGCGGCGACCTTGACGCGAATGATCTCTACGGTGCCGATGGCGGACGACTGCTGTCGATCACAATCGGCGCGGTGACCTATATATGGGATGGTGGATCGACGATTTCTCTGTCCAGCAGCGGCACGATTTCGGGCACGACGCTCTCCAATATCCTGACGCCGATGGGTGGCGCATTGACCCTCAATTTCGCGACCGGACAGTATAGCTATCAGCCGCCAAGTCCGATCACGGTCACCGCGACGGAGGTTTTCAACTATAGCATCGTCGATGCTGATGGCGACCAGGCAAGTGCAGCACTGTCGGTAACGATCACCGCAGTAGCGCCGCCAGTGGTTCTCGACCTCGATGGCGACGGGGTCGAGTTTGTCTCGAGCGCCGCCGGTGTGCGCTTTGATTATGACGGCGATGGCCACGCGGAATTGACTGCCTGGGTCGGCCCCGATGACGGTTTGCTTGTGCTTGATCGCAACGGCGATGGCCGGATCAATGAGGGCAGCGAGCTGGTCTTTGCCGAGAAAGGTCTAACCGACCTGCAAGGCCTTGCAGCAAATTATGACAGCAATGGCGACGGCCAGTTCAACGGCTCCGATGCCGAATTTTCCAGTTTCGGCGTGTGGCGCGATGCCAATGGCAATGGCGTAACCGATCCGGGCGAGCTGCAAACGCTGACGGAGGCTGGCATTGTCAGCATCGGGCTTGTTTCAGACAGCCGCGGTTATGTGACCGCCGAAGGACAGGTGATCGTGCGCGGTGAGGCGCTGTATCTGCGCAGCGATGGCAGCACCGCCCGTCTGGCCGACGCAGCCTTTGCGACGAATTTCGCAAATGATGCGCAGCGCGCGCTGCTGTCTGGCAGCACCGCCATGTCGGCAGCGCTCGTCGCAGCGGGGTTGGTTGCGGCATTGCCGCTTGCGGCGGCAGATGTCGAACAAGCGCCGCCTTCTGACATATCGGTGATCGGGGTTGCACAAGCGATTGAAGCCGTCGAAGCCGATCCCTTCATGTCGATGTCCGGCGGTGATGGCGAGGAGCTTTGGCTGGGCGACTATCTGATCGTATCCGAGATGCGCGACACCATCGGTACTGAACCTTCTAGCCATCTTGCTGACCAAATGGCTTCGGCCGTGCCCGAAGACCGGTTCGAGGACATGATCCGCGAGCCCGTTTCGATGGTCGAACGCGTCGAACCCCACTTAGCCCCGGCAACACTGGTCACCGATCTGACCAGTCCATTTGCGGCGCCGGCTGATCAATCGCTAATGCGTGCCGTTGATGCCAAGGCCAGCCTTCCGGTCGAACCCATCGGTGCAATTGTCACCAATGCGCTGGAAGGGCAGATGGTCGATTTGGATGCCCTGCTCGGGCCTCAGCAACTTTCTGAACCGTTGACGCCGTTGCTCGACAACCAAGCGCTTGGCGAGATGGCGATGACCTCGCCAACGCTTTTCATTCCTGAATTCATGCAGGTCCAGATTGCTGCGCAGATGGAGCATTCCGCAGCGACCGGCCACGCCTGAATAAAACCGGCCTCGTCCTTCACACCCGTGGGCGGGGTAAGAAAAAAGGGGAAAGACTATGCAGAGACTGACATTTCGCCATGCGTTGCTGATCGCCACCGCACTCATCGTGGCCCCGCGGCAGGCCCGCAGCGAACAGATCGACCTCAAGGCTGCCGTCGAAGCAGCAATGCAAACGCACCCTGAAATCAACCAAGCGGTCGAAAATAAGGATGCCATCGAATTTGAGCGCGAACAGGCGCAGGGTCTTTTCTATCCGCAAATTTCGGTCGAAGGCTCGGCTGGGGTCCGCCGGCTTGAAAATGCAACGCGCCGTTCCCTGAATATTGCCGATCAGGAACTCTATCCGATGGAGGCGGGCCTGCGCGTCCAGCAAATCATCTATGATGGGGGAAGCCGGCGTAGCGAACTGAAATATCAGGCCTCGCGAACCGATGGCGCCGCCTTTCGGGTGGAGGAACGAGCGCAATTTGTCGCCCTGCAGGTTTCTCGCCAATATCTTGATTTCCTGTTGCAGCAACGGATCGTGGCTGCGTCGGAGGACAATATCGCCTTCCATTCCAAGCTGGTCGATGATCTGAAACAGGGTGTTGCCAAAGGTTCGATCAGCGTCGCCGACCAGCAACAGGCCGAGGAGCGGCTGCAGTCCGCACGTACACGGTTGATTGAGGCGAACCAAGATATGGTCAATACCTCCGCCTCTTTCCGCACATTGACCGGCATGGAACTGGTCGATGGCGCAACGCTGCCGCCGTCGCTGGCGGACAATATTCCTCCCAGCCTTGAAGATTCGATTGCCCGCAGTCGCGAGCAGAATCCGCGCGTGCGCGAGGCACGTGCCGATGTCGATGCAGCCTATGCAATGGTTGCGAAAGCCAAAGCGGATTCGCAACCGACCATGTCATTCGAAGGCAGCGCCCGCGTCGGGGACGATATCGATGGTTTCCGTGGCGAAACCAACGACCTTCAGGCTGGCCTTGTCGTTCGCTGGGATGTTTTCAATGGCGGTTTAAAGCGCGCAAAAATCCAGGAGATGTACCGACGCGAGCGCGAAGCCCGTTTCCGTCTCGACCAGATGACGCGCGAGGCAGAGGAAGATGTGCGGGTTTCTTGGAATGCGTGGGATGCGCAGGGCAAGCTGGTGAAGGAACTGGATCAGCAGGCACAAATTTCTGATGAATTGCTGCGTTCATATCGCGCGCAGTTCAATGTCGGCCGCCGCTCGCTGCTCGACGTGCTTGATGCCCAGAACACCCGTTACAATGTGCAGGTGCGTGCTGAAACTGCCCGTTTCGCGCAGTTTTTCGCCGAGTTCAAAGTGCTCGCTGCATTGGACGGTTTGTTGCAGGCGATGCAGGTCAATCCGCCCAGCGCTGCTCAGGCCAGTGCGCGAACACGGTTCAAGGTGGATAATGCGCCGCTGACCGACAGCCCGTCTATGCGGGAACCGAAATGACCGCGCCCGGCCGGAAACCGCAAGCGCGGGGCTGGGCCGGGCCTGACCCCGCACTCGATTTTGATGTCTGGAACGCGCATGTGCCACAGGATGATGAACTGCTCGCCTGTGTCGCGGAACTTGCCTGCGCTGTGAACTTACCAATCGCCCGGTCAGTGACTGGAACCGGCATGATGTCCCGGCGCTGCTTGTGCTGGGCAACGGGCGGCCGGTCCTGCTCAACGCGGTGGACGACGACAACTGGACAATTTGGCTGCCCGGAACAGCGATGAATGTTGCGATGCCGCGCCAGCGTATCGAGGGAATGGCGCCAGGAGCGACGTTGATCATCCGAAATGACCCTACGCGTGAAATGGCGCGCGAGCGGCCCTGGGATCTGGCCCACAAAAATCACTGGTTCTGGAGCGAGGTTTGGAAGGAACGCGATCAGGTCAAATATATTGTGCTCGCGTCGCTGCTGATCAACATGGTCGCCTTCGCATTGCCGTTGTTCACGATGAACGTCTATGATCGGATCATCCCGAACAAGGCGGTAACCAGCCTTTGGGTGATGGCGCTGGGCGTCGCATTTGCCATTTCGGTTGAGTATAGTCTGCGGCTTGCACGCACCAGCCTGATCGACGAAGTCGGACGCGCGGTCGATGCGCGCCTGTCGCAAAGGCTGCTCGACAAGGTGCTGAACCTGCCGCTGGCGACCCAGCGCGGGAGCACTGGGGCACTTGCGCGGCGCGTGACCGAATATGAACAGGTACGCGATTTTTTCACGTCGACCACAGTCGTTCTCATCACCGACATATTTTTCTTGTTCGTTTTTGTTGCGCTGATTGCGTTTCTCGGCGGCTGGCTCGCGCTTATTCCGGTCGTTGCAATGGCGGTGATGTTTGCTGCGGGCTGGGTTCTACAGCGCAAGATGGGCGATTCGATCGCCGATGCGCAAGTAGACGCGAGCCTTTTGCAGACGACGCTGTTCGAGGCGATTGGCAGTCTCGAAACCGTGAAGGCGTGCCGTGCAGAGGGGCGCATGCTCGGCAAGTGGCGGCGCTATTCGGCTTCGAATGCACATACGCAGGAAGAGTTGCGCGGGCTTACAGCCAAGGCTGTGAACCTTGCCACTCTGTGCCAGCAGGGCACCAATGTGGCGTTGGTTATCGGCGGTTTTTACCTTTTCAGTGCCGGCAGCATTTCGATGGGTGCAATCATCGCCATTGTCATGCTGGCCAGCCGTTCGCTTGCGCCTGTAGGGCAGCTCGCCTTCCTCATGACACGCGGCCGGCAGGCCTTTGTCACCCTTGGAAGCCTTCAGACATTGATGGATCAGGCCGATGAGCGCGACAAGGGTAGCCACTCGATCGTGCATACGATCGGGCAAGGCCATATGCAGCTAGACCATGTTGGCTTCGCCTATCCTGAAGCTGGTGGGGAGTCGCTCAGCGAGATTTCTCTGATGATTGCGCCTGGAGAGCGCATCGGCATCATCGGCCGTGTCGCCTCGGGCAAATCGACGCTCGGCCGACTGATATGCGGCCTTTATGAACCGACCGCAGGCAGCTACAGGATTGATGGCCTCGACAGCCGCCAGCATCAGCCGCACGACATGCGCGCCCAGTTGCGCTTTGTCGGGCAGGATGCCGAGTTGTTCAGCGGCACGATCCGCGAAAACCTGCTGATCGGTTCCGAAAATGCCGGCGACGGCGAGATTGCCCTGGCGATCGAACAATCCGGCGTGGGTGCATTTCTGGGCAAGGATGCGAACGGTTTCGATTTCCACATTGGTGAACGCGGATCGCGGCTTTCGGGCGGGCAGCGCAGTTTTCTGGTGCTTGCCCGGGCGCTGGTTGAGCCTGCGCAGCTGCTGTTCCTTGATGAACCCACCGGCGCCATGGACAGCCATAGCGAGAAGCATTTTGTCGATCATTTGCGCGGTTCGCTTGCACCGCAACAAACGCTGATCATTGCGACGCATCGCATGGCGGTGCTCGAACTGGTCGACCGGCTGATCGTGATGGATAAGGGGCGTATTGTCGCCGACGGCCCACGCGACCAGATTCTTGCCAAAGCCGGTCTGTCATGACGGCGGCCGCGCTTCCCGTCAGCCGGCCTTTGGGCCTTGCGATCTTCGGTGGCCGGACTGTCCGGAAACTGGCCATGATTTTTGTGCTGGTGACAATGCTGACATCGGAAACGCTATGGGCACATTTCTTGAAACTTGTGGGTGCCGAAGACACATTTCTGGCGGAGCCCGTTCCTCCGTCCGCCTATTCAGACCGGGAAATTGCGCAGCTTGTAAGGTTGACCGAAAGCCCCAATCAGTTCGCAGATCTCTCTGCTGACGAGGCGCAAGAACGCAATGAGGCCATCCCCTTTGTCGAAGTGCCGGCCGTCGGGGCCAAGCCGTTTCGCGCGCTCAGCCTTGAAAGCGGCACCGGGCTGACCGCGCTGCGCTGCCTGACACAGGCAGTCTATTATGAGGCGGCTTATGAGCCACTCCAAGGCCGCCGTGCCGTCGCGCAAGTGGTTTTGAACAGGATGCGCCATTCGGCCTTCCCCAAATCGGTGTGCGGGGTTGTCTATGAAGGCGTCAATCGCCCGGTCTGCCAGTTCAGTTTCACATGCGACGGATCGTTGAAACGCAAGCCAAGTGCAGCGGCCTGGCGTGAGGCGGAGGAAGTTGCCGCAGCGGCCCTCGCCGGATATGTGGAACGCTCGGTCGGCCTCGCGACCCATTATCATGCCAATTATGTGTCGCCTTACTGGGCGCCCAAACTTGCCAAGATCAGCAAGATCGGGGCGCATATATTCTACCGCTGGCCCGGCAAATGGGGGATGCCGTCCGCCTTTTCCGGTTTGTATTCGGGGAATGAGGCGATCCCTCATATTCTTCCGCGTGCGTTCCTTTCGGCGAAGGGAGCAACTGGCGCGTCTGTTGTTGAATATGAAGCCGAG
>JAJTFR010000015.1:0-2517 GCA_021298455.1 Sphingomonadales bacterium | reverse complement strand
TGCCGGAAAGTCGCG
Source organism: Sphingomonadales bacterium (assembly GCA_021298455.1). Lineage (GTDB taxonomy): Bacteria > Pseudomonadota > Alphaproteobacteria > Sphingomonadales > Sphingomonadaceae > Sphingorhabdus_B > Sphingorhabdus_B rara. The sequence goes on along the minus strand of JAJTFR010000015.1, from coordinate 2,502 downwards.
CCGACAATGATGTGGGCGGGCGCCTCGACATCTCAAAGGGCTGGGCTGCGTCGATCCCTGAACCCGAAGACACATATCATTCATCCCGTGCAATTGCCCGGCAGCAGGCTGGCGCGTTTGAAATTCCAGAAAAAGGAGGCGGCTCATGATCCGGACGAAACCTTATATCGGTGCGCGGCGTATCATCCTTGCATCGGGCGTTGCCATGTTCGTCTTTGTCAGTTGGGCGAGCTTCGCCCGTGTGGATGAGGTGACGCGGGGGCAGGGCAGGGTGATCCCGTCAAGCAAAGCCCAGATCGTCCAGTCTGCCGAGCCGGCAACCATCCGCGATATTGTCGTTCGACCTGGGCAAGCGGTGCGCAAGGGGCAATTGCTGGTACGGCTCGACGATACCGAATCGTCTGCGCAACTCGGCCAGATAGAGGCGGAAAATCGTTCATTAGAGGCACGGGCTGCACGGCTCGCGCGCGAGGGCACGGGCGGCATGGGGAACGCGGATTGCGCCACCAACCCGACAGCGGCCTGCAGCGAAGAGGCTGCGCTCCAGTCTGTTCGCGCGGCGGCACAGCGTAGCCGGCAGGCGGCACTGAGTGCTGCGATCGAACAGCGCCGCCGCGACTATGGCGAGGCGCAGGCAACCGTTGCCTCGCTGCAGTCGAGCCTGAAAATCGCGCAGGAACAGGTCAGCATGATCGAGCCGCTTGCGGCCCAGTCAATTGTCCCCAAGACCGAGTTGATGAACGCACAGCGCGAGGCGACTGAACTGCGCGGAAAATTGGCAGCAGCGCAGCAGGCGGTGTCACGCGCGCAGGCAGGGATTAGTGAAGCCCAGGCGCAATCGTCCGAGGCAGGTCTGCAATTCCGGCAGGAAGCCTTGAACGAGCGGAGCCAATTGGTCGCCAAGATGGCTGTGAACAGCGAATCGCTGCGCGGTGCAGCGGGCCGATTGCAGCGCAGCGAGATACGCTCGCCGGTTAACGGCATCGTCAATGATGTGCAGGTTACCACTGTCGGGGGTTTTCTGCAGGCTGGCCAGAAGATCATGCAGGTGGTGCCGCTTGGCGATAAACTGCTGGTCGAAGCCCGCGTTTCGCCAAAGGATATTGCCTTCATCAAGGTGAATGACCGAGCGAACGTCAAGGTCACCGCTTATGACTTCGCGGTCTATGGCGGGCTCTCCGGCAAGGTTGTACAGATTTCTGCTGACAGCATTTATGACGAGGCTGCCAAGGAAAGTTATTTCAGCGTCGTCGTGCAGACCGATCGCTCCTACCTTGCCAGTGGCGCGCGCCGGTTACCGATTAGCCCGGGCATGATCTGCGATGTCGAGATCGTCACCGGCAAGAAGACTATTTTGAGCTATTTGCTGAAGCCGCTGATCCGTGCTCGCTCCGAAGCGCTGAACGAGCGCTGACCTGTCGAAAACCTGCCGGTCGCCTTGATTCTGAAACAAGTTTGCCCCCGTCTGCATTCTGGCCGACGGGGGCATTTGTTTTGAACTATGGTTGCTGCAACCTGTGTCAGGCTGCCTGACCGTAACTGGGTGATGGGCGAATTTCGGCCAACATAGGAAGTGTGGCCGCGCCGGCAGACTGCATGGGTGCAGAGACACTGTGCTTGACTGCCCAAGTCGCCGCCTGTGTGCGGTTCTCGACGCCCAGCTTGCGCAGGATCGCTTTTACATGAACCTTCACGGTTGCTTCGCAGATATCGAATTTGCGGGCGATTACTTTGTTCGCCATGCCGCCCATGATGCTTTCCAATATATCGATTTCGCGCGCCGACAGACCGGCATCGGAGGCGCTGCCACGCCAGTCGCCAGTTTCGGATGAAGGCACACAGCTTCCGAGATCATCGGCCAATTGTGACGGGAAAACTTTCTCGCCGAGTGCGACCAGACTGATCGATTCAATCAGGGGTTCGCAAGAGATTTCCTTGATGATGACCGCGTCGACACCAATTTGGAAGGCCAGCGCAACATTTTCGAATTCATATTTCTCTGCGAGCAGAACGAGCCTTGCATCACAGGGGCGCGCAGTGAGTAACCGGCAAGCTTCCAAGCTTTCCTCGATTGAACTGTAATCGATCACCACCACATGGGCATCGGCATTATCCGGTGCCTTACTTGCCAGCTGGCTCATTATAGCCGCATCGCTCAGCGAATTTTTGATAATGAAGTTTTCACTCGAGAGAATCTTGCGAAGCCCCTCGCGTGCTATTTCGTTTTTTCCCAACAAGGAAATATGAACAGTTTTTAGCATCTTCGCCCTTTCTGAATAACCAGTCAAAGGCGACCCCAAATTCACGAGCATGTTACCGATCAGGTTGTTCCCGTCAAAACACCCAACTGTTCCAGATCAGCCCTGCCTTTTACTCAAAACGGCGACATTAATCATTTCTGATAATGTGGCACGTAATCAAACTATACAAATTCCAACAATTTATGCCATTGGAAATACAGCGAATACCCATAAAGGATTACATGCCTTCTAAAGTTCGCTG
>JAJTFR010000014.1:16541-21541 GCA_021298455.1 Sphingomonadales bacterium | reverse complement strand
GCACAGGTCTGGTGCAGATTTTCAAGTGGCGCGCCCGACAGTTCAAGCTGCCCCGCAGGTTCAAGGCTGACAGTGCCGTCATCGCCGCCCATGGCAATGACATTGTCGCCTTCGTAAATCGGTTCCCAGCCAAATTCGGTGAGCGCCATTAATAGATCACGAATGCCACCAGGTTCGTCATAGGACGGCGCATGGTGATCCTTGCGGCAATAGACGAATTTTTCATGCTCGGTGCCGATCCGCCAGCGATCCTCGGGCTTTTCACCCTTCGCCATTGCCGCAATCAATTGGTCGCGGCTGTCAATGACAGGATCGTTGCGATTCGAAACTGTTTTCGTGCTCATGCCGCGCCTTTACGGGCCACACCCCCGCTTTGCCAGCATTTTTGCTACGGGAATGGGTCTGTGGATCAGTTGATCATCGTGCGGAAACGCAAGGTAAAGGATGAATTGGCCGCCATCGTTCCGGTCGGGCTAAAGCGCAGCGCATCGACAAGGGGGTCAAGCCCGCTCGTCGGGGCATAGGCATAGGTCGACCCGCCATTGTTGCTATAGGTCACATTGCCGGCCGCCATGGACAGCCCGCTGGTACCGGGCGTGAAGACAAAGGTCTGCACCCCCGCAGCAACAGGATCGATGTCGCCATGGAAATAGGTAACATCAGGCGGCAAGATATCCCCAATCACCGCCGAATTCAGGTCAAGCGTGCTGCCGCCACTATTGGTTACGGTGATGGTATAATCGACAAAAGCCCCCGGCACGCTGAATTTTTCAACCCCGGTGGTGGCCACGGTGGCCGACGTCTTGCTGACGGTCAAATTCGGCATCGGACAGAAACGGATCCACTGGATACCATAAGCCTGCTGCCCGACAGCGGTGCCGCCCGGCGACTGGTTGCTGTTGCCATAGCTGATCACCACCGTGCGCACCGGCTGGGCAAAGGTCGCGGTCATGGTACCGGTAGTAGCATTATTCCCTGATGCCGCATTACCAATGCCTTCTGCTGCCGCGACGACAAGTGGAGTCGTGACGGCACCCAGTTGCACCGACGAACTGGCATTGGACGTCGCACCGCCCACATTGTTGGTTCCAAAGGGCGTTGTGATTGTCGGATTATGGACATTCGCCCCGTTGATGCCGCGAATGTTGATCCAGTCGCGAAACTGGTTGGAGGTAAAGTCGACGTCATTCACCTGCATGGTGAACTCTCGAATATCGACCGGAAAGGTAAAGGTCGCCCGCATCACCGAAACATTGCTGGTGATGTTCGTAGTGCGGGCCGTCAGCACGCCGCCGATCACCAGATTGTTTGCCGTTGCTGGTATGCCATCATTCACCAGCGGATCGATCCGCGGCATGGACAGGCCGGCGACCATATTCGAACTCAGACCGTTGGTGAAAAAGCTCAGCGTGAAAGGTTGCGTGCCACCAAGGCCGTTGGTTGCCGTCCAGTTATAGGTCGTGGTGTAGCTGAGCGCTGCCGCCGGCTGGGCGGCAAAGCTATATTGGAACTGGTTGGTCGCCGAACAGGCAACCTGTGCATGGGCGGGAAAGGCAAAGCCGAACAGAAACAGCGCAGCCCAGCCGCGCGCACTTCGCAGCATGTGCGAAGCAAGGCGCAGGGCCGGCAGGCGGGAAATCCCGTGCTCTGATGTCTGGTCCATGGATGGCAGGATAACCGAAGTGCGATGACAATTGGTTAACCGCGATCGCCGCTTAATTGTAAAAACTGCGTATTGCAGCGCTCAACCGGCGGGGCGCAGTGCCGCCATCCAGACCGAAACCGCCGCAACTGCAGCGGTATCGGCGCGCAGGATGTTTGGACCGAGCGAAACCGGAACCGCTGCCGGATGCGCCCGGATCGCCGCATTTTCGGCATCGGTAAAGCCGCCTTCGGGACCGATCAGAATCGCTGCCTTGCCATGCCCGCCCGATTGCAAAAGCGGCAGAATATCGTCGCCGCCCCGTTCATCGCAGAATAGCAGGCTGCGGTCTGCCGGCCATGCCCGCAACAAAGCATCCAATTTCGCAAGGTCGCCAATTTCAGGCAAGGCCGTACGCTCGCATTGCTCCGCTGCCTCAATCATCTGCGACCGCAGGCGATCTTCCTTGACCTTGTCGACGACGCAGCGCGCGGTGAGCACAGGCTGAAACCGGGCAATGCCCAGTTCGCACGCCTTTTCCGCAATCCAGTCGAGCCGGTCCTTTTTCACCAGTGCCTGGCAAAGCCAGAGATCGGGCGCCGCTTCGCGACCGCGCAATTTCGCCTCGACGGTCATGGCCAGATCGCGCTTTCCGACACCGCTGATGGTGGCCAGATATTCGCCTGTCCGGTCGTCGAACAGCTTGACCGGATCACCGGCCTTAAGCCGCATCACATTGATCAGATAATGCGCCTGCCCGCCGTCAATGCGCAATTCGCGGCCCTCGGCCAGGGCCTCGTCAACAAACAGACGCGGGGTCGAATGCGGCGGAAAAGCGGGGGTTTGCACCATGATGTTAAAACGCCATTCCTATGTCATCCCGACTTGATCGGAGATCCATGGTCTGAATTGCCGGTTTAAACCAAGCTACCGACCGTCGCCCCCGCTTTCGCGGGGATGACAAAAGGCTGTTGTTGTGTCGAGCAAGAATTTCGCCTTAAAGGATGGCCGTGACCGTCACAACCACCCCTCCCGATACGGAAATTCAAGGCCTTGTCCGCCTGCTTCCGGCAAGCCTGCGGCCCTTTGCGCTTTTGGCCCGGTTCGACCGGCCGATTGGCTGGTGGCTGCTTTTCTGGCCCTGTATTTTCGGGCTGACCTTGGCGGGCGGCGCATTCAGCCACTGGCATTTGGCGCTCTGGATGCTGATCGGCGCGATCGCGATGCGCGGGGCCGGATGCGTGTATAATGATATTGTCGACCGTGATCTTGACGCCAAAGTCGCCCGTACGGCGAGCCGTCCGCTGGCCAGCGGGGCGGTCAGCCTGAAAGCGGCGTGGGCATGGCTGTTGCTGCTCTGTGGCATCGGCTTGCTGGTGCTCGTGCAATTGCGGATCGAGGCAATCTTTGTTGCCCTTTGCAGCCTCGCATTGGTCGCCGCATACCCTTTTATGAAGCGCATCACCTGGTGGCCGCAACTTTGGCTGGGGCTGGTGTTCAGTTGGGGCGCGCTGGTCGCCTGGGTCGCAGTCACGGGGCGCGCCGATAGCGCGATGCTCTGGCTTTATGCCGGCACGATCTTCTGGGTCGTCGGCTATGATACAATTTATGCGATGCAAGACCGCGAAGATGATGCGCTGGTCGGCATCCGTTCCAGCGCGCTGCGCATGGGGGCACAGATCAGGGGCGGGGTTGCCCTTTGCTATCTGCTCGCAATTACCGGCTGGGGCATGGCAATCTGGCAGGTGCGGCCGCAAGGACAGGCATTGATTGCATTGCTGCCCGCATTTTTACACCTTGCGCTGCAGGTGGTTACCCTGAAAAAGGATGGCAGCAATGCGCTCGCGCATTTCCGCGCGAACAAGGTCACCGGGCTGCTGGTCGCGCTCGCCTGCCTCGTTGTCGGCGTTACAAGTTAAGGGAGAGAATTTATGGGACATCGCCGGCTGGGCAAAAGCGCGATCGTCGTTTCCGACATCTGCATGGGCACAATGACCTTCGGGTCGCAGGCAGACGAGGCGACCGCGCACCGCGTGCTCGACATGAGCCTTGATGCAGGGATCAATTTTTTCGACACCGCCGAAGGCTATCCCGTGCCCCCCGATGTCAAATGGGTAGGCCGCACCGAAGATATTGTCGGCCGTTGGCTGAAGGGCAAAAATCGCGACTCGATCATCCTTGCGACCAAAGTTTCAGGGCCGAGCCATGTCTGGTTCAAATCGCCGAAGCGTGGCGGGATGACCGCGCTTGACCGGCACAATATCATTGTCGCCGTAGAAGAAAGCCTGCGCCGCCTGCAAACCGACTATATCGATCTCTACCAGACGCATTGGCCCGACCATGGCACGGCTTATGAAGAAACGATGGAGGTGCTCGACGAGCTGGTCCATGCCGGCAAGGTGCGCATTCTTGGCTGTTCAAACGAGACAAGTTGGGGGCTGATGAAATCGATCGCGGCGTCCGAACGGCTTGGCGCAGCGCGTTACCAGACGATCCAGAATAACTTCTCGATCAACAACCGCCGTTTTGAGGATGAACTGGCGCAGGTATGCCGCGAGGAAGGCGTCAGCCTGATCCCCTATTCGCCGCTCGCAGGCGGGGTGCTTTCGGGCAAATATCAGGATGGCGCACGCCCCGATGGTGCCCGCTTCACCCGCTATATGGATATGGCCGATGCACGGCAGGCGGCGATGGCCAAACGCTTTGCCGGGCCGCGTGCGCTCGAATCCACCGCGCGCATTCTCGACATCGCAAAGCAGGCCGGAATGTCGCCGGTGACGCTGGCGACCGCTTGGTCAAAACAGCATGATTTCGTCGCCTCAACAATCGTCGGCGTCAGCAGCGTGGAACAATGCGCAGAAATCTTCGCCGCGACCGACCTTATTCTGCCCGACGATGTGATGAAGGCGATCCACAAGGTGACGCGGGAAATACTCTACCCGATGGGGTGAGGCCTATTCCGCCGCGAGTAGCTGTTCCGCGCCACCCAGATCGACGCTGACAAGGCGCGACACGCCCTGTTCGACCATCGTCACGCCGAACAGGCGGTGCATGCGGCTCATCGTCACCGCATTGTGGGTGACGATCAGATAGCGGGTATCGGTCTCGCGCGTCATCGCGTCGAGCAGGTCGCAGAAGCGCTCGATATTGGCATCGTCCAGCGGGGCATCGACTTCGTCGAGAACGCAGATCGGCGCAGGGTTCGTCAGGAAGAGCGCAAAGATCAACGCCACCGCGGTCAGCGCCTGTTCGCCGCCCGACAGCAAGGTCAGCGATTGCAGCCTTTTCCCCGGCGGCTGCGCAAAGATTTCAAGGCCGGCCTCAAGCGGATCGTCGCTGTCGATCAACGCCAGATGCG
>JAJTFR010000014.1:0-16524 GCA_021298455.1 Sphingomonadales bacterium | reverse complement strand
AACGGCTTCAAATGCCGTCAGCAAGCGGGTGCGCCCTTCGCGATTGAGGCTGCCGATCGATCCGCGCAAGCGGTTAATCGCCTGCGTCAGTTCCTCACTTTCGGCTTGGCCCTTCGCGACCTCATTCTCCAATTCTGTGAGTTCATCTGCCGCGATCAAATTGACAGGGCCGATCCGTTCGCGATCCAGCTGCAACCGTTCCAGCCGCGCCGATTCTTCGCCGGCTGCACCTAATTCCTCTTCGTCAAAGCCATGTTTTTCGGGAAGAAGTGGCGGTGGGCATTCAAAACGCTCGCCCGAAATCCCTGCCATCTCGCGGCGGCGGGCATCCTGATTTTCTGCCCGGGCTTCGGCACCCGCGCGCTGCTCACGCGCTGTCGACACCGCTTCGGCAGCGGCGGCCAGATCGCCCTCAAGCGATTTGAGTACTGCATCACTCGCCTGTTCGGCCGCCTGCAACGCCGCCAGTTTTGCGCCCAGTTCCGCCTTATCGCGTTCCAGTTCAACCAGCTGCGCCGCAATCGCTTCCGGCCGGCCTGTAATCGCATCGCGTTCTGCCGCAATCTCCGCGCTGCGCTTGTTCATCTCGGCAATACGCCGTTCGGCTTCGCCCGCCCGTTCCTGCCAGCTGCGGATTTCTGCCTGCGCGACAGCGCGCCGTTCGCGATCTTGCCCGATTTTCTGGTCGAGCGATGATAGATCGGCCTGCGCGCGAATGAACAATTGGCGCAAGGTTTCGCTCTCGCCAGTCAATGCCGCGACAAGCGCCCGTTGCTGCTCCCCGTCGGGTAGATCGGCACGCGATTTTTGCGCCGACTCAAATTCGAGTCGCGCCTGTTCGGCCTCTTGCGCCACGGCTTGGCCGCGCTCGGCAAGCGCCGTAGCCGCCTGTTGGGCGCGGACAAGCGCATCCTCCGCCCGGTCTGCATCGCGCAGCGCCTGGCGCAGCGCCGCCTCGCTGCCCGCCTGTTCTGCGGCCAGCCGACGGGCCTCATCCTGCGCCGCGCCGATCTGCGCGGTCAGGCTTTCAAGCTCTGCCGCCTCGTCCGCAACCTTGGTCTCTGCAATCGGCAGCGCCTCGTCCAGTGCCGCAATCCGGTTTGCACGTTCCAGCTGTTCGGCGGCCGCGGCGCCATCATCCTCGGCGACAAAGCCATCCCAGCGACGCAGCTTGCCATCGCGGGTCACCAGCCGCTCACCAATAGCGAGAAGGGCACCATCGTCAGTATCGACGACCCGCACCATCGCAAGGCGCAGCGCCAGTTCGGCAGGCGCCTCCACCACATCGGCCAGACGCTCGCCCGACAGCTGCGGCGGCGCTGCGGTAAAGCCCTTCCACCGCCGCCCTGCATCGCCGCCTATCGCTGCATTCAGATCATCGCCCAGTGCCGCGGCCAGCGCACGTTCATAGCCGGGCTTAACCTTGATCCGGTCGATCGCACGGCTCGCACCGCTTTTCTGAATGGCGCGTTCCAGCGCATTGCGCTCGCTGATCAGTGCGGCCAATTCGGCCTTGGCACTGGCAAGTGCACTTTGCGCCGCATCGCGCTGTGCAACCAATGTCGCCCTCTGGGCTTCGGCCGCTTCGATGGCGCCAGCCTGTATAGCAATGGCCGACTGTAACCGCTCCGCCTCGGCACGGGCGGCCTCGCGAGCGGCAGCCAGCTCTGCCTCATCGCCCAGCGCTTCACGCTCGGCATTGATCCGGGCGTTTTCCCGTTCCGCACGATCGACCCGCGCCCGGGCGCTGGCAAGTGCGGCCTCGGCCACGCGCAGTTCGGCCTCGGCACGTGCCTGTTCAGCGCCTGCCTTGGCAAGCTTCACCTCGGCCTCGCGGACGGCGCGCTCGCCATCGTCCAGTGCGCGTGAAAGCCGGGGGCGCTGCTCTTCGGTCGCCTTGATCGCCTCGCCAAGGATGACAGCCTCGGCTTGCAAGCGGGCCAGCGCCTCTGCCGCATCATGCGTCAACTTGCCTTCGCGCGCGCCGTCTTCCTCAATGCGCTGCGCCTGTGTCGAAAGGTCGGCCTGCCGCTGCGTCAGCCGGTCGCGCTCGCCCGACAACTGCACCAGCCGGTTGGACAGGTCGCTGGCCGCATCGCGGGCCGCCATGGCTGCGGCGCGATCATCTGCCAGTTTGCGGACTGCCTGCTGCTGGCGTTCGGAAAATTCGCGCTGGCGGGCCGATGCCGCTTCGACGGCCTTGCCAGCCACATCCGCCTCGGCGCGCGCCGCCTCTGCTGCGACCTTCGCCTCTTGCCAGCGCACGAAGATGAGGCGCGCCTCTGCTTGCTGTATCTCGCCCGACAGTTTGCGATAACGTTCGGCCTGCCGCGCCTGCCGCTTCAGCGCCTGCCCCCGCGCGTCCATATCACCCAATATGGTCGCAAGACGATTGAGGTTGGATTCGGCCGCGCGCAATTTCTGCTCGGCATCCTTGCGGCGGACATGCAGGCCCGAAATCCCTGCTGCCTCTTCGAGCATCATCCGCCGTTCCTGCGGCTTGGCAGCGATGATCGCACCAATCCGGCCCTGGCTGACAAGCGCCGGGCTATGCGCACCAGTTGCCGCATCGGCAAAGATCAGCGCGATATCCTTTGCGCGCACATCGCGGCCATTGGCACGATAGGCACTGCCGGCGCCGCGCTCGATCCGGCGGACAACCTCAAGCTCGCCATCCTCGTCATTGGCGATAACGCCGGGAATATCTTCCTGCGCATCATGTTCCGCGAGCAGGGTGACCTCGGCAAAATCACGCGCGGGGCGCTGCGCGGTGCCGGCGAAGATCACGTCTTCCATGCCGCCGCCGCGCATCGATTTGGGCGAATTTTCGCCCATCACCCAGCGCAAAGCCTCAAGCAGGTTCGATTTGCCGCAGCCATTGGGGCCGACCACGCCGGTCAGCCCAGCCTCGATATGCAGCTCAGTCGGCTCGACAAAGCTTTTAAAGCCTGTGAGTTTGAGCCTCTTGATCCGCATTCCGTCCCCCGACGCGGCCAGCCATATGGCCTAGCGTGCGCCCGCTTCCTGCAGCTTGCCCTTCACCTGTGCCCAAGCGGTGACATCAAGCTTCACGCCATTGAGATAGAAGGTCGGGGTGCCCTGCACCGAATATTTTGTGCCATATTCGGCAGTCTGGTCCGCCAGTTTCTGCATGGCGGGCGTATCCGAAAGGCAGGCGCGCGACTGATCCCGCGATACGCCGCGCTGAGCGAAAAATTCGACGATCCCTGACGCATCGGCAATTGCAAAGAAACGGTCGCCATTTTTCAGGCCTGCGAGCTGGGCCTCAAGCGCCTTGTCCGCGCTCATTTTCTCGGCGTTCTGGAACAAGGTTTCCTGGAAAGCCATAAACTGTTCGGTCAACGGCAACATCGCTTCATTGGCACCGCATTGGGTGATGCGCGCCGCCATCAGGTCAAGTTCGTCACGCACGAAATTGCGGAATTCGTAAGACACCTTGCCATTGTTGATGAAATTGTCGTGAAAGTCGCTGCCCGAATCCTTCGAAAACTGCGCACAGACATGGCAGGTGAGCGAGGCGAATTCCATCAGCTTGACCGGCGCGTCTGGGTTGCCGATCAGATAGCCGCCCTCGGCCGTCTTGCTGACAACATCGATCCACTGCTTGCCCGCCGGCGGCGCGACTGCGGCCACGGCTTCTCCCTTCGGGGCTTCACCGGTGGTGCCACCGCCGCAAGATGCAAGCGCAAGTGCGGCAAAAGAAGCGGTCAGGATTTTCAAACTGCGCATGAGATGGATCCTTTAATTCTTGATAAGCTGTCTGAGAGTGGAAAATTCATGGCCGTCAATCTTCTTGCCATTGACGAACAAGGTTGGCGTGGCGTTGATCTTCAGAACATCAATCGCCTCATCTGTCATCGCTATAATCGCATTGAAAGACGGGCGGTTGGAAAGACAGGCCTTTGCCTGAACCGGGGTAATACCCCTTTGGGCCATGATCTTGTCGAGGCCCAGTTCGCCATAGGCGGCCTGCATGAAGGCGATGGTGTTCTGTGCATCAAGCAGGGCAATGGTCGGCTTGGAAAGCTTGCGCCCGTCTGCCCATTGCGCCTGCGTTGCCATCAGCAATTTGTGATTGCCGAAAAAGCGGCCCTTGCCCCCGCAACGCGCCAGCATGGCTGCCGTCAGGTCCAGCGGGTCGCGCACAAGATTGCGTATCTCGAAACTGGAATTGCCGGTTGCAACCAATTGCGCCTTTACCAGCGGCGCATCCTTTTCCTCAAATTCCGCGCAATGGCCGCACGTATAGCTTGCATATTCGACAATCTTGTTCGCCGCCGCCGGGTTGCCGACAATATGCCCGCCCTTTGTCGACAGTGAAAATGTGAGTTGCCAGTTGGGCTTGGCCTGCGCAGCGATCTGCGCCGCCCCTGCAAGAGTAGCGATGGCACCTGCGAGCAAAAGGATCTTGCGGGAAAGAAAGGAGGGTTTGCGGCTCATATCTGCCTCTGAATTAGACCGCTGCATCTGCATTCACTCATCACTTTTGGCAAGGCTTTTCGCCAGATTCTGCAGCACGGCCTGCAATTCGGGGTCGGCAATTTCACGCAAGGAATCCCCCAGTTCCGCTGCCGGAGCGCGCAGCACCGGCGCGGCAGTGACGCGCGGCTTGGTATCATCCTTTTGCACCAACCCCTGACGCATCTTCACCTTCACCACCGCCTCATATCCGAAAAAGCGGTTCACCCGTTCGATGATTTCGGGAATGACATGCTGCAGCATTGGCGCATGGCCGCTTTCGACCACCAGTTCCAAGGTGCCACCGGCCTTTTGGCCGACCGGAAAACGGATCATCTCGGGCGCAGAAACCGATGCATAGCGCGGCCCCACAATTTCGCCCCAACGGCTGACGATCGAGCTTTGCACGAAACCGAAGCGGCGAAAGGCCGCCCGGCCGATATCGGGAACCAAGTCCGATATGCTGCGCGCCTCCCCGCCGCGCGGCCGCTCGAACGGCGCCGACTTCGCTTTCGCCTTTTTGGGAGGCGCGGATGGCTTGCCTTCCTGCATCAGGAGCCTATCGCATTTTGCATGGTCGCAGTCCAACCCTCGCAACAATATTCTGGGGATATCGCCGCCGCGCTGCTCGCGCATTATGACGTGCACGCCCGGACTTTGCCCTGGCGCGCCATGCCGGGTGCACCCGCCCCCGATCCCTATAGGGTCTGGCTTTCCGAAGTGATGCTGCAACAGACGACAGTCGCGGCCGTTATCCCCTATTTCCAGGCCTTCACATCACGCTGGCCGGATTTTGCCGCCCTGGCGTCAGCCGAAGATGCCGACGTCATGGCGGCCTGGGCTGGGCTGGGCTATTACAGCCGCGCGCGCAACCTGCTGAAATGCGCACGAACGGTTGCTGCAGACCATGGCGGGCAATTGCCGCCATCTGCCGCTGCGCTGGCCCTGCTGCCCGGCATCGGCCCCTATACCGCCGCCGCGATCGCCGCGATCGCATTTGGCGAGCGGGCCATTGTCGTTGACGCCAATGTCGAGCGGGTAGCGTCACGGCTGTTCGCGATCACAACGCCCATGCCTGCTGCAAAGCCTGCCATACGCGATGCAGTCGATGGGATTGCCCCTGCCGACCGGCCGGGCGATTTCGCGCAGGCGATGATGGATTTGGGCGCGGGCATCTGTTCACCGCGCGCGCCGCAATGCCTGATCTGCCCACTATCGGCACATTGCATGGCGCGCGCGCAGGGCATTGCAGAAGAACTGCCACGCAAGGCCCCGAAAAAGGCCAAGCCCGAACGGCGTGGGACGGCTTATTGGATTGAGCGACAGGGTATCGAAGGTCGCGAAATATGGCTGGTGCGAAGGCCACCCCACGGCATGCTGGGCGGGATGCGCGCGCTGCCTGATGATCGGTGGAGCGCCCGCGCCGATGGCGACTCGCAGCCGCCTTTTACCGCGCGCTGGTCATTAGCGCCCGGCAGCGTCGTCCATGTCTTTACCCATTTCCGGCTGACCCTATCCATTGCCGTTACGGCATCGCCTGTTGCACCCGACATAGCGGGCGACGGCGAATGGTGGCCTGTAAATTCATTGGACAGCGCCGGTTTGCCCACCTTATTCAGCAAAGCAAGCAGCCTTGCCGCAAGAGCAACGCAAACGATTATTGAGGAGTGATCATGCCGCAGACCCAGAACGATCTATTGATTCCCAGCCGCCGTGCCTTCCTGTCAATGGCTGGAATGGGCGCGGCTGCCGCGATGCTGCCAACGCCAGCCTGGAGCTTTGCCGCACAGCAATTTCCGACCTTGCGCAGCCAGATCGATGCCTATGTCGCCAGCAAGAAGGCCGCAGGGGTTGTCGCAGCCATTGGTCGCGGCTTGGCGGCACCCGAGGTCATCAAGGCAGGAACCCTCGCCATTGGTGATACGACACCGGTTGATCTGGACACGCTGTTCCGTGTCTATTCGATGACAAAGCCCGTCACCGGCATGGCCGCGATGCTGCTGATCGGTGAGGGCAAGATGGCTCTGGATCAGCCGATTTCGGATTTCCTGCCGGAATATAAGGAAATGCGCGTTCTTATCGATCCTGCAAAAAGTCTGGATTCGGTACCGGCCAAAACACAGATCACGGTGCGCCATCTGCTGACGCATACCGCGGGCCTTGGCTATTCGATCATCACCAAGGGTCCGCTGCTCAAGGCTTATATAGCCAATGGCATCACACCGGGTCAGGTCAGCCGGATACCGATCCCCGGTTTCGAACCCGGCGCGCCGACGCCCGACCTCAAAACCTTTTCCGAGCGGCTGGCCACATTGCCCTTGATCGCAGAGCCGGGAACGAAATGGAGCTATTCGATCAGCCTCGACCTGCTTGGCCGGGTGATCGAAGTGGCCAGCGAAATGGAATTTGACGCCTTCCTGAAGGCCCGCCTGTTCGACCCGCTGAAGATGACCAGCAGCTATTTCCAGGTACCGCAAAGCGAGGTGAAGCGGTTGACCACCAATTATGCGGTGTTCGGCGGCGCGCTAATCCCGATCGATCCGGCCGCATCAAGCATCTATCTCGACAAGCCGGCCTTTGCCTTTGGTGGTGCAGGCCTTGTCTGCTCTACCCGCGATTATGACCGCTTCCTCGCAATGCTTCTTGGCGGCGGCGAACTGGACGGCGTGCGCGTGATTGCGCCCGAAGCGGTCGCGCTGGGCATGACCGATCTTCTGCCTGCAGGCGTCAGCACCGATGGCACCTTTGCCGCCGGTGCGGGCTTTGGCGCGGGCGGCCGTGTCGGCAAGGGCGAGACCGAGGGTGTGTTCGGTTGGGGCGGAGCAGCGGGCACGATTGCCTTTGTCGATACCCGCCACAAGGTGCGCGCAACCGGCATGGTGCAATATATGCCGAGCAACGCCTATGGCTTCCACGAAGATTTCGGCAAATGGGTCGTTGCGGATCTGCAGGGCTAAGGACGGCAAATGAACCCAGGCTTCACAGGCTCACCCCTCGACCGCGCCGACCGGCTGCGCAACGATCTGGAAGGCTATAATGCCGCGCTGAATGATTGGCGCGCGCGGGTGCTCGGGCTCGACGGGCTTGATCCGGTGGTGGCAAGCGAGGGCGGCCTGAAATGGCATTCGATCGCCGAGGTCGATGTCTCGGTCGAACTGATCCTTCTGGGCCTTGCCGATGGCAAGCCGCATTTCGTGCCTTTGGTCGAAGGGGCGGGCGGCCACGGCACAGGCGGGCCGCGTTCGCCTGCGGTCTGGCGCGCGCTGTCGATATTGCCGGCGGAGGACGCAGCGATCTATGGCACCGCGCGCAGCCTGATCGACTGGCACAACAGCCACCGTTATTGCGGCCGTTGCGGCGGAACGACCAAGGTGTTTCGCGCAGGCTGGGGCCGGCAATGCACGGCGTGCGAGGCGCAGCATTTCCCCCGCACCGACCCTGTGGTGATCATGATCGCCGAACATGAAGGCAAGGCATTGCTCGGGCGGCAGGCGGCCTGGCCACAAGGCAATTATTCGGCGCTGGCAGGCTTTCTGGAACCAGGCGAAAGCATCGAGGAAGCGGTTCGGCGCGAGATATTGGAAGAAGCGGGCGTTGCCTGCGGTGCCGTGCGCTATGTCACCAGCCAGCCTTGGCCGTTCGGCGGATCGCAACTGATGATGGCCTGCACCGCAGACGCGCTGGGCACCGATCTGGTCATCGACCATACCGAATTGGAAGACGCGCTCTGGGCAAGCAAGGAAGAGGTTCGCGCGGCGCTGAATGGCGATGAAGGCCGCCGTTTCAACGCACCGCCGCCCTTTGCCATCGCCCATACGCTGATGCGCCACTGGGCCGAGAATTGAGATTGGCACGCAACCGCTCCGCATCGACATTGTCTCGGACGTTGTCTGCCCATGGTGCATCATCGGCTACAAGCAGGTTGAAAAGGCGCTGACCCTTTTGCCCGAACCGGTCGAGGCCGAGTTTCACTGGCACCCGTTCGAACTCAACCCCGACATGCCGGCAGAGGGGGAGGATGCAGCAGCCCATATTGGGCGCAAATATGGCCGCAGCCCCGAAGAGGGCAAAGCGGTACGCGACCGGATCCGCACCACAGCCGCCGAGCTTGGTTTCAGCTTTGGCGAAAATGGCGCGCGGCGGCTCTGCAACACATTTGACGCGCATAAATTGCTGACGCGGGCGGGCACCGAAAAGGGGTGGCATGCGCAGACGCAGCTCAAACTCGCCCTGTTTTCCGCTTATTTCCAGCAGGGCAAGGATGTCAGCGACCGGGCAGTGCTGCTCGACATTGCCGAGGCGACCGGGCTTGACCGCGCAGAGTGCGCGCAATGGCTGGACGATGACGCGCTGGCAAAGGAAGTGCGCGGCGAGCAAAGCTATTGGATCGGCGAAAATGTCAGCGGCGTGCCCGCCATCATCTTTGACGGCAAGTATATGGTCCCCGGTGCGCAGAGCGCAGAAACCTTTGCGCAGGTGATCGGCAAGGTGCTGGCAAAACGGGAAGCCGCTTAGGCCGCAACCTGCACGCCATATTTGCGCATCTTCTCAATCAAGGTCGTGCGCTTCAACGTCAACAGCCGCGCCGCATCAGAAACAATGCCATCGGCCAGTTCGAGCGCCATGGTGATGCGATCACATTCGATCGCCTCTATTTCCTGACGCAGGTCGATCGGCCGGTCTTTACTGGGTGCAGGCGACGCCAGAACAAGGGACAAGGGCT
The DNA here is from genome assembly GCA_021298455.1 of Sphingomonadales bacterium. GTDB lineage: Bacteria > Pseudomonadota > Alphaproteobacteria > Sphingomonadales > Sphingomonadaceae > Sphingorhabdus_B > Sphingorhabdus_B rara. Next base: position 7,322 of record JAJTFR010000014.1, on the reverse strand, counting down.
GCACGGCAGGGCGCGCATCTGCCAGATCAAGAGAGCTGCGCTAGGAAAATTGCGATTCCGCCTCGAACAAGCACTGTAACCCTCAGTCAGCGCCGATAACGGCATGTTAACCATCTGCAGGCATAGTCGAATCTGACTGCAACAGGTGCGCTCCTAGAACGGGACCGGGTTATGGATAATTTACGCGGATTTGGACCATCAGGCGAAAATCAGCATGATGGCGGGCTATATGATGCGCCTGCCTATGCCAGCTTCGAGGAGCAGGAAGATGCTGCGATCGAGGCCCCGCCGGTCGTTTCTGGCGACGAGCGACGGATGCAGGTGCGCGCCTATAATTTCTGGACGGCCCAGCTGGGCGAAGGCAATTACCCCAATATAGAAGAACTCGACCCCGGGAGTGTCGACGATTTCCGGGACTTTTCGGTCCTTCTCGATTTCACATCGGGCATCGAAAACCCGTCAATCCAGTTTCTAGGCGCGGCACTGCGCCGCGAATGCGGACTGGCCGACGATATTGGCTATCTCGATCAGGTACCGTCCCGTTCGCTGCTATCCCGGATCACAGACCATTATCTGCAAATCATCGCCAATCGCGCGCCCATCGGGTTCGAGGCCGAATTCGTCAACGATCGCGGCGTCAACATCATGTATCGCGGTATCTTGCTGCCTTATTCGTCCGACGATGACACCATCGATTTCATCTATGGCGTGATCAATTGGAAAGAGGGCGCGCCCGCAGAAATCGTCAAACCGCTGCAAGCAGAGGTTGAAGCAGCGCTTGCCGCCATGCCGCTGCGCACGACCAATGTGCCGATATGGGCAGATGGCCCCGCTGCTTCGGATTTCGAGGCGGAAGATCAGGCCGGCGAACTTATGCTCGATTCCCATTTTGCGGCCGCCGTTATCGCGACCGATGAAAAAGAGCCGGACGAGGATTCGAGCCTTGCCGATTGGCTACAAATAGCCCGCAAAAGTGCAGTAGTCGCGCGCGAACAAGATCTGCGCAGCCGGGATGCACTGTATCGCGCCATCGGCCGGGCCTATGATTTCTCGCTCGCCGCCGAACGCTTCCCCGAGGAATATGCCGCTTTGCTGGCCGACAACCACATAAGCGTGCAGGAACGCGCGCCGATGACACCGATTGTGAAGCTGATATTCGGCAGCGGCTATGACAAGACCCGCTTGACCGAATTTGCCGCGGCGCTCGATTATGCTCATCGCAACATTGTACCCTGCGGCGGCCTTGCCGATCTGCTCACCCTGCATGACGGCGGCCTCAAGGGCATTGTCCAAGCCGAGCGACGTGCCCGCAAGGTCGCTAGGGGAGAGCATGTGGCCCCCGCCACGCTTGACCCACGCCCGCGCCTGCGCGCTGCACGCGCCCGCAGCCTCTCCGAATTCGCACATGGCAATGACGAATTCGTCGTTCTGGTTGCCCGCCGCGATGGCGATGGCGAAGTTGTTATTGTCGGCGCGGTTGAGGATAGCGGGCTGACCGACAAGGTGCTCGCCAAGACTGTCGTCTAAAGCGACAAACCCCCATCGACCACCAGCGTGTGGCCGGTGACATAACTTGCAAGTGGGGATGCCAGAAACAGTGCGGCCCCGGCCATGTCTTCGGGCGTTCCCATGCGCGCTTGCGGAATGTTGGCCAGCGCGGCCGCGCGCCGTTCAGGATGGTCGGTCGTCACCTTGGTCAATTTGGTTTCAACCAATCCAGGCGCCAGGCCGTTGACCCGTATGCCGTCACGCGCCCAGGCCTGACCCAATGTTTTTGTGAGGCTGATCGCGCCCGCCTTTGACGCGGCATAGGCCGGGTTACCGACATTCGCTTTCAAGCCGGAAATCGAACTGACGATGATCAGGCTGCCACGCGATGCCGCAAGTTGCGCATAAAATTTGCGCGCACAGTGCATCAGACTGTCCAGATTAACCGCCATCACCTTGTCCCATCCAGGACGTTCAAACTCGCCGCGACGATAAACAACCGTCCCCTGACACAGCACAAGCACATCCAATTCGCCAAACGGCAGCGCCGCCTGTTCGATCGCGTCAGGTTCACCCACATCAACGCAGCTATAGCCCAGGCCCGAAAGATCCGATCCCTCCGCAGCATCATAATCCGATGCCGAGGGACGAGTTCCCCAGACATGTACGTTGCCGCCACGCGCGCGAAATCCATGCGCGATACCGTTACCAATACCGCTGGATCCCCCCACCACCAGAATATGCTTGCCCGAAAAATCGGTATCACCTTGCATGCTGCTCCCTCCCTCTTGCGGGCGCATCATGCCGGATCGGCGAGCACCTCCAGCAACTGGTCGCCCAACCATCCGGCCTCGTCAATGCCTGCAAAGCTGTGTGACGCCGAATCGATCCGGCGCAACACGACATTGCTGCGATAACGCACATCAGCAAAAGCATGGCCGAACCATGCCTCGGCAAAGGCGCAGGCGGTCATATCCTTGCTGGCTAGCAAGATCTTTACAGGCACATCGCTGGCGCACAGGCTGTCGGCGATCCGCCCAGCCAATGCGGTCGGGTTGGCGGGTTGCACCGCCCGACGCAATCCGCGCCATAGTTTGGCAAGATTTATCCGCCCTGCGAACAGATCGATCAAGCTGCGCGGATCCCTTAATCGCGCCATATAGCGCACGCGGATCGCGGTTGCAGGCGGAACGCTCGCGCCATCAGAGGAATCATTTTCGATTACCCAAGGGTTTGCCAGCACCAGTAGATCAATTTCCCGACCATGGTGGTGCAGCGCCAATAGGCTGGCAGCGTCGCAATTGCCAAAGGCGACAACGCGCTTCAGATGCGGTTGCTGGGTACGGAAGGCCAGCAGCGCAGCTGCAAGGTCGGCAGCACCCCCTTCAAAGCCGCCATTTTCGCCTTCGCTGTCGCCTATTCCGCGGCGATCATAACGAAAAACGGGATAGCCAGCTTTGGCGATCGTGTCTGAAAGACGTGCCTGCCCTGCATGCGCTCCACTGCGGATTTCATTGCCGCCGCTCACGATCAAAAGACCGGTGTTACGCTCACCTGCATCAAGCGTTGCGGCACACCAATGGCCTTCGCAGTCAAAGCCGCTCAGCCGCCGCATCGGGCGCTCCAGCCTTCAAGATCGTCAGCTATTGCAACTGACATCGCAGTATCATCCTGCGGTTCGACGCGCAGCCATAGCGGTGAACCGGCAATATCCGACCCGAGAGTTCGCACCATGCAATCCGGCAGGCTAACTGCTTCGGCTTCGCCCAATTGGGTGACCATCTCCGAACCCAGCCAATTACCCGCCAGTTCAATCGGCGCTGTCTGCGCCGCCGCCATAAGATCTGCCTCGCTGATGGTCTTGCCTGCTTCGCGGTCTCCTGCGATCCGTGTGCGGATCATCGTCTTGAGCAGACCTCCGCCTTTGACCGGTGCAAGCCGCCAGTGCGGCAAATCTGGAATACCATGATCCACCAACGCCCCACCGCGCAATGCGGCGACATGGGTGACACCAAAGGCGGCCGCGGCCGCGGCAACTGCGTTCCGCCAAGTGGAAAGACTTTGCACCTGCAATGGCGCGACACTTTCATTGCAGCCGGGCAGGTCGATCAGAATCGTTCCAACGCCCCGTTCCCCAACATGGCGCATCGACTGAACGAGCATGCGACGAACGCGGTTCATCTCGTCAAAAAGGGGTGGAACAATCAATATGCGCCGTGCTGCAGTCGCAGCGAAGCAGAGGGCATATTCATCCTGCCCATCATGTCGATAAGTAAGATATTCGGGGCGCAGCGTCACGCCCCTACCTTGGCCTTTGCAAAAGCGACAAGGGTTCCGAAACTTTCGAACAGTTCGCCATCAATCTCGTCATCGTCGATCATGATGTCGAGCCGATCCTCCATCTCGGTAAGCAAGGATGCAACCGCCATCGAATCAAGTTCGGGCAGCGCACCGAACAAAGGCGTATCATCGGTCATCGCGGCAACGGTAGCGGGAGCAACGCCGAGCGCATCGATCAAAAGATCGCGGATCGCAGTTTCGGTGACGTCGGGAACGAACGGCATTATTTTCTCTTTCTCAATCTTGCGAGCGATAGGCGCGCCATTTGCGGATGGCAATGTAAGGCCAGTTGGCGGGATGGTTCGGCCAGAATATTTCCAACTGGAAACGGTCGCGCACATGGTCCATCCATTCCGCCTTATAGGCATCATCGCCGGTTCCAAAATCGACAAGGTCGACCCGGTCGATATCAAGCACATGCTGAAAAAGTGCAGCCGACAACAATGTGCCGGGCGAGGCCTGCATGTGCCGTTCGTCATGCGCCAGCTTGTGGATCATCGCGGTACCGTTCTCGACCGTCCAGAATTGCGCCGCCACCGGCTGCCCATCAATATAGGCAAGACCCAGTCGCAACGTGCCCGCCGCAGCCTCGCGCTCTGCAAGCTGGCGCAAAAATTCCGGACTGCCCTCGCTTGGTTTCCAACTGCGGGCGTAGACACGCTCATAATCACGCCAGCTTTCGCTGCCATATTCGTGCTCGATACGGATTGTTACAGTGCCGGCCTTACCCTTGCGCTTGACCGTGTTTTTCAGTCGCGAAGGGCGGCCTTCCCAATAGGTGTCGAAGCTGCGCCCGGCCACCTGCAAGACATGATTTCGGTCACATTCTGAGCGAAAGACAATCCATCCCTCTGCCTCGAACGCAGACTGCAACCTAGTTGCACTATGGTCCTCGTCAGGCAGAGGCCCCAAGGTTAGGCGGCGGCACCGTTGCTGCAATGACCGCGCGCTGCTGCGAAGCAATGCCAGCTTCGCCACTTCGTCGTCGGCACCTGCAAACAAGGGCCGCCAGCTGAAATTATACCAGTTTGCAAGCGATGCCAGATAACCATAGCCCAATTCCATCAGTGGCAGCCATGCTTGTGCATCGTCATAACGCGCTTGAAGCAGATGCGGCTTGCGCTGGCGCAAGGCGATGCGATGCAGACTTTCCAGCCAATCAAGCCGATCGAAAAGACACGGCTGCACGTCGCGTTCAAGCGCGCCCGACGCCGCGGCTTGTGCGGCAGCAAAATTATCGTGATATTCACACTTTACCGGCAAGGATTACCCCCGAAACCTGTTCAGCCAAAGCCAACCACCCATCGCCATGACCGACAATCAAGCTGCCTTTCCCATCGATCATTTGCCACTCTGCGGAGTAGCCGATGCTGTTGCTTTGCGCATCAAGGAGCGGAGCTATAATTATCAGGAGTTAAATCATCGTATCGGCAGGCTTGCCGCAACCCTGGCTGCGCATGATTTTACAATAGGTGATCGGGTGGCCACCTGGCTTCCCAAAACCGAACTGGCCTGCCTGATGCCGCTAGCTGCAGTGCGCGCAGGTTTAGTGCATGTGCCGATCAACCCGCTTTTGAAGGCAGCGCAGGTTCAGCATATACTAGCAGACAGCGGCGCAAAGGCACTGGTGACCAGTGCGACGCGCAAGGCACAGATTGACGCCATCGCCAGCGCCGCAGACGTGATCCTGCTTGACGAGGCCCAACTGCTCGGTGCCGTCGATCTGACGGGTGAGGTTTTGCCGCCACTGCCCGATGACTTTGATACAGATGCGCTCGCGGCGATCCTCTACACCAGCGGCTCGACCGGACGGCCGAAGGGCGTCATGCTCAGCCACGCTAATCTAAGCCTGGGGGCTGTCAGTGTGGCGCAATATCTGCACCTCGACGCCAGCGACATTGCACTAGCAGTACTCCCGCTCAGCTTCGATTATGGTCAGAACCAGCTTTTATCGACATGGCGGGCGGGCGGCTGCGTTGTGCCGCTCGACTATCTTGCCCCCCGCGATGTGATAAAGGCTTGCCTCCGCCACGGCGTCACCACGCTGGCCGCTGTTCCTCCGCTCTGGGTGCAATTGGCCGAGCAGCCATGGCCCGAGGAAGCGACTGCGACGATGCGCCGCCTGACCAACAGCGGCGGCGCCTTGACGCCCACGCTCGTCAAAACGTTGCGGCGGATTTTTGGTACCGGCACCGATATCTACGCGATGTATGGGTTAACCGAAGCCTTTCGTTCAACCTTTCTCGACCCCGCATTGATCGATGGCAATCCGACCAGCATGGGCAAAGGGATACCCTTTGCCGAGATCATGGTTGTTGCCAAGAATGGCAGCGAGGCACAGCCCGGCGAGCATGGCGAACTGGTCCATGCAGGGCCATTGGTTGCGCAAGGCTATTGGCGCGACGCTGAGCGTACGGCAGAGCGTTTCAAGCCTGCGCCCGATTTTTCGTTTCATGGCGGCATGGCGGTCTGGTCGGGAGACACCGTCTGGCGGGACAAGGATGGCCTGCTCTATTTTGTCGGCCGCGATGACGCGATGATCAAAACCAGCGGCAACCGCATTTCACCGACCGAGGTCGAAGAAGCGGCCATCGAAAGCGGACTTGTGGCAGAGGCTTGCGCACTTGGCCGCAAGGACGAACGACTGGGTGAGGCGATCATACTTTTCGTGCGCGCCATTGGCGAAGACGACGAGGCAGGCCTCGTTGCGCATATGAAGACTGCCCTACCCAATTTCATGCAGCCCGCCGCCTATGTCTGGCTGGAGGCGTTTCCCAAAAACGCCAACGGCAAGCTGGACAGGGACGGCCTGAAGGATATGGTGCCGCAATGAGCGAAGCCAAGGCCAAGCCAACCGGGCCGATCCCCCCCTATTTCGAAACCATTGCGGGCGAACTTGCCGTCGGCGGCAAGACTGCATCCGCACTTGTCGACGAAGCCGGCGACACGCCCTTATTTGTATATTCAACCGATGCACTGGGCGCACGGCTGGCCGAGTTACGCACCGCAATGCCCGAACTGCTGGCGATCCATTATGCGATGAAGGCGAACCCCTTTGCGCCGCTATTGGCATGGATGAACCGCCGTGTTGACGGTTTTGACGTTGCCTCTGGCGGCGAATTGCAGATCGCCCTCGACGCGGGTGTGGAGGCAGAACGGATCAGCTTTGCGGGCCCCGGTAAACGGGATCGAGAACTGGAATTGGCGATTGCAAAAGGCGTCACCCTCAATTGCGAGTCCGAAGGCGAAGCGGAGCGAGCCTTTAGGATCGCGGAGCAGCTGGGGATGAAACCAAAACTCGCCATCCGCGTCAATCCCAGCTTTGATCTCAAGGGATCGGGCATGAAGATGGGTGGCGGGGCGAAACCCTTTGGCGTCGATGCCGAACGGGTTCCCGCGCTGGTTAAGCAGATTGTCGCTGCGGGGGCGGAGTGGCGCGGTTTCCATATCTATGCAGGATCGCAGGCGCTCGACGCGGATGCGATCATCGCCAT
>JAJTFR010000171.1:3917-5013 GCA_021298455.1 Sphingomonadales bacterium | reverse complement strand
GAGAATGAAGCTGCCAGTGCAGACGCTGGTGATCCATTGCGCCGTTTTTGCCTGCGTCCGGACGAAATCGACGATTTCCGCGTCGGCAATCGCCTCGCGCACCCCAAAGCCGCCGGGCACGCAGATGATGTCCGCTTGCGGACAATCGGCGAAGCTTGACGAGGGGATTATGGCAAAGCGGCAATCGGTCGAAACCGATGTGCCATCTTTGGAAACGACATGGGTCTTCGCACCCGGCAGGCGTGAAAGAAACTGCACCGGGCCCGCAAAATCGAGTTGGGTAACATTGTCGAACAGGACGAAGACGATGTTCATGTGCGGATCTGTATCGACCGCGTTCAGTCGATAATCTCTAAAGCGATTGCTGTCGCTTCGCCGCCACCGATGCAGAGCGATGCCACACCGCGCTTTTTGCCGTGTGTTTTCAGCGCGCCGATCAGTGTCGTGATGATCCGCGCACCCGACGCGCCGATCGGATGGCCGAGTGCGGTTGCGCCGCCATGGACGTTGATTTTGTCATGCGCGATGCCAAGGTCGCGCATCGAGAACATGGCGACACAGGCAAAGGCTTCGTTCACCTCGAACAGATCGACATCGTCGATGCTCCAGCCCGCCTTGGCGAGGCATTTGGTGATCGCTCCAACCGGTGCAGTGGTGAAGGCTGCCGGTTCCTGCGCATGGGCCGCCGAGGCGACGATCCGCGCGACCGGTTTCTGCCCTTTGGCTTCTGCAGTCGATGCGCGCGTCAGGACCAATGCGGCCGCACCATCTGAAATCGAAGAACTGGTCGCTGCGGTGATCGTGCCATCCTTGGCAAAGGCGGGCTTCAGTGTCGGGATCTTGTCAGGACGGCCTTTGCCGGGCTGCTCGTCGGTATCGATTACCGTCTCCCCTGCGCGGCTGACGACCGTGACCGGCACAATTTCATCCTTGAATGCGCCAGAGGCAATCGCCGCCTGTGCGCGGCGGAGCGATTCGATTGAATAAGCGTCCTGATCTTCGCGGGTCAGTTGATATTCGTTGGCGGTTTCCTGAGCAAAGGTGCCCATGGCGCGGCCGGGTTCATAGGCATCCTCCAGCCCGTCGAGGAACATAT
>JAJTFR010000171.1:0-3907 GCA_021298455.1 Sphingomonadales bacterium | reverse complement strand
TCGAGGAACATATGATCATAGGCGGTATCATGCCCGATGCGTGCGCCGCTGCGATGTTTTTTAAGGATATAGGGCGCGTTGGTCATGCTCTCCATGCCACCTGCAACCACATAATCGACTGAGCCCGCAGCGATCGCCTCTGCGCCCATGATAACCGTCTGCATGCCGCTGCCGCAGACCTTGTTGACCGTGGTGGCCTGCACAGACTTAGGAAGCCCCGCTTTGATAGCTGCCTGACGGGCTGGGGCCTGGCCGAGACCTGCGGGAAGCACGCAGCCCATATAGATGCGTTCGATTTCGTCGCCCGAAACACCGGCACGCTCCACGGCAGCCTTTACCGCTGTCGCCCCAAGGTCAGTTGCGGCAACTTCGGCGAGCGCGCCTTGCATGCCGCCAATCGGGGTGCGCGCATAAGACAGGATGACGACGGGATCGGTGTTGGTCACAGGCTGGCTTCCTTGAAATGGGAGATATAGGAGTCGCCATAATCCCGCAGTCCGGCAAAGACAAATGCCACTTTCCGCCAGACCCATCGGTTATGGCAGCTTGCATCTGCGTGCTGAGTGCTTAACTGTCCGATTAAATGGAGGAGAATGTGTCATGGCGACGGATATGAAAGCGATATTGGACAATCAGCGCGCGGCATTTGAGGCGGCGCGCCCTGAGTCCATGTCGGTACGCAAGGATCGGCTGAAGCGACTGATTGCGATGATCAAGGACAATGGCGAGGAATTTGCCCGCGCCATGAGCCGCGATTTCGGCCACCGCAGCCACGAACAGAGCATGATGACCGACATCGTGCCGTCGATCAGCGCGGTCAAATATTGCCTCAAAAATATGGATAAATGGGCGCGTACCGAAAAGCGCAAGCCATTGTTTCCGCTTGGTCTTCTGGGTGCGAAAGCTGAATTGCGCTATGAACCCAAAGGCGTGATTGGTGTCGTTTCGCCATGGAATTTCCCCGTCGGCCTGACGATCGGGCCGATGGCGCAGGCCTTTGCCGCCGGTAACCGCGTGATGGTGAAGCCCAGCGAGTTCACCGAGGATACCTCGGAACTGATGAAATCCGTTTTCGCGAAATATTTCGCTGAGGAAGAGCTGGCGGTGATCACGGGTGGGCCCGATGTGGGTCAGCAATTCTGTTCGCTGCCGTTTGACCATCTGCTGTTCACGGGCGCGACTGCGGTGGGCAAGCATGTGCTGCATGCGGCGGCCGATAATCTGGTGCCGGTGACGCTCGAACTGGGCGGCAAGTCACCCACGATTTTGGGACGTAGCGCCAATATCGAACGTGCGGGTGAGCGCATTGCGATGGGCAAGATGATGAATGCCGGCCAGATCTGCCTTGCACCTGATTATATGCTGGTACCCGAGGATATGGAGGATCGTGCAATCGGCGCAGTCGTCGGTGCGGTTGGCAAAATGTATCCGAAGCTTTTGAACAATGACGACTATACCTCGGTCGTCAACGCGCGTCACCATGGCCGCCTGCAGGGTTTGATTGACGATGCCAAAGCCAAGGGCGCCGAGGCTATCGAGGTCAATCCGGGCAATGAAGATTTCTCTTCGTCAAACGGGCACAAAATGCCGCTCACCATTTTGCGCAATGTCGATGATGACATGAAGGTGATGCAGGACGAGATTTTCGGCCCGGTTCTGCCGGTCAAGACCTATCGCGGGATTGATGAGGCGATTGACTATATCAACCGCAAGGATCGCCCGCTCGGGCTTTATTATTTCGGCGAGGATACGGCCGAGCGCGAGCGGGTGCTGACCCGCACCATTTCGGGCGGCGTCACCATCAATGACGTGATCTTCCACGTCTCGGTCGACGATCTGCCTTTTGGTGGCATTGGTCCTTCGGGCATGGGCAGCTATCATGGACCGGAAGGTTTCAAGACCTTCAGCCATGCACGCTCCGTCTATACCCAGCCGAAGATCGACGTTGCGGGTTTGGCAGGTCTCAAGCCGCCCTTTGGCAAGGCAACGCAGAAAACGCTGGCCCGCGAACTGGGATGACGCAGCCGGACGCCTATGACCGGATAGGCGTTACTTATGCCAAATTGCGCAAGCCTGATCCGCGTATCGGGGCCTATATCCATGCGGCCCTTGGCGACGCGCGGTCGGTACTGAACTTAGGAGCCGGAAGCGGTTCCTATGAACCTGCCGACCGCGATGTCACCGCGCTGGAACCATCTGCAGAAATGATCGGACAAAGGCCTGCCAGCGCGCCGCGCGCGGTGCAGGGATGTGCAGAGAATCTTCCATTTCCGGATAACAGCTTTGATGCCTCTATGGCCGTGCTTACGGTGCATCATTGGACCGACCAAGGGCGCGGGATGGCGGAAATGCGCAGAGTGACGCGCGGATCGATCGTGATCCTCACTTATGATCCCATGTTTCGCGATTTCTGGCTGCTCGACTATTTTCCGGAACTGGCCAGTCTCGATGACGAACAGATGCCGCGCATGGAGGCCTATGCCAAATGGTTAGGAGCCGCCCGCATCAGCACTGTTCCGATCCCCCATGATTGTATCGATGGTTTTCTTGCTGCCTATTGGCGCAGGCCTGATTCCTATCTTGATCCGCATATCCGTTCCGGCATGTCGTCTTTCTGGAAGATCGGCGATGTATCAGCCGGGCTGGACCAACTCGCTAAGGATTTGCGGAGCGGTGCTTGGGCGAAGAAATATGGCGGGCTGCTTGAACAAGAAACGCGCGATTGTGGCTATAGGCTTGTCATTTCCCCTTAACCCACCTCTTGCATCGACGGATCCGCTAGACTAGAGAGCGCCCGTCTAGCCCCTGTGGTGGAATTGGTAGACGCGCTCGACTCAAAATCGAGTATCGAAAGATGTGCCCGTTCGAGTCGGGCCAGGGGCACCATTTCCAAATATTCAATTTGCTTTTGCGGCTCGATCAGGGGCAGCGGTTGATGCCGCGCCGGCTTGCCCATGGGACGCAATTGCCGTTCCGATGGCGGACCAGTTCCAATGATGCTTATCGCTAATGGACAATATTAGACTTTGGAATACACTCCCGATCCCGGGTGCATTGGGATTGATTGCTGACCCTTGTGCCTGACATAGCGCCCCCAACAAATGGACGGACGAAAATTATGAAAACAACGGCCCGGGCAGTGGTCATCGGCGGCGGTGTCGTCGGGGTAAGCACTTTGTATCATCTTGCCAAAATGGGTTGGGATGATGTCATCCTGCTCGAACGCAAGGAGCTTACATCCGGATCGACATGGCATGCGGCAGGCCTTTTGCCGCTGTTCAACCTCAGTTATTCGGTCGGCAAGCTGCATCAATATTCGGTGGGCCTTTATCCCAGCCTTGAGGCTGAGACAGGCCTGCATGCCGGGTTTTCCCAGGTAACCAACATAAGGTTGGCAACCACCCGTGATCGCCTGGATGAATATCATTATTATGCCGGCGTGGCGCAGACCATCGGCGTGAACGTCAATTTTCTGAGCCCTGAACAGGTCAAGGAAATCTGGCCGCTCGCTGAAATGGACGGCGTGATCGGCGCGATCCAGCATCCCGATGATGGTTATATCCAGCCCGCTGATCTGACACAGGCCTTGGCAAAAGGGGCCCGTCAGCGCGGCGCAACAATTTACCGAAACACCACCGTTACCGCGATCACCCAGCAGCCGAACGGAGAATGGCTCGTTTCGACTGATCAGGGCGACGTTCTTTGCGAACACGTCATTTCCTGTTCGGGCAATTTCGCCCGACAGACCGGTGCGATGGTTGGCCTTGATATTCCCGTGATCCCGGTAGAGCATCAATATATCGTCACCGAACAGCACCCGGCGATCATGGAGCGCAAGCGTCAGGGCCTTCCCGAAATGGGCGTGCTGCGCGAATCCGACGCCAGTTACTATATGCGTGAGGAAGCG
>JAJTFR010000170.1:4510-8419 GCA_021298455.1 Sphingomonadales bacterium | reverse complement strand
GACCCCGCATTCCATGCGCAGCTCGACGATCTGCTGAAACATTATGTCGGCCGCCCTTCCCCGCTTTATTATGCCGAACGGCTGACCGAGGAATTGCGCAAGGATGCGCCCGCCGGAAAAGGCGCGCAAATCTGGTTCAAGCGCGACGAGCTGAACCACACCGGCGCGCATAAGATCAACAATTGTATCGGCCAGATCCTGCTCGCCATGCGCATGGGCAAGACGCGTATCATCGCAGAGACCGGCGCTGGCCAGCATGGCGTCGCCACCGCCACCGTCTGCGCGCGCTTTGGCCTGCCCTGCACCATCTTCATGGGCGCGACCGATGTAGCGCGGCAGGCTCCGAACGTGTTCCGCATGAAGCTGCTTGGGGCAGAGGTGATTCCGGTGACCGCCGGGGCCGCCACGCTGAAGGACGCGATGAACGAGGCGCTGCGCTATTGGGTCGCCAATGTGCACGACACCTTCTACATCATCGGCACCGCCGCAGGGCCGCACCCCTATCCCGAAATGGTCCGCGATTTCCAAAGCGTGATCGGCAAGGAAGCCCGCGCCCAGTTGCTCGAACGCACCGGTCGCCTGCCCGACCTGCTGGTCGCGGCGATCGGTGGCGGCTCCAATGCAATCGGCCTGTTCCATCCCTTCCTCGATGACGCCTCGGTCAAGATGCTCGGCGTTGAAGCGGCTGGCCATGGCCTTCAAAAAGAACATGCGGCCAGCCTCGCGGGTGGTGCCCCCGGCATCCTCCACGGCAATAAAACCTATCTGCTGCAAGATGAGGACGGCCAGATCACCGAGGGCCATTCGATCAGCGCCGGCCTCGACTATCCCGGCATCGGCCCCGAACATGCCTGGCTGCGGGACATTGGCCGGGTTGATTACACCAGCGTTACCGACACCGAGGCTCTGGAAGGCTTTCAGCTGCTCTGTCGCACTGAAGGCATCATCCCTGCCCTCGAGCCCGCCCACGCCATCGCCGCACTCGCCAAGGTCGCGGCGACCATGGACAAGGACCAGATCATCCTCGCCAATCTGTGCGGTCGCGGCGACAAGGACATTTTCTCGGTCGCGGAGCATCTGGGGGTTAAGCTGTGACTCACCTCGCCCCAAAAAGGCTTTCTGCTGCCTTCGCCAAGTCGCACCCAGCGCTCGTTACATTCGTGACCGCCGGCGACCCGAGCGTCACCGCTACCCCCGCCATCCTCGACGCACTCGTTGCGGGCTGCGCGGATGTCATTGAACTGGGGATGCCGTTCACTGACCCGATGGCCGATGGCCCGGCGATTCAGGCAGCCAACATCCGCAGCCTAGATGGCGGAACCAAGACCGCGGACATCTTTCGCCTCGCCACCGATTTCCGTGCGCGCCATCCCGACGTGCCACTGGTGCTGATGGGCTATGCCAATCCGATGACGATCCGCGGCCCAGAATGGTTCGCCGCCGAATGCGTGAAGGCCGGGGTCGATGGCGTGATCTGCGTCGATATTCCGCCGGAGGAAGATGTCGAGCTTGGCCCTGCCTTGCGCGATGCGGGCATCAGCCTGATCCGCCTTGCCACGCCGACCACCGATTTCGCGCGCCTGCCCGCCGTGCTCGATGGTTCCAGTGGCTTCCTCTATTACGTCTCGGTCGCCGGCATCACCGGGATGCAACAAGCCGCACAGGCGAGCATTGAGGATGCTGTGGCTCGGCTTAAGGCAGCCACCGATATTCCGGTCGCGGTCGGCTTTGGCGTGCGCACCCCCGAACAGGCGGCTGCGATTGCAAAGGTCGCCGATGGGGTTGTTGTCGGCTCGGCGATCGTTGAAATCATCGCCGAACATGGCCGCGAAGCCGCTGGTCCGGTACGCGAATATGTGGCAAGCTTGGCCACTGCCATCAAAGCATCAAGAGGCTAAAAAATGAACTGGGTCACCCGCGTCCGCAACGCCATTCCCTTCATCGCCAAGCGCGAGACGGCGGAAACGCTTTGGCACAAATGCAAGGGATGCCAGTCGATGATCTTCCTCAAGGAATATGAGGAAAATCAGTCGGTCTGCCCGAAATGTGACTATCATGGCCGCATCGGCCCGGCGGAGCGTTTTGCCGCGATCTTCGATGATGGCAGCTTGCGCGTGCTGCCCATGCCCAAGGTTGCCGAAGACCCGTTGAAGTTCAAGGATACCAAGAAATATCCCGACCGCATCAAGGCCGCACGCGCGCAAACGGGTGAAACCGACGCGATGATCAGCGGCCATGGCAAGATCGACGGGCAGCCAGCCGTCGTCAGCGTGCAGGATTTCGCTTTCATGGGCGGATCGATGGGCATGGCCGTGGGCGAGGCCTTTGTCGCCGCCGCGCAGGAAGCGCTGGTCAACAAATGCCCCTATATCATCTTCACCGCGGCAGGCGGCGCACGGATGCAGGAAGGCATTTTGTCGCTGATGCAGATGCCGCGCTCAACCGTCGCGATCCAGATGCTGCGCGAGGCAGGCCTGCCCTATATCGTCGTGCTGACCGACCCGACCACCGGCGGCGTGACGGCCAGCTATGCGATGCTCGGCGATATCCAGATTGCCGAACCGGGGGCACTGATCGGCTTTGCCGGACAGCGCGTGATCGAACAGACGATCCGCGAAAAACTGCCCGAAGGATTCCAACGCGCCGAATATCTGCTCGATCATGGCATGGTCGATATGGTGACCCACCGGCATGAGCTGAAAGCCACGCTGTCGAATCTGATCGGCTATCTGATGGCGTCGAAAAAGGCTGCGTAGTTCCCGACCTTGGCTGATTTCGCAAAATCCGATTCCCCTGCCGTACAGGCCCAACTGGACCGTCTGACGGCATTATCGCCGGGGCGTGATACGCTGGGGCTGGAGCGGATAGCTGCGTTGTGCGCCCGGCTTGGTAATCCGCAAGATCATCTTCCCCCGGTGTTCCATGTCGCAGGGACCAATGGCAAGGGATCGACCTGCGCCTTTCTGCGCGGTGCGATTGAGGCAGCGGGGCTCAGCTGCCATGTCTATACCAGCCCGCATCTGGTGCGCTTTAACGAACGCATCCGCGTGACGGGACGGTTGATCGACGATGCGCAGCTAGCTGCACTGCTTTCCGAAGTACTCGATCATGCCGAAGGCCTGATGGCCAGCTTTTTCGAAGTCACCACTGCCGCCGCTTTCCTTGCCTTTTCGCGCACGCCTGCAGATGCCTGCATCATCGAGGTCGGGCTGGGCGGCCGGCTGGATGCCACCAATGTCATTGCCAAACCGGTCGCCTGCGGCATTGCCTCGCTGGGGCTGGACCATGAAGGCTTCTTGCTGGCACCCGAAGAGGGTGTACCCGAAATGCCTCCGTTCGACAGGATCGCCTTTGAAAAGGCCGGGATCGCGAAACAGGGCGTTCCCCTGCTCTGCCAGAAATATTCGCCCTCGATGCTGACCGCGGTTGCGGGGCAAGTGATGCGCGCAGGCGCCACCCTGCTCGACCGGGGCGATAGCTGGGATGCGGCAATCTATGACGGCCAGCTTCATTATCGCGACGCCATGGGTCGACTGAGCCTGCCCCTGCCCCGTATGCCCGGCGCGCATCAGGCCGATAATGCCGCGCTCGCCATTGCCATGTTGCGACACCAGACTGCGGTGAAGCTGCCCGACAGCGCGCTTGCAGCGGCAATGGAATGGACGCGCTGGCCCGCGCGCATGCAGAAACTTGCGCCGGGCCCGCTGACCGGATTATTGCCAGCAGGCTCCGAAGTCTGGCTGGATGGCGGCCATAATCCCGATGCGGGCGCGGCAATCGCCAAAGCGCTGGCCGATAGCCCGCCATTGCATGTCATCTGCGGCATGTTGTCGAACAAGGATGCAGGCAATTTCCTGCGTCCCTTTGCAGACCGGATTGCGTCGTTTCACGCGCTGCCCATTCCCGGCC
>JAJTFR010000170.1:0-4455 GCA_021298455.1 Sphingomonadales bacterium | reverse complement strand
GTCTGCCGATCTCGCCACCTTTGCGCGCGACGGACTGTCAATTGCGGAAACCGGCACGGCAGAAGACATTGTCGCAGCGGTGCAGCAGCTTGCAGCACGCGGCGAAACGGTGACGTTATTGATCTGCGGCTCGCTCTATCTTGCCGGAGAGGTTTTGCGCGCAAACGCGCAAATCCCCGATTGATCGAGCATCAGGCGAGCGCCTTGCGCTTCCATGCCAGCGCCGAACCTGCCGCGAAACAGGCAAGCGAAGCATAGAGCCACATTGCGTCAGCCTCCAGCTGTTGCGACAGCAAGACACCAACCAGCCCTGCCAGCACCATCAGAAAACCCGCAATGCGGAGCCCACCGACAGGCTCTTTCAGCTTTGTTTCGTCAACACCCACGGCCTGACGCACGCCTTCAACAACATAGCCTTTGCTCCACAACCGCCACAATAGCAGCATCCCCGGAACAGCGGCGACAATGGTGAAGCCCCAGAAGCCGATCCAGCCTGCCTTTTCCGCAACCCAGCCTGCCGGGCCCGCCATGAAGGTGCGTCCGACCCCTGCAAAAGAAGAAAGTAAGGCAAATTGCGTTGCGGTGTAGGCGATGTTCGACAGGCCCGACAAATAGGTCGCAAACACGGTAAGCCCGATACCGCTGGTGCTGTTTTCGACGACAATGGCCGCGACCATCATCCAGTAATTATTGCCGGTGGCAGCAAGCAGCATAAACATGGCGTTCGAGAACATCATCATTAAGCCGGAGATAAGCAGCGCCCGTCCCATGCCAAGCCAGAGGATGAACGGAGCACCCAGCGCCGATCCGACAATCAGTGCGCCAAAGCCCCAAAATTTGCTCGCCGAAATATAATCAAGGTCGGAAAAACCAAGCTGCATGATCATCGGACTAAGCATTGCCTGCCCCATGGCATCGCCAACCTTGTAGATAAGGACAAAGCCGAGGATCAGGAAAGCGCCATGGCGGGTCAGGAATTCACGGAACGGATTGATCACCGCCTCGGTCAGCCATTGCCCCGGTTTCATTCCCGCGACATCGGCATAACGATCAACGAATTTGCCTGGTCCGACCCAAAGCGCGCCAATGACCGCAAGCGAGGTGAGGCCATAGCCTAGCGCCCAGCCCAGTCCGAGACCTTCCTGCGACGCGACATAGATTGTGCCTGCCCCTGCGATCAGGTTACCAGTGCGATAGCCGAACTGGTTGGCCGCAGTGCCATGGGCGAATTCATCTTCCTCAAGTATCTCGATACGATAGGCGTCGATTACAATATCCTGCGTGGCAGAGAGGAAGGCGGTGATCAGCGCCCACACAAAGAAGGGACCGAGATGGCCAGGCTGCGGATCGGTAGCACCCAATTGCCAAACGGAAATCACCAGCAATCCTTGGATCAGAAACAGCCAGCCGCGCCGCTGTCCGAATGCCTTAGTCAGGATCGGCAAATGCAGCTTGTCGACCAAAGGCGCCCAGAGGAATTTGATCGTATAAGGAATGCCCACCATCACCGCGAGGCCGATGGTAGTGGTGTCCAGCCCGACCTTGGCCAGCCAGAAGGTCAGTGTGGCGACCAGCAAGGTCAGGGGAAAGCCGCTCGAAATGCCGAGCAAGAACGCCACTGCCGGGTTTTTCCGCAAATAAGGGCGGAACCGCTCGTTCGTCAGTGCGATAAAGGCAATGCCCCCCAAAATCGCAACAAAGATGATAAAGCGTATCAGATCGACCGACATGCGCGCCCTTCCCTATTTTCCCATTGCGCTTTGCCTAACGTGCTTTTTCTGAATGACCAGTGACTTTTGCGCGGCTCTGCGCCAAAGGGCGCGCATGGCACAGCCTCCGAAACGTCCACCTGCCCGCCCATCCGGCCCCAAGTCCGGCCCTGCGCGGCCGCCCCGGCTTCGCTGGGACGCAAAGCCTGCGCGAAAGCCGCGTCCCGCCGCCGCCGCTTCGAAGGGCACACTTGAGCGTAAGGATGGCGAAGAACGCATTGCCAAACTGCTCGCGCGCGCAGGGGTCGCCTCTCGGCGTGAGATTGAACGGATGATAGCCGACGGTCGCATCACCCTGAACGGAGAGAAGGTTGAAACGCCGGCCACTCTGCTCAAGTCGCTGAACGGTGTCGCAGTTGACGGCCAGCCGGTGAAGCAGCCCGAACCAACCAAGCTTTTCCTGTTTCACAAACCGGCCAATTGCCTGACGGCTGAACGGGATTTTTCGGGGCGCAAAACCATTTACGACATCTTGCCTGCGGATTTACCGCGGCTGATGCCAATCGGTCGGCTTGACCTTAACACCGAAGGGTTGCTGCTGCTAACCAATGACGGCGAGTTCAAACGCCAGATGGAACTGCCCTCAACCGGCGTCGAGCGCACCTATCGCGCGCGCGCCTTTGGCGACATAAGCCAGACACAACTTGAAGAACTGATCCACGGCATCGAGATTGAAGGCGTGCGCTATGGCAAGATCGACGCGAATCTTGAACGGCGTACCGGCCGCAATGGCTGGCTGGAAATGACGCTGACCGAAGGCAAGAACCGGGAGGTTCGCCGCGTCCTCGAACATTTCGGGCTGGAGGTTAGCCGCCTGATCCGCACCCGTTATGGCCCGTTCGTGCTGGGTGATATGGCCCCGGGCGAAGTGGGCGAAGTCCGGCGCGTCGACTTAATCGAATTCAGGAATACACTGAAAGCATGAGGATCATTTCTGGCACCTGGCGGTCCCGGCCGTTGGTCGCACCCAAAGGCGACACCACCCGCCCTACCGCAGATCGCACGCGCGAAACGCTGTTTTCGATGCTGACCAGCCGGCTTGGATCTTTTGAGGGCATCAAGGTGCTCGATCTTTTTTCCGGCTCCGGCGCGCTCGGGCTAGAGGCGCTATCGCGCGGCGCAGCGCATTGCACCTTTGTCGAGCAGGATCGCCCTGCACTGGATGCACTTGAAGGCAATATTGCAAAGCTGGGGGCATCCCGCCTTTGTGAAGTCCGCCGCGGATCAGTGCTGTCGCTGGGCCCTGCCCGTGACAGTTTCGACCTGATCCTGATGGATCCGCCTTATGGCACAGGTGCCGGGCAAGTCGCCCTCGACAAACTTGCCCGGCTGGGCTGGATTGCGCCGAGGGCGTGGATCAGCGTGGAGACCGGAAAGCGTGAGGATATTGAGGTGAAGGGCTTTGTCATCGATACCGTGCGCGATATCGGCAAGGCACGGATCACCCTTTTACGCTTGGAACCCGAACCGGCATGACAGCGCCGCCCAAACTTGACGGCACCGGCTGGATGCTCATCGCTATCCTCTCCATCCTATGGGGTGGTTCCTTTGTCATGATCGAAATCGGTCTGCGCAGCTATCCCCCGCTGACCCTTGTCTTTGCCCGTGTCGCATTGGCGGTTCCGCCCATGTTGCTGGCGATGCGGCTGATGGGGGAGCGTCTGCCCCGCGATTCGCGCAGCTGGGTGCTGTTAACGGTTGTGGGTGCATTGAACTGTGCCTTGCCCTTCTCGCTGTTTTTCTGGGGACAGCAATATCTGGACAGCGGCTATGCCTCGATCCTCAACGCCACAACCCCGCTTTGGGGGGTCATCGCCGCGCATTTTCTGACCAGCGATGAAAAGGCAACGCCCACCCGCATCCTTGGCGCCCTTGTCGGCATGGCCGGGATCGTGGTGATGGTCGGACCAGCGGCAATGAAGGGATTGTCGGACAATCTGCTCGCGCAAATCGCCTGCCTTGTCTCCACGACCTTTTACAGTTTTGCCGCGATATATGGACGCCGGCTTTCGCAAAGCGCGCTGACGCCAATATCGGTCGCCACCGGGCAGACGATAACAGCGTCACTGATCATGCTGCCGATCATGCTTATGGTCGACCAGCCTTGGAGCATGGCGATGCCAAGGCTCGATTCGACGATGGCGGCGCTCATGCTTGCGCTGATATCGACGGCACTGGCCTATACGCTCTATTTCCGCCTGATCGACCGGTCAGGCGCATCCAACGCGCAGCTTGTCGCCTTTCTGATACCCGTATTCGCGGTGCTCCTCGGCAGCCTGCTGCTCAACGAAAAGCTGACGGCCGGGCAAGCCGGCGGCGCTGTGCTGATTGCCGCCGGGCTTGTCATCCTTGACGGGCGGCTATTTCGCCGGGCGTAGCATCCACAGGCCGACAAGGCTGAACAGCGCGATCCCGGCGAGATAATAGCCGACATATTCGAGGCCTGATTCCGACAGCTTCAGCGCGATATTGGGGGCCAGTGCGCCGCCCAATATCCCCGCCGCGTTAAAGCAGATCGAAGCCCCGGTGTAGCGGACACGCGCGGCAAACAGCCCCGGCAGCCACGCACCAAGCGGCCCATAGACCAGCCCCATGACGAACAGCAGCAGCGAAAGATACATGCCCGTCAGGAACAGGTCTCCGCTGCCCAGCCATGGCGCGGTCGTGAAGCTTGCGCCAACCAGCG
>JAJTFR010000013.1:944-26434 GCA_021298455.1 Sphingomonadales bacterium | reverse complement strand
CACGCATCTGTGCGGCCCCGATCAGCCGTTGGGCGCAACGGGTACCATCAGCATCGTCGGACCCGGCACCGGGCTTGGCGTTGCGCACCTTTTGCGCACCGAACATGGCTATCACGTCCAGCCGACCGAGGGCGGGCATATCGATTTCGCGCCGCTCGATACAATCGAGGATGCAATATTGGCGCGGCTACGCACACGTTACCGCCGGGTATCGGTCGAAAGGGTGGTATCGGGCCCCGGGCTCGTCGATATCTATGAAACGCTGGCTGCAATCGAGGGCAGGGCATTTCAGCCAGTCGACGACAAGGCGCTCTGGATGCTGGGCACCTCTGGCGATGATAGCCTTGCCGCCGCGGCGGTTGACCGTTTCTGCCTCGCGCTGGGAAGCGTTGCCGGCGATATAGCGCTTGCACAGGGCGGCTTTGCCGGTGTCGTCATAGCTGGTGGACTGGGGCTTCGGATCAAGGAAACATTGCTGCGGTCGGGCTTTGCCGAACGGTTTTGCGCCAAGGGTCGTTTCGAAGGCTTGATGGCAGGTTTGCCGGTCAAACTGATCACGCACCCCCAACCAGGGCTATTCGGCGCTGCAGCCGCATATGCGCGCCAGCATCTTTAGGGACAGGATATGAAGCCGATTGAAACCATTATGCGCACTGCGCCTGTCATACCGGTGCTGGTGATAGAAGACGTTGTCTATGCCCGGCCGATTGCTGAGGCGCTGGTTGCTGGCGGCTTGCGGGTTCTTGAGGTTACGCTGCGTACGGCAGCCGGCCTCGAAGCGATTGCAGAGATGAAAAAGGTTCCGGGCGCGATTGTTGGTGCCGGTACGGTCGTTAACGTCGCCGGGTTGCGCGCAGCAATCGACGCGGGAAGCGAATTCATCGTCTCGCCGGGGCTGACCGACAATCTGGGCGCTGCTGCGGTTGAAAGTGGCATTCCCTTTTTGCCGGGTGTTGCCAATGCGGGTGACATCATGCGCGGGATGGACCTTGGCCTAGAGCATTTCAAATTCTTCCCTGCAGAAGCCAGCGGCGGGCTTCCGGCGCTGAAATCGCTGATCGGGCCCTTTTACAACTGCAAATTCTGCCCGACGGGCGGGATCCGGCAGGACAATGCCGCGGATTGGCTCGCTGTACCTGAGATTTTATGTGTTGGCGGTAGCTGGCTTGTTGCTAAAGGAACGCCGGATGTCGCAGCGATTGAGGCTGCGGCCCGCGCCGCGACTGCGTTGGCGCGATAAGCAAAGGACAGAAGGATGGCCGAAGAAATCGAGTGGTGGGAATTTGATTCGGTCGAGGAGTTTGTCGACGGTGTTGTCGGCGATGTCACCTTCATCATTGAAAGCGCGCTCGATGCCCGCGGACAGGCGCTGGTTGCCTTTCCCGGCGGAAACACGCCGCGCCCCATATTGGAAAAGCTCGCTGAAGCACCGTTGCGTTGGAAAGGTGTCACGATCATCCCCACCGATGATCGCCTCGTTCCTGTTAGCGATCCGCTTTCCAATGTCGCGATGCTCGCCAAGATATTCCTGCCGAAAGGTGCGCGCGTTCTGCCACTGAACAGCGATGCCGCCGATTACAAGCTGGCCGGCAGCGCCGCCAATGCGCGGCTTGCCGACCTGCACTGGCCGCCGGATCTGGTCTGGCTCGGCATGGGCAGCGACGGCCATACCGCGTCGATCTTTGCAGGGCCGGATCTGGAAAATGCGATGGTCCCACCCAAGGGGGTCAAGGCAGTCGGCGTTCGTCCTGATCCCATGCCGGCCGACGCACCGGTCGATCGGGTGTCTTTGACGGCAACGGCGATCGCCGAGGCGCGCACGACGATGTTGGTCATCAGTGGCGAAGATAAGCAGCAACTGCTTGAAAAGGCTGTCGAAGATGGTGCGAAGTCGACTTATCCGGTAGGCCGCGTAATCGATGCGGTGACGGTTCCGGTCGACATCTACTGCCTGACCGTCTGATCGTCAGATTCGGCGGAGCGGTGCCTTGGGTGCCGCAAGGCGATCCAGTTTTTTGAGATAATGGGGTATCTTGTCGGCTTCGGAAGGCGACGAGATGCTCTGTCGTGCAGCCTTGGGATCGATCGGATAATCGAAGGCGACCCCGAAACGTGATTCTGCGACCCAAGCGACGCGGCCAGTAACCCAGCCGAGATTTTTGAGGTTCACCTCGACGATTTCGCCCCGGCTGGCTTGGACGGCGGCTTCGGCCATTAATCCGCCCGATGAAAGATTGCGGACGCGCACTTCGCCTTCGGCCTTGGATGTGGGAAAGCGCAAAACAGCCTTCAGCAACAAGCTGTTACGATCGTTCGAACGGTTTTTTCCCGTCTGGGAATTCACCATATTGGGGTCAAGCGGCTTGTTCATTTTCGCGGCTTCTATCCGTGCTACGCATGGCGTCGATGCCCCATTGATAGTGAACAAAAGTCGCCAATTCGTTAATGGCGTGCGGCTTGCCCCGAATCGAAAAAGGGCAGGAACCCGAAAGTTCCCGCCCCCTTATTTCGCTGCCATGCGAGCATGGCTGGCAAGAACCGATTAGTTCTTGTTGTTCGCACCTTCAAGCGAGGTGTTCACTTCGTTGAAGGTGTTCGTGAGGTTGTTACCCAAAGCTTCTTGATCATTTTCATGTCAGGTCTCCTGTTCACATTCATTCACCCGGCAGCCCAAAAAAATGGCTGAACTGGACCGATAACGCATCAACTGCTACCAAATCGTTAAAGCCTCAGCCTTCTGATGCGGTGACGACCTTATTGCTGACGCTATTCCACATCCCGGATGTTGTATTTGCAAAGTTGGTAAATGCAGCCATCATTGCGATCACCAAAAGGGATGCGATTAGTCCATATTCCACTGCCGTCGCGCCCATCTGGCATTGTTTGATGCCACGAAAAAAATTCAACATGATCTGTTCCATTTCATGCGATGGTTGCGACCGTGGCGTTTTTCCACATATGCGTTAACAAACACTTTCAAGTTGGAACCAAATTGAAAAATAATCCGACATTATTGCTCGTGGTCGCGGCTGCGATGGTGCGCGCAGACGGGCTGATTCTGCTGCAAAAAAGGCCTGAAGGCCGCACAATGGCTGGACTTTGGGAATTTCCGGGTGGCAAGTTGGAAGAGGGCGAGTGTCCCGAACAGGCGTTGGTCAGGGAGCTTGCCGAAGAACTCGCAATGAATGTTTCGCCCGAATCCCTGCTGCCCTGCTGCTTTGCCAGCGCCCCGCTGGGATCAAAGCATCTGCTGCTGATGCTCTATGTGGGCCGGGAATGGAGCGGTGATCCGCACGGTGTCGAGCAACAGGAAATCGGCTGGTTCAGCCTTGATCAAATGCATGATCTTGAAATGCCACCCGCCGACCTTCCGCTGATCGAATTGCTGCGCAATCAACTGAACGGATAGATTTTACAATTTACCCGATTTGTCGAGCAGTTTGACCAACGATATCTGGCCGCTGCCGCGTGCCGCAGGCTTGGCTTGGCTGGCAGAAGGCGACCAACCGCTGAGGTGCAGAACTTCAAACGATTCGGCAACCTTGCCACTGCTGTCTGCAAGCTGCGCCCAGGCAAGATCCAGCCGTTGCAGATAGTGTTTCCCTAAAAAGGGTGCGCGGCTGGCAAGGCAATTGCCAATACCCGCATCGCGCAGGTCGCGCACCAGGCTGCGCCAGTCGCCATAGCGAACATCAAGCCCGGACCGATCGGCAACCTGAAGGTTGAAACCGGTTCGTGCGAGAAGGTCAGCTGCCGACCGCAGTTCGACCTGCGGATGCACATGCGCCCGCACCGAGTCGGCATCGGCGATCATCATGGCCCGTTTGAGCGCACCAAGGCTGCCTGCTCCGAAAAGCGCACCGAGAAATAGTCCATCGGGTTTCAAGGCACGGCGGATCTGCACCAATGCGCCAGGCAGGTCGTTCACGCTGTCGAGCGTGCCTGCTGCGATAATGAGGTCGAAAGACTGGGTGTCTTGGCCAAGCTGATCTTCTTCCGCTGTCGGCAAGCATATGACGTCCCCCAATTTGGGTTCAGACAGGATATCGCCATTGGCGGCCAGCGGACCCAGAATGAGCGTGCGTTCGAACTGGCGCGTCGTGCATGCCAGCCGGTCGGCAATTTCTTCTGCAAGCCATGTCCACAGGAACGATTGCCCAGCGGTTCGGGCTATGGCCCGTTCGCGCAGTGCACGGCGTCGGCGGTAATCGAATAGCTGCGGCGGGGTTGATTGCATAAGCTGCTTGTGCCCGTCTGACTTATGCGGGACAAGAGGGAGATGCAGACGCTGATGGCGCCATTGCGGTCGATAATGGATTTCGCGCTTCCGCCGCGATGTCCCGGCTGCGGCGTTATCACCCCCGATCCAGACCAGTTTTGTGCGACCTGCTGGCAGGCGCTGCATTTCCTTGGCGAGCCCTGCTGCGAATCATGCGATCTACCCTTGCCCTATGCCGTTGCAGAAGGTGCGCAATGCGCCGCCTGCCTTGCCCAGCCGCCGCGGCATAGCGGCATAAAGGCAGCCGTCGCCTATGGCCCGATAAGCCGCGAGATCGCCTTGAAACTCAAGCATGGCGGAAAGATCGGTCTAGCGCGCCTTGTCGCACAGCAGTTGCGCCGGCATCTGTCCGCCTTGCCGGATTCTCCTCTTCTGGTTCCGGTGCCGTTGCACTGGACGCGGCTGTGGCGTCGCCGATATAATCAGTCAGCTTTAATCGCAGCGCAGCTCGCTCGGCTGTCGCCTGCTGAACATTGCTCGGATTTGTTGGTTCGCACGAAGGCGACCCGATCGCTGGGCGGCCTTTCAGCGCGCGAACGTGCAAAGATGGTCAAAGGCGTCTTCGCAATCCGGCCAAGGCGGCACGTGTTCTGCCCGAAGCGCTAGAGTTGGACATATCGCCTGATCCTCTCTCTTGACGTGGCCGCGATGGGGCACCATTTGATCATCATGGTCGCAAAAGTCGAAATCTTTACCAAATTCGCATGCCCCTATTGCTACCGCGCGAAAGCGCTACTCGATGCAAAGGGTGCGGTTTACACTGAATTTGATGCGAGTGGTGGACCGCAGCGCGCGGATATGCTGTCGCGATCAAATGGGTATACCACCGTTCCACAGATCTTTATCGACGGCCAGCATATTGGCGGCTGCGATGATCTCCATGCGCTTGATGCCGCTGGAAAGCTTGATCCGCTGCTAGGTCGTGCCTGACGCATGATCGCCTTTGACCTTGTCTGCAATCGGGGTGCACACCAGTTTGAAGGCTGGTTTGCGTCATCGTCGGATTATGAGCAGCAAAAGGCCAAGGGCCTGCTGATCTGCCCTATGTGCGGCGATGCGGATATTCGGAAGGCCGTGATGGCCCCAAACATTGGCAGGAAAGGTAACCAGATCGAGCCGGCTGCACAATCGCGCGGTCATTCTGATCCTGCGGTTCCTCTGGCGAACATGGCTGAAATGCCAAGCGAACTGGTCGAAGCTATCGGCAAGATAGCCGAGATGCAGGCGAAAATATTGGAAAAGTCGGATTGGGTCGGGGATCGCTTTGCCGAAGAAGCGCGCGCCATTCATTATGGCGAAGCGGCCGACCGTGTCATTCATGGGAATGCCACGATCGACGACGCTCGCGAACTGCATGACGAAGGTATAGCCGTCGCGCCGCTGCCCTTGCCCTTCATTCCACCCGACGCCAAAAATTGACGCTATTCCGCAGCGCCGCTATGGGCGTCTTGGCGCGCCCGTAGCTCAGCAGGATAGAGCATCAGATTCCTAATCTGGGGGCCATGGGTTCGAATCCCGTCGGGCGCACCAAACCCTGTATTGGGACATGAAAAAGCCCGCCCGGTGACCGAGCGGGCTTTTTACGCCGATGAGGTCACGCGATTACTTCGCGGCTTCCTTGGCGGCATCGCCTGCTTTCTTTGCAGCATCGCCGGCCTTTGCAGCGGCTTCACTAGCGGCTTTGGCGGCATCACCGGCCATATTCTCTGCGGCCGCACCGGCCTTTTCTGCAGCTTCGCCGGCTTCATCAGCCGCCTTTTCTGCAGCATCGACAGCGTCGGTAGCCGCTTCGTCAACAGCCTCGCCGGTCGCTTCGACAGCTTCGCCGGTTTCTTGTGCAGCGTTGTCGGCTTTCTCGCCGCAGGCAGCGAGAGGTGCGGTCAGGATGGCCGCCACCATAATCAGATGAGCTTTTTTCATGCAAATCATCCTCCCCGGAGGAATTCCGGAGCGGATAAATTAATGCACGGCAGGCTGGCTAGGCAAGCGGTTTCCGGCAGGCGGAGCAGCCGGACGGACATGCCGGATCAGAGGCAGGCCTCGAGATAGGGCTGGTCGAAACCGAACTGGCGTGCCTTTTCAAGCGTATAAGGGCGCACACCGCCCGATACGAAATCACCGATGATCTTGCCGTCGGCGTCTTCGTCGCGATATTCGAATTTGAACAGATCCTGGGTGACGATGACATCGCCTTCCATGCCGATCACTTCGGTGATCTGCGTGGTGCGGCGCGAACCGTCGCGCAAGCGCTTCACCTGGACGATCATGTCGACCGAGTCGGCGATCTGTTTCGAAATGGCTTCCTTGGGGATCTTGATATCACCCATCAAAATCATGTTTTCCATACGGCCCAGACATTCACGCGGGCTGTTTGAGTGGAGCGTACACATGGAACCATCATGGCCTGTGTTCATGGCGGCGAGCAAATCGAAACACTCGGCGCCACGAATTTCGCCCAGGATGATGCGGTCAGGACGCATACGCAGGGCGTTCTTCACAAGATCGCCGATCGTGATCGCGCCATCACCTTCCAGATTGGGCGGGCGGGTTTCAAGCGGGAGCCAATGGGGCTGCTGAAGGCGAAGCTCCGCCGCATCCTCGATCGTCAAAACGCGTTCGCCGGGATCGATCATTTTGGAAAGCGCGTTGAGCATCGTTGTTTTACCCGAGCCGGTACCGCCCGAAATCACGACATTCATCCGGCTGGCACCGGCAATTTTCAGCACGGTGGCCATCGACTCGCTCATCGAACCAAAGCCTTTGAGCATGTCGATGGTGATTGGCTTTTCGGAAAATTTACGAATCGAGATTGCGGTGCCGCGCAGCGAAAGCGGGGGAACAATAACGTTCACGCGGCTACCGTCTTTGAGGCGGGCGTCGGCAAGTGGGGTGGTCTGGTCGACGCGGCGGCCGACTTGGTTCACGATGCGCTGTGCGATCTGGAAAAGATGTTCTTCATCGCGGAACTGGATACCGGCAAGCTGGAGCTTGCCCTTTTTCTCGATATAGGTCTGGTGTGGGCCGTTGACCATGATGTCCGAAATTTCCGGATCAGACAGCAATTCTTCCAGCGGACCGAAACCCAGCAGTTCGTCCACCAGAACCTTTTCCAGCGCGAATTGTTCGCGCCGGTTCAAGGTAAGCTTCAGTTCAGCGAGAACCTCAAGGATGATCGGCCGAAACTCTTCGGTCAATTCTTCCTTGTTGAGCGATGCCGCTGCCTCGGGATCAACGCGTTCCAATAGGCGCGGTAACACCTGTTCCTTGATGCGATGCACCGACGCTTCGAAACCTTCTGCAGCAGATTCGGTTTCGCCGCTGTTGCTTGCGCGCTCTGCGAGGCGCATCATGGCGTCGCTTTGGGTATTGGCTTGCTGACCCGGGTTCAGATCCAGCGAATCGATAGAAGGGAATTGCTCGCCGCCCTTGGGTGCCGAAATGTCGGCAAAGGGATCGGAGTTGCGGTTTTGTCCGCCTGCGGAGCCTGTGGCGCCCGACATTGGCCGCGCTACGCCAAAGGCGGGGCGGCTGCCGTTCAATCCCGGTCGTTTTCCAAATGCGCTCATCGGGCCACTTTTCCTGTTTCGGATGTTTGTCGTGAACCGGGCCTATCGCGAAATGGTGAACAAATGGGTAATTGTTCGCGCTCCTGATCCGAAATGGGGATCCGAAAACTATCGCTTTGGTTGAATGATGACACGCCGCTATGGAACGGCGGAGCATAGCGACGCCAGCCCGGCCGTTTTAGATTGATCGTAGGAAACAGATGCGCAATTCGTCCGGCTTCACTCTGGCACTTGCAGGTTTTGCACTACTGACTTGTGGTGATGCGGTGATCAAATCGATGGCCGGACTCTGGCCTGCGCCGGCCATTGCGGCGCTACGCTTTGCGATCGCGGTGCCCTTGCTGGCAACCTTCGTGATCGTAACGCAAGGGAAAGCTGCGCTATCGGTGCGCAGGCCCTGGGTCCAGTTTGCGCGCGGTTTTTCGCTGGCGGCATCGGCCTGTCTGTTCTTTTCCAGTGTGTTCCTGATGCCGCTCGCAGAGGCCACGGCTATCGTTTTTGTCAGCCCGGTCATTACCGCGCTGCTTTCTGCAGCATTGCTGCGCGAACCGATGCGGCGCTCGGCATGGCTCGCCACCGCCATCGCGCTCGCCGGGGTGGCAATCGTCCTGCGGCCTAATCTTGCGGAACTTGGCATTATCGCTTTCATGCCATTGATTGCGGCGGTGTTCATGGCATCGATGCTCATCTTCAATCGGATGGCGGCAGGGACGGGTTCACCAATGGCCCTGCAGTTTGCTATCGCTATGGTTGCAGCACCGGTGATGATCATTGTCGCTGGCATCGGGGATATGAGCGGGTTCGAACCCTGGCAAATCGGCTGGCCTGAAGGCTCGGTAATATTGCGCTGCGCGATTGTCGCCGTGAGCGCAAGCATCGCGCATTGGCTGATCTATCTGGGTACAACGCGCAGCACCGCCGCGGACGCAGCGCAGGCGGCCTATGTGCAACTGCCCGTGGCGTTGCTGATTGATGCGCTTGTTTTCCGTCACTGGCCCGATGCGATTGCGCTGGGCGGATCTGTGATCATGTGGCAGTTGCAGCGCAATGCCGTCATAGCCGGAACGCAACGCTAACCGGCGCTTTCTTATCTGAGCCGCCTTCGCCCAAAAAGAAACGGCGCGAGCATTGCCCGCGCCGGTCTAACTTCTTGCGGCCCAGAGGGCCAATAAAGCGTCGGGCTTAGCCCAGCTTTTCAGCAAGGATCGTCAGCCCCTTGTCGCTGACTTCGGCAAAGCCGCCGTCTACCGCGATCGTTTCTGGCGTTGCGCCTGCGCTGGAATAAATGCTGATCGTGCCGTCGCGCAGTGTCGACATCATCGGGCTGTGCCCTTCGAGCACACCAAAATCGCCCTCTGCACCGGGGACAACGACCATATGGACGCCTTCGCTGCGGACCAGTTTTTCAGGGGTTACGAGCTCGAAATGCAGTGCCATTTTTCTGTTTCCTTACCTCCCCTCCCGCTGGCGGGAGGGGACGAGGTCCTTAAGCTGCTTCAGCAGCCAGTTTCTTGCCCTTTTCGACGGCTTCGTCGATGCCGCCGACCATGTAGAAGGCAGCTTCGGGCAGGTGGTCATATTCGCCGTCAACGACAGCCTTGAACGACTTCACAGTGTCTTCGATCTGCACGAACTTACCAGGAATGTTGGTGAAGACCTCGGCAACGTGGAACGGCTGCGACAGGAAGCGCTGGATCTTACGCGCACGGGCAACGGTCAGCTTATCTTCTTCCGAAAGCTCGTCCATGCCGAGGATCGCGATGATGTCCTGCAGCGACTTGTACTTCTGCAGCGTTTCCTGAACGCGGCGGGCGGTTTCATAATGCTCGTCGCCGACAACTGCGGCGGTCAGAACGCGCGAGGTCGAGTCGAGCGGGTCAACCGCCGGATAGATGCCAAGCTCGGAAATTGCACGGTTAAGAACGGTCGTTGCGTCCAAGTGGGCGAACGATGCAGCCGGTGCAGGGTCGGTAAGGTCATCCGCGGGAACGTAAATGGCCTGAACCGAGGTGATCGAACCCTTGTTGGTCGAGGTGATGCGTTCCTGCAACTGGCCCATGTCGGTTGCCAGCGTCGGCTGATAACCCACAGCCGAAGGAATACGGCCGAGAAGCGCCGACACTTCCGAACCCGCCTGGGTGAAGCGGAAGATGTTGTCGACGAAGAAGAGCACGTCCTGGCCTTCTTGATCGCGGAAATATTCGGCGATGGTCAGACCCGAAAGGGCAACGCGTGCACGCGCACCCGGGGGCTCGTTCATCTGGCCGAAAACCAGCGCAACCTTCGAACCATCGGGGGTCGGGTTGCCATCGGCGTCCTTGGCGATAACGCCGGCGTCAAGGAATTCGTGATAAAGGTCGTTACCTTCGCGGGTACGCTCACCCACGCCGGCGAACACCGAGGTGCCGCCATGGCCCTTTGCGATGTTGTTGATCAGTTCCTGAATAAGAACGGTCTTGCCGACGCCTGCGCCGCCGAACAGGCCGATCTTACCACCCTTTGCATAAGGCGCGAGAAGGTCGATCACCTTGATCCCGGTGACAAGAATTTCGGTTTCGGTCGACTGGTCGACGAACAGCGGTGCTTCTGCGTGGATCGGAGCGCGCAGCTCGGTGGCAACCGGGCCCTGCTCGTCAATCGGCTCACCAACGACGTTCAGAATGCGGCCAAGCGTTGCCGGGCCGACGGGAACGGAGATCTGGGCACCGGTGCTGCGCACGGGCTGACCGCGGGTCAAACCATCGGTCGAGTCCATTGCGATGGTACGCACGGTGTTTTCGCCCAGATGCTGCGCAACTTCGAGAACGAGGCGGTTGCCGTTGTTGTCGGTTTCGAGTGCCGAAAGGATCGCAGGCAGTTCGCCGGTGAACGAAACGTCGACGACGGCACCAATCACCTGACTGATGCGGCCGGTTGCAGCACCGGCAGTGCTTTTCGCAGGCGCAGCGGCCTTTTTCGCGGGAGCCTTCTTGGCGGCGGCAGCCTTCGGAGCGGCGGCCTTTGCAGCGGTTTTCTTCGGGGCGGTAGCCATGTTCGTCTTCCTTGCCTTTACGGATGTCTTAGAGCGCTTCTGCGCCCGAAATGATTTCAACGAGTTCGGTGGTGATCGCAGCCTGACGGGTGCGGTTATACTGGATGGTCAGCTTGTTGATCATGTCGCCAGCATTGCGCGTGGCGTTGTCCATTGCTGTCATCTTTGAACCCTGTTCCGATGCAGCATTTTCACGCTGTGCGCGGAGCAGCTGCACCGCCACGTTGCGCGGCAGCAGATCGGCGAGGATTTCTTCCTCATCGGGTTCATATTCAACAGAGGCCGATGCACCGGCGGGGGCATTGTCGTTCGACAAAGCGACCGGCATCAGTTGCAATTCGGTCGGCTCCTGCGTCAGGACGCTGACAAACTTGCTGAAAAACAGATGCGCCACGTCAAATTCGCCAGCTTCAAAACGGTCATTCAGGTCCTTTGCCCAGACCTGCACCGTATCGAAGCCAAGCTTGCCAAGATCGCCGGGTTCTACGCTGACCGCAATGTCATTGCGGAACTGGCGGGAAAGGCCGTCTTTTGCCTTTTTGCCGATCGTATAGAATTTGACCGTCTTGCCCTGCGCCTTCAGTTCTTCGGCGCGCTTGCGGGCGAGGCGGACGATATTGGTGTTGAACGCACCGGCAAGGCCCTTGTCGCTGGTGGCAACAACAAAGAGATGCACATCATCCTTGCCCGTTCCGGCAAGAAGCTTTGGCGATTGCGGGCCAACGGTCACTTTCGATGCGATCGAAGAAACAACCGCTTCAAGCCGTTCGGCATAGGGGCGCGATGCTTCGGCCGCTTCCTGCGCGCGCTTCAGCTTCGCGGCAGCGACCATTTTCATCGCCTTGGTGATCTTCTGGGTCGATTTGACCGAGTTGATCCGAATTTTGAGGGCCTTTAAGCTAGCCATCAGGTTTCCTTATCGTCGCCCGTGCCGAAACAGGGGCCGCTGTAAGTTAATCTTTACTGCCTGCGGCCCCTGCATTCGCAGGGGCGACGGGTTTCTTAAGCAAAGGTCTTCACGAACTTGTCGAGCGCAGCCATCAGCGCTTTCTTGCTGTCGTCGCTGAAGTCACGGCTTTCGCGGATGCCCTTCAGGATGTCGGCATGGTTGGTGCGCAGGTCGGCAAGCATCGCTTCTTCAAAGCGGGTCACGTCGCTGGTGGCGATACCATCCAGATAGCCGTTGGTGCCGGCGAAGATCGAGCAGGTCTGCTCTTCGAACGGCAGCGGGCTGAACTGCTTCTGCTTCAGAAGCTCGGTCAGGCGCGCACCGCGGTTGAGCAGCTTTTGCGTCGATGCGTCGAGGTCCGAACCGAACTGCGCGAACGCAGCCATTTCGCGATACTGGGCGAGTTCGAGTTTGATCGAGCCCGAAACCTTCTTCATCGCCTTGGTCTGTGCGGCCGAACCCACGCGGCTGACCGAAAGGCCGACGTTAATTGCAGGGCGGATGCCCTGATAGAAGAGGTCGGTTTCAAGGAAGATCTGGCCGTCGGTGATCGAGATCACGTTGGTCGGGATGTAGGCCGAAACGTCGCCGGCCTGGGTTTCGATCACGGGCAGAGCAGTGAGCGAACCGCCGCCATTGGCGTCGCTCATCTTTGCAGCGCGCTCAAGCAAGCGGCTGTGGAGATAGAAAACGTCGCCGGGATAAGCTTCACGGCCCGGCGGGCGGCGAAGCAGCAGCGACATCTGGCGATAGGCAACGGCCTGCTTGGAAAGATCGTCATAAACGATCACGGCGTGCATGCCATTGTCGCGGAAATACTCACCCATGGTGACGCCGGTGTAGGGCGCAAGATACTGCAGCGGAGCGGGCTCCGAAGCGGTCGCAGCAACGACGATCGAATATTCCATCGCGCCATTTTCTTCGAGCGCGCGGACGATCTGCGCGACGGTCGAACGCTTCTGGCCGACGGCGACGTAGATGCAATAAAGCTTCTTCGATTCATCGTCGCCTGCATTGACACCCTTCTGGTTGATGAAGGTGTCGATCGCGACGGCGGTCTTGCCGGTCTGGCGGTCGCCGATGATCAGTTCGCGCTGGCCACGGCCGACGGGGACGAGAGCGTCCAGAGCCTTGAGGCCTGTCTGCACGGGTTCGTTCACCGACTGGCGCGGGATGATGCCGGGCGCCTTGACTTCAACGCGGGCGCGCTTGGTCGTCTTGAGCGGGCCCTTGCCGTCAATCGGGTTGCCAAGACCGTCAACGACGCGGCCGAGCAGTTCCTTGCCGACGGGAACGTCCACAATGGTACCGGTCCGCTTTACAACGTCACCTTCGCGGATTTCAGCGTCCGAACCGAAGATCACGACGCCGACATTGTCAGCTTCGAGGTTCAGGGCCATGCCCTTGATGCCATTGGAAAATTCGACCATCTCACCCGCCTGGACATTGTCGAGGCCGTGGATGCGGGCAATACCGTCACCAACCGAGAGCACCGAGCCGACTTCCGAAACCTGGGCTTCGGTGCCGAAATTGGCGATCTGGTCCTTGATGACCTTGGAGATTTCTGCGGCGCGGATATCCATGATGTAACTTAGCCTTTCATCGCGTTAGCGAGGGTGTTCAAACGGGTCCGGATCGAATTGTCGATCAGGGTGCTGCCGATCTTGACGGTCAGGCCGCCGAGGATCGCAGGATCGATTTTGGCGCTGATTGCGACATCGCGACCGACGCGTTCTTTAAGCTTGGCAGCGAGCGCTTTGGACTGCGCGGCCGACAGTGCATGGGCGCTGGTGACCTCGGCGGTGATCTCACCGCGATGCGCAGCTGCCAGTGCGGCATAGGCATTTGCCACCGCACGTGTTTCGGCAAGACGGCGATTGTCAGCAAGAACGCCGAGCGTCTTTGCCGTCAGCGCATCAAGCTTCAGCGTCTTGGCGATTGCCGCGACGGCCTTTTTCGCATCGTCGCGTGAAACGGCCGCATTGGTCGTGAGCGATGCAAAATCGGCCGACTCGGAGAGCGCGGCCCGCACTTTGGCAAGGCTGGCTTCGACGGCGTCGATCGCTTTCGATTCGCGGGCGAGTTCGAACAGCGCTGTGGCGTAGCGCCCTGCAAGACTTGCTTGCACATTAGCCTGATTACCGCTGGAATTATCCACGCGTTTGGGTCCTTAAAACAGACAGGATTTGAACATGACCTGTGGTGCAAAAGGACGACCCTTTTGCAAAGTCGCCGCGCGCCTAGCAGGGGATTTGCTGCGATGCAAGATGGACGATTGGGGTTGTGTTCAATGAATCATCATGCTGAACATGATCCAGTATCCATCTCGCCACCTAGACCGAAGGGGCGAGAGGAAAAATGGACCCTCGAATGCCGTCGCCGCATGGTGACACAAGTTCAGGGTAATAATGAGCCGGAGGGTAGATTGTGGGCGAGATGATCAAGATGCAAATGTCTGATGGTGCGGAGATCGCCGTCTATCATGTCGAGCCGGCAGGCGAACGGCGCGGTGGGCTTGTGCTTATCCAAGAGATATTTGGCGTCACCGATCATATCCGTGAATTGTGCGATGAATATGCCGCGGATGGATATGAAGTATTGTCCCCCGCCTTGTTCGACCGCGAACATCCCGGTTTTGAATGCGACTATACCGGCCCTGAATTTGAACGCGCAGTGGAACTGGCGCGCCAACTGCACCCCTTTGAACAATCGCTCGCCGATGCGCAGTCATGCATTGATGCCCTGAAAGACAAAGGTCCGGTGTTCATTACCGGCTATTGCTATGGCGGGTCTGTCCCCTGGCGGGTGGCGCAGATCAGCCCCGATCTTGCCGCCGCGTCTTCTTATTATGGCAGCATGGTGCCAACGGTTTTTGCCGGCGAGGCTCCCGGCTGTGCCACTATCGCCCATTTCGGCCGATTTGATCAGGGCATCCCGATGGAGGGGGTAGAGGCTTTGATCGAAAAGGCCCACCCGACCGCCCAGGTCTTTGTCTATGATGCCAATCACGGTTTTAATTCGGACCGGCGCAAGGATTATCACGAACACAGCGCTGATCTGGCGCGCGAACGCACACTTGCGCTTTTCCGGGCCTGTGGCGGCTAGGTTGGCCATGCAACCGAATGTCTGGAAGGATGGCGGGCTTGGCGCAGTGATCCGCTGGGCAGTGGTGGATACATCGCTGGGCCAGATGCTGGTTGCTGCAAGCGAAAAGGGTATTTGCCGCCTGTCCTTTGACGAAGATGAAGGCGCGCTATTGCGGCGTTTCCCGCGTGCGCAAATATTGGTCGCAGATGCATATATGGCCGAACTGGCCAAACAGGCCGCAAGCGCCGTTGAAAACCCCGCGCAAATGCCGGACCTGCCGGTCGACATCGCCGGAACCGTCTTTCAAGAGGCCGTATGGCAGGAATTGCGGCGCATCCCGCCGGGCGAAACGCGCAGTTACGCCCAGGTTGCCGCCGCAGTTGGAAAGCCCAGCGCCGTTCGGGCCACCGGCTCTGCCAATGGTGCAAATAGTGTCGCTATACTCATTCCCTGCCACCGCGTCGTGCGCAGCGACGGTTCGCTTGGCGGCTATGCCTATGGGCTCGACCGCAAGGCAAAGCTGCTCGAGCGAGAGCGCGCGGGTTAACCGCTAAGTCCCAGCTGTCATGTCCCCTGCCTGAACTGCGCGGGGCAGAGCCGGGCGCTATTTTTACAACTTTGGGACATCAATCCTAACGGTCTGTTCACCCTTTTTAGCCATAGGGAATGCGAGGCTGTGTGCAGTACAGCTTGTTTTTCCGTCGAAATCTTCGGGTTTCGCTGCGGATCGGAAGGGACGTAAAATGAATAAGTCTTTAAGTTTGAAGGCTTTTCTTGCATTGGGTGCGAGCGGCATGGCGCTTTCTGGCTGTTCGTCGCTGGGTGGATCGAATTTGCCGCCCGCGCCTTCTATCCCGGCGCAACAACAGGCGAGCGAAGAATATCTGATCGGTCCGCTCGACCAGATCACCATCTTCGTTTGGCGCAACCCCGAACTGGGGGCAAAGGTGCAAGTGCGCCCCGATGGCCGCATCACAACGCCGTTGATTACTGACATGCCGGCAGCCGGGAAGACTGCGACTATGTTGCAGCAGGATATCAAGCTGCAACTGTCGCAATATATCAACGATCCCATTGTCTCGGTGATCGTCAACGAATTTGCCGCAACCAATAATCAGCAGGTGCGGATTGTCGGCGCCACTGAAAAGCCGGCATCGATCCCATTTCGCGCCGACATGACCTTGCTTGATGCGATGATCGCTGTCGGCGGACTTTCGGAATATGCCGCTGGCAACAAGGCTCGGTTGGTCCGTTTCAACAAGGCAACCGGGCGCAGCCAGGAATATACGCTGCGCATCGGCGATCTGCTGAAGCGCGGCGACAGCAAGGCCAATGTGCTGCTGCAACCGGGTGATGTGATCATCATCCCTGAAAGCATGTTTTGAGAGGGGCGGCGTAGCGGATGACCAGCCTCTACGATGAACTGCGTATCGCAGTCCACAGCGTCTGGCACAGGCGCTGGCTGGCGCTTGCCATCGCTTGGGGCGTGTGTCTGATCGGCTGGCTGATTGTCGCGCTTATACCTTCAACATATGAATCCTCGGCGCGCATCATGGTGCGCCCGCAAACGGTGCTTGACGAAAAGGTCGGCATCACCGCCGGCGAACGGCGCAAGGCGATCGAACAGTTGCAGCAGTCACTCAGCAGTTCGGCCAATCTGGAACGCGTCGTCAAGGGTACCGACCTCGGCAGGACAGTCGTTTCGGAAGGTGAACTCGCAGGCGCAATTGCCAAGCTGCGTCAGGACATTGCCGTCAAGGCGGACATGACCAACGAAAATGTCTTCTCGATCACTGCGCAGCATAACTCGCCCGGCATGGCGCGCGATATCGTGCAAAAGCTGATCGATATTGCTGAAGAGGAGAATATTTCTGGCGACCGTGCCGAGACGGCAAAGACGATGAAATTCCTCGATGCCCAGTTGGAAGCGCGGCAGAAGCAGTTGCAGGAAGCCGAAGCGAAACGCGTGGCTTTCGAGACCCAGAATATGGGCATGCTTCCCGGCAACGGCACGGGATCGATTTCCGCCCAGATGGCGGCCGCACGGGCGGAAATGTCTCAACTTGATTCGCAGTTGATCCAGGCACGCAGTGCGCTTGCTGCGCTGAACGGCCAGCTTGCCGGCACGCCGCGCACGCTTTCAATGGCCGGCGGTGGTGGCAGCAGCCCGGTCGCCGCAGCCAATGCAGAGCTCGCCGGGATGAAGGCACGGGGCTATACTGATAGCCATCCGGACGTGATCGCGATCCGCAACCAGATTTCCATCCTGCGGTCGCAGGGCGGCGGTGGTGGCGGGGCTGGGGGTATGCCAAATCCCGCTTATAGCTCGCTACAATCGATGCTCGCCGAACGGCAGGCGTCGGTTACGGCATTGACTGCACGCAAGGCCGCGTTGCAGGCACAGATTAGCGACTTTACTGCAAAGCAGATTTCCGAACCCGGCCTTTCGGCGGAATATTCGCGCATCAGCCGCGATTATGAAGTGCTGAAGGCGCAATATGACAAGCTGCTCACCGACCGGGAGGCGATCCGCCTGCGCGGTCAGGTGGAGACCGAGACCGGCACCGTCCAGTTTCAGGTTGTCGATGAACCGGGTGTCCCGTCTGCACCGGCGAAACCAAACCGTCCCTTGTTGCTCGCCATGGTGCTGTTCGCTGGCATAGGCGCCGGCGCCGGCATTGCCTTTGCGCTCGGCCATTTGCAGACAAGTTTTCCCACAGCGGCGAAGCTGGAAAAAGCCAGCGGCCTGCCGGTGGTTGGATCGATTTCGCAGATGCTGACCAGTGCGCAGCGCATCGAGCGTAAGCGCAAGCTGCGGCAGTTTGCCGGAGGCAGTGCAGCGCTGGTGGGCGTCTTTGCCGTCCTGCTTGTGGTCGAATTCATCCAGCGCGGCATGGCAGCATGACAGGACCCGATAAAATGAACAATCACAGTCCGATCAAGCCGCCTGCATCGTTGCTTGAGCGCGCGAGCGAGATTTACGATTTCCGTTCGGCATTGCGTAGCCCCGAACCGCCTGCCGCCGATCCTGCGCCGGTTGCCGTCGAGCCTCAGCCTGATGCGCAGCACGTTGCCGCACCGCAACTGCGCGAAGCTGTGCGCGCACCCAATTTCCATAAGCTCAAGGCGAATGTCGACCGCGAACGCCTGCGT
Organism: Sphingomonadales bacterium; assembly: GCA_021298455.1. GTDB lineage: Bacteria > Pseudomonadota > Alphaproteobacteria > Sphingomonadales > Sphingomonadaceae > Sphingorhabdus_B > Sphingorhabdus_B rara. Next base: position 8,369 of record JAJTFR010000013.1, on the reverse strand, counting down.
GCGTCGAACTATATCGTTCCGGAAGGCCCCGTTACCGGGCTTTCGGAAGAGTTCCGTATCGTCAAGCGCCAGCTTCTGCTGGCTGCGCGGGGTGGGAAGGGGTTCGAACCCATTGAGAATGGCGAACGTATCCTGATCTGTTCGGCCAACCCCAATGAGGGGAAGACTTTCTGTGCGTTGAACCTTGCTCTGTCGATGGCGACCGAGAAGGATAACCGCGTTCTTCTGGTCGATGCCGATTTTGCCAAGCCCAGCATCATGTCGCGGCTTGGCATTGAAGGCGAACGCGGCCTGATGGATGCGCTGGCAGACCCTACAATAGATGCCGAAGATCTTGTGATTGAAACTGACATTGCCGGGTTGTCGGTACTTCCGGCCGGCCGCCAGACCAATCAGGATACCGAATATCTTGCGGCAGCGCACAGTGCGGCGGTGCTGGACCGGCTGACGGCGCATGATCCCACACGCATCATCATTTTCGATTCCCCGCCCGCGCTTGCGGCCTCGCCTGCCTCGGTGCTGGCTTTGCATGTCGGGCAAGCGGTGATGGTCGTTCACGCCGACGTCACGACTGATACGGCGCTGCGCGATGCGCTCTCTTTGCTCAGCGGCTGCGACAATATCCAGCTGCTTCTCAATAAAACCAAGTTTTCCCCGACTGGCCGCAAGTTCGGCAGTTATTACGGATATGGAGCCTGACCATGCTCAACCGCAGATTTTTCCGCTTAGGCGGCCTCATGCTTGCGACATCGGCGATTGCCCTTGTCGCGCCTGCCCAGGCACAATCGCTGGAAAGTGGCTGGATACCGACCGACGATAGCGCAACGGCATCGCCGGTCAGCGACGCACCAGCGCCCAAGAAAGCGCGGCGCGGGGATCGTGCCCGTGTTGAAGTCACCCCCTATATTGAGGCGCAGCAGGTCTTGCTGGTTGATGTCGGTGGCAGCGGAGAGGTGTTGACCTATTCGACCATCGCCGCCGGTGTCGATGCAGCAATCAACACCAGGCGTGCGGAGGCACAGGTCAATGTCCGTTATGAACGGCTGATTGGCTATGATGATGATGTTCAAGGGCAAGACAATATCAGCGGCCTTGCACGCGGTTCGGTCGCGATCACCCGTAACCTCAGCATTGAGGCGGGTGGTATCGCAACGCGGTCTCGTATCGACAATCGCGTCGGCACACCGGGAACCATCCTTGGAAATCAGGATAATGTAACGCAGGTTTATTCGGTCTATACCGGACCGACCTTTGCGGCACAGGTCGGTGACCTTTCAGTCAATGCCGCTTATCGTGCAGGCTATACCAAGGTTGACGCCAATGATGTTGGCCCGCTGCCCCCGGGCCAGCTTGCGGCCGACCTTTTCGATGATAGCGTCAGCCATTCCGCTATGGCTTCGGTCGGTATGCAGCCGGGTAATTTGCCCTTTGGCTGGGCGGTCAGTGCGGGATGGGATCGTGAGGATGCCAGCCAACTCGACCAGCGTTTCGACGCCAAATATGCGCGCGCAGATGTGACCGTGCCGGTCACCCCGACCCTCGCGGCCGTTGGCGGCGTGGGCTATGAGGATATCAGCATCAGCGAACGTGACGCGTTGCGCGATGCGCTGGGCAATCCGATCATCACGCCAAGCGGACGGTTTGTTACCGATCCGGCATCGCCCCGATTGATCGCTTATGAAAGCGACGGGCTGATCTGGGATGCCGGCGTACTCTGGCGGCCCAGCAACCGCACCTCGCTCGAGGCGCGTTACGGTCGCCGCTATGGCACCGACACTTATTTTGGCAGCTTCAGCTATCAGCCGAATGAACGGCTCGCCGCCAATATCTCGGTCTATGACACAGTGACCGGCTTTGGTAGCTCGCTCAGCCGCAGCCTCAACGCGTTGCCAACCCAGTTCAACAGCATCCGCAATCCGCTGTCAGGTGATATCGGCAGTTGTGCCTTTGGCGCGGCTGGGGCTTCCTGCTTCAACAATGCGCTGGGATCGCTGCGCTCTGCCGCTTTCCGCTCGCGCGGCGTTGCGGCATCGGTCGTCACCAACAGCGGCGGTTGGGAAAGCGGGCTAGCTATCGGCTATAACCAACAGAAATTCCTCACTTCAGGTCTTGGCGCACAGGCGCAGCTCGATGGTCTGGTTGATGAAAATTATTATGTCGCTGGTTTCCTCGGCCGTGATCTTGACCGGCGCTCGCGCTTCGAAACCAATGTCTATGGCAATTGGGTGGACCCCGGCTTCAGCCTTGCGTCGGACGTATATAATGTCGGCGCAAATGCCGCCTATTACCGGCAGCTTTGGCGCGGCCTTTCAGCAACGGCGGCCGTCGGAATTGATAGTGTGAAGCAAGAAGACTTCGCCAGCGACGTCACCGCATCCGCGCTGCTCGGTCTGCGCTACAGCTTCTAGGCCAACGGACAGGAAAGTCTGATACAATGTACGATCAATTTTATGGCCTCTCGGGACGTCCCTTCCAACTGACACCCGACCCGCAATATTATTTTGAAAGCGGAACGCACCGCAAGGCTTTGTCCTATCTGGGATATGGCCTGGCACAGGGTGAGGGCTTCATCGTCATCACTGGCGAGGTGGGCTCTGGCAAATCGACATTGGTCGGCCATCTGATGCAGACGATCGATCGCGCTCGCCTGACCGCGGCAACGATCGTCACCAGTCAGTTGGACGCGGTCGATCTGGTGCAAATGGTCGCGGAAAGCTATGGCATCGACACGCGCGGGCTTGATAAAGCATCGGCGTTGAAAGCCATCGAAAATTTCCTTCATGCAGAAGCGCGCGCCGGTCGTCGCTGCCTTTTGGTGGTCGACGAAGCCCAGAATTTGGCGATCGATGCACTGGAAGAATTGCGCATGCTTTCCAATTTTCAGCTGGGATCAATGCCGCTTCTGCAGATTTTCCTTCTTGGCCAGCCCGAATTTCGCGATCTGTTAAAGACCGCGCCCGAACTGGAGCAGCTGCGCCAGCGCGTGATTGCAACGCACCATCTGGAAGCCATGGATGCCGATGAAGTCCAGCCCTATGTTCAGCACCGGCTGCGCAAGGCTGGGTGGACCGGCCGTCCGCAACTTTCGGACGATGCCTATGCGGCACTCTATGACGAAACAACAGGCATACCGCGTAAACTTAATGCGCTGATGAACCGCTGCCTCCTGATGGGTGCGGTTGAGCAGATCGATGTGATCGATGGTCCGCTCGTCGGGGCGGTGATCGCCGACATGGCGGGCAAGCCTTTCGCTTATGAAGCGCCGATGTCGTCGCAGGCACCGGCATTGGCAGTCGATCTGCCCGCGGTGGTCGTCGATGCCGCAGAAGAATCAGCCGATGCAATCGACAGCGCCAATGTTGTCGCCATGCCGTCGCATCTGGCGGCGGTGCCGACAATAAGCGCAGGTGGCGACGTGAGTTTACAGGCGCGCATTGCCGAAATGGAAGTGCGGATGGCAGAACAAGATGCCACGATGCGCCGCGTGCTTGCCATGTTGATCGATTGGATGGAAAAGGAAAACCATTCGATGGCCGCCCGCATGCGCGACGTGCGTGCAGCCTGATCCGAATGATGGGGAGGCCCGCTGTTGCTGAATGCCTTGTCGGTCGATGTGGAAGACTGGTTTCAGGTCGGCGCGTTCGAGGATGTGATCGCGCGCGATAGCTGGCCTGCGCGCGAATGCCGCGTGGAATCCAATACCGATCGATTGCTGGAAATGTTCGATGCAGCTGGCATTAAGGCTACCTTCTTCACGCTGGCCTGGGTTGCTGAACGCCATCCGCAACTGATGCAGCGGATCGTGGCTGCGGGCCATGAACTGGCCAATCATGGCTGCGCCCATGACCGCGTCTTTACGATGACACCGGCGCAATTTGCCGACGATCTTGATCGGTCGCGCAAGACAATTGAAGATCTGGGCGGGGCTGCGGTGCGCGGCTATCGCGCGCCCAGTTTCTCGATCAACAAGGACACGCATTGGGCACATCAGATCATCGCGGAACAGGGTTATCTCTATTCTTCGAGCATCAATCCCATTGCCCATGATCATTATGGCTGGGCAGACGCGCCCCGCTTTGCCTTCAAACCGGTTTCGGGGAGCGACCTCGTTGAAATCCCCGTGACCACCGCAATGCTGGGGAAGCGCCGCATTGCCGCAGGCGGTGGCGGCTTTTTCCGCCTCTTGCCTTATGCCTATTCACGCTGGGCGATCCGCCAGGTCAATCGGGAGGAGCGGCCGGCAATCATCTATTTCCACCCTTGGGAAATCGACCCCGGCCAGCCACGCGTTGCCAATGCATCTCTGCGGTCCAAATTGCGGCATTATAGCCGGTTGGACGCAATGGCGGGGAAGCTTGAACGGCTGATCGGGGATTTCCAATGGGATCGGCTTGACCATATTGTCGAGCGCGAGCGGACAAGAATTGCATGAATGCGCCAATGGTCAACGAACATATTATAGTTCGTCAGGCGGATTTGTCGGATCAATCCGATCTCGGCCAGATCGACAATTGGGTGTTGGCGCATCCACAATCGACGCCTTTTCATCGCCCCCAATGGCTGCGCGCGGTAGAGGTGGCAACGGGCAATCGCGCTTTCATGCTCGTTGCCGAAAATGATGCGGGCCAGATCGTCGGGCTTGTGCCCTGCCATGCGATAAAGTCACCGCTTTTCGGTAATGCGCTGGTTTCTTCGGGTTTTGCCGTGGGTGGCGGCATATTGGCAGGGACGCAAGGGATCGCAGACCGGCTGGCCGACTCGCTTTGGTCGCTGGCGTCTGAACAACGCTGCACCACCGCCGAATTGCGCGGCGGCGCAATCCCCCTCCATGGGTGGACGCTGCAAGCCGAAGCGCATGCCAATTTCGAACGCGCACTGGCTGTCGATGATGAAGCTGAACTGCTTGCCATTCCGCGCAAGCAGCGCGCAGAAGTGCGCAAGGGGCTGGACGGCGGATTGACCATTGAAACCGGCAGCGGTTCGCGGGATCTTGATTGGCATTATCGCATTTATTCCGAAAGCGTGCGCAATCTGGGAACGCCTGTATTCCCCTGCGCGCTGATGGCGCAGACGCTGTCAGCCTTTGGCGATGATGCCGACATATTGACGGTTTTATCCAATGGCGCGCCGGTTGCCAGCGTGCTCAGCCTGTATCACAAGGGCGCGGTCATGCCCTATTGGGGCGGCGGTATCTGGGCAGCTAGGGCGCTGCGTGCGAATGATGTGATGTATTATGCGCTGATGAATCATGCGCGCCGGAAAGGCTGCACGCGCTTTGATTTTGGCCGGTCGAAGGTTGAATCTGGTGCCTATTTTTTCAAGAAAAACTGGGGTTTCCAGCCGGAACCTCTAACTTATTCTACGCGTACTACAGATGGCGTGGCGCCCCGTGATGTCAATCCGACCAGCGGTAAATACAGCGCCTTTGTCTCGATCTGGCAGAAAATGCCGCTGCCGCTCGCCAATCTTGCCGGGCCCTGGATTTCCAGAGGTCTGGGATGATGCGAGAGATATTGTTTCTGGCCCACCGTGTTCCCTGGCCTGCAGACCGGGGAGACAAGATCCGTTCTTTTCATCTGCTGCAAAAGCTGCGCTCGCTTGCTCCGGTCCATGTCGCTGCCTTTGCCGATGACCAACGCGATCTCGACTGTGCAGAGCGCGAACGGGCAGGGCTTGCCTCGCTGCATGTCGAACTGCGCGCCAAACCGCAATGGCTCGCCGGCATAGAGGCGCTGGCCAGCGGCAAGCCGGTATCGCTGACGTCCTTTGCCTTCAAATCGTTTCAGCGCTGGATTGATGAACGGCTCGGCAGCGGCAAGATCAGCCATGTCTTTGTGTTTTCGGGGCAGATGGCGCAATATGTGCCGGGTGATTATACCGGTCGCATCATCATGGATTTTGTCGACGTTGATAGCGCCAAATTCGAAAGCTATGCCGGCGAAGGAAACGCCTTGATGCGCTGGATCCATCAGCGTGAAGGCGAAAAGCTCGCCGGCTATGAAGCGCAAGTCGCAGCCCGGGCCAACGCCTCCCTCTTTGTCAGCGAAGCCGAAGCCGCGCTGTTCCGCGCCCGCAGTGGCGCTGGCAATGTCCACGCAATCGGCAATGGCATCGACACCGGCTTTTACGACCCGGTTGCACCCTTCAAAAAGCTGCATCCGCCATTTCCCGATCCACTTATCGTCTTCACCGGCCAGATGGATTACCGCCCCAATATCGAGGCGGTGACCGATTTCGCGCACAATGCTTTTCCGGCCATCCGTGCCGCCCATCCCGGAACGACATTTGCCATTGTCGGCCGCAACCCTGCGCCTGCGGTGGCGCAGCTTTCGGCTTTGCCCGGCGTTCAAGTGACCGGCGCAGTTGATGATGTACGCCCATGGATTGCCGGCGCCGATGTGGTGGTTGCGCCGTTGCGGATTGCCCGGGGTGTCCAAAATAAGGTGTTGGAGGCCATGGCGATGGCGAAGCCGGTGGTTGCCTCGGCGGCGGCCACCGAAGGGATTATGGCGGAAGACGGCATCCATTACCGGATAGCGGGTTCGGCCGTGGACGAGGCAAGGATCGTGTGCGATCTACTTGCTGATACCGACAGGCGGGTCGCATTGGGACAGGCAGCCCGCGCCCATGTCGTGAAAAATTATGGCTGGGACGTGCCATTGGCGGCGCTGGAGACATTGTTGTGAGCGGCCCGGATGCGGCTTCGCTTCCGGTTGATGGCATAGACGCCATGACCGGTTCGGCCCTTGGCTTCACCAGCGTAGAGTGGAAGGGCGCGCTGCGGAATCTGGCAATTGCCTGGGCCTTCATCCTTGCGCTTTTCTGGCGCGATGCGGGCGATATGGCGGCAATCTGGTGGAACAGTTCGACGTTCAACCATTGCCTGCTGATCCTGCCGATCCTGTGGTGGCTGGTTGACCAGCGCAAGGCAGAGCTTGGCAAACTGCAGCCGCAGCTGTGGGCTTTGCCGCTGCTCTGGATTGGTGCGGGCGCACTGGGCTGGATGTTGGGCAATGCCGGCGAAGTCGCGCTGGCAAGGCATTTGGCCTTGGTCATGATGCTGCAGGGCAGCGTCGCTCTGCTTCTCGGCCCGGCGGTGACCTTTGGCCTGCTATTCCCGCTATTCTACATGCTGTTCCTTGTGCCATTTGGCGAAGAATTTGTGCCCGCACTGCAAATCCTGACGGCGGACATTTGCATGTGGTTGCTTGGGCTGACCGGCGTTCCGGCCCATATTGATGGCATTTATATTTCGACCCCGACGGCGCTGTTCCGCGTGGCGGAGGCCTGTTCGGGCGTTAAATTCCTGATTGCCATGGTGGCGCTGGGGGCGCTGGTCGCCAATTTGTGCTTCAGCAACTGGCCGCGCCGGATCGCGTTCATGGCGGCCTGTATTGTGATCCCAATCATTGCCAATGGCATTCG
>JAJTFR010000013.1:0-920 GCA_021298455.1 Sphingomonadales bacterium | reverse complement strand
TCATTGCCAATGGCATTCGGGCCTTTGGAACGATCTATATTGCCCATCATGGTAATGTCGATTTCGCCGCCAGTTTTGATCATGTTGTTTACGGTTGGGTCTTTTTCGGCGTTGTGATCGCCCTCGTCCTTGGCGCCGGGTGGCCCTTTTTTGATCGCGCCGCCGACGCAGCGCCGATCAAGGTGGATGGCTGGAACATCCGCGCGCCCAGGCCGCTCCCTCAGGCCCAGGCTTTCGGGATGCTTGCCGCAGTGCTGCTCATTCCCCTCGGCTGGACCCATTATGTCGCGCAGCGCGCCGCACCGGTGCCTGCGCGGATCGCCTTGCCCGATGTTCCTGGCTGGCAGCGTGTTGATTACCGCCCAGTCCATCCCTGGCAACCGCGCTTTGTCGATGCCAGCCACACGCTGCTTGGTCGCTATCAGAACGCTGAGGGACAGACGGCCGACCTGTTCATCGCCGTCTATGACCGGCAGAGCGAGGGCCGCGAACTGATAGGATTTGGGCAGGGTGCCGAAGGGCTGGGTGACGTCTGGTCGTGGATCGAGGGTTGCCCCGCGCCGACCAATGGCCGCTGTGAACGGATAAGTTCGCGGCATCAGCACAGGCGTGAGGTGCTGAGTTTCTATCGTGTTGGTGGCGTTACCAGCGGGTCCGCCGCTGCAATTAAACTTGCAACGATGAAGGCGCGGCTGACCGGCGGCGATCAGCAATCGGTCGCGATACTGGTATCGTCCGAACAGGCGGGCAAGCAAAGCCCCCGGCCGACGATGGATGCTTTTGTCAAATCTGTGGGCGATATCGACAAACTGGCTGACCGAATGGCCGGATTGGACTAGATAGCGATCATGTGCGGCATCGCCGGTATCTTCCATGTCGAAAGTTCGAAACCCGTCGATCCTGAACGTGTGCGACGGATG
>JAJTFR010000169.1 GCA_021298455.1 Sphingomonadales bacterium | reverse complement strand
CGTCTGTGCACAATCGAACGCGCATTGCCGGGCTGCATGATGGTCAATCAAAAAGGCGAACGCTATCTGAACGAGGCGGCGTCCTATCATATAGTCGGGCAGAAAATGGCCCGACGCCAGGCCGAGCATGGCGACGCCAGCCCGACATGGTTTGTGTTCGACCATGTCTATCGCCACAAATATCCGGTTGGCCCCTTGCTTCCCTTGATGCCCGATTGGCTGCAACGCGGCGAAGTCCGCTCCATCATGAAAAAGGGCAATACAATCGAAGAACTGGCCGCCGATATGGGTGTCGATCCGGCGCGGCTGGCGGCAACCGTTTCGCGCTACAATGAATATGCGGCCAAGGGTGAGGACCCCGATTTCCAACGCGGCGAGGCCACCTATGACAAAATGTATGGCGACCCATCCGTGACGCCAAATCCCTGTCTGCGCCCGATCGCCAAAGGCCCGTTTTACGCAATGCCGATGTATCCGGGCGATATCGGCACCAATGGTGGCCTGAAAACCAATGACAAGGCTCAGGTCATCGGTACCAATGGAAAGCCGATCCCCGGGCTTTACGCAGTGGGCAACAATGCAGCATCGGCAATGGGCGAAAGCTATCCGGGCGCAGGCGTGACAATCGGCCCTGCACTCACCTTTGGCTATATAGCGGCGCGGCACATGACCGGAGCGAATGAATGAGCGGGCGGTTCCAGGGGCAAGGCGCGGTCGTCACCGGCGCAGGCAGAGGGATCGGCAGAGCCATTGTCCAGCGGCTAACTGCCGAAGGGGCCCAGGTTGCCGCGCTCGACCTCAACCTCGCGGACGCACAACAGAGCGGCGGCGCACTGGCGCTTCGTTGTGACGTCACTAATGCTGAATCGGTCGCCAGCGCCGTGCGCGAGGTGCGCAAGGCCTTCGGCCGGCTCGATATCGCCGTCGCCAATGCCGGCATCGGTGCCGCCGAGGGCGATGGGTCCGAACAATTTTATGGAGCCATGGCCGAGCGCAATGCGGAACTCGCCAAGGATGGCCAATCGGCAATAATCGTCGACCAGTTGATCTATATGGAAGACCGCGGCTGGGCCGGGGTGATGGAAGTCAATGTCGGCGGCGCCTTTCGCCTTGCGCGCGAATTTGTCCGCGTGCTGGCAGAGGATGGCAATCCCGGTGCGATCATCAACATCAGTTCAACAAGCGCCCAATCGGGCGAAGGATCACCGCATTATTGCGCGTCAAAAGCTGCGATTATCGGTTTGACGCGGCAATTGTCGCGCGAGCTTGCCCCGCGCAAGATCCGCGTGAACGCCGTCGCCCCCGGTCCCACCAACACGCCTGTCATGGCCGGCATTCCGGATGATTGGATCAAGTCGATGGAGGCAAGCATTCCGTTGGGTCGCATGGCCGATCCGTCGGAAATCGCGGCTGCCGTTGCTTATCTTGCATCCGACGATGCGAGCTTCGTCAACGGATCGGTGTTGGTCGCAAATGGTGCCAGCTATTTCTTCTGACGGTCAGGGCCGCTTACGCCGCACCTGAACCAGTCCGCCGGTCATGCCGGCATAGAAATCGCCATTCGGCGCGATCGACATTGACGCCCAATTATTGTCGAACGGCCTGCCGCGCCCGGTCGGTATCTTGATCACCTGCCTGCCGGTTCGGAAATCAAGGCCGACAATCGACCAGTCCTGCACCTGCTTGCCGTCCGCATCCCGTGCCAGATCAAAGCTATAAAAATAGGCGATGCCGCTGGCCGCGGACAGCTTGGGCACCACCGATGGCGATTTGAGCGGCGCGTTCCAGATCGTGTCGCACCCGCTTTCGTCGGCACGCACATCGACCCGCACCACACCGCCTGCAATGGCATTCCAGTCCTTTTGTTCATGCGCGCTTTTGAAGCCGGCATTATTTTCAAGGATTATCGAACGCCCCCAACCGATCATGCTGTTGTCCGTGGCGCTCGCCCCATCACGGAAAACCGGAACGGCGCAGATGCGGCTGCCATCGCTGCGCCGCAGGACGACAATGTTGATCCGCCCATCGGCATTGTCGGCAAAGGTGATCCATTGGTCACCCAATAATGTCGGCGTGGTTCCGCTTCCCTGGTTGATCGAACCTATCTTGCGTTTTGTCCCGCGATCATAGGGCGTCCGCCAGAGTTGCACCGGCATTTGTGCACTTTGACCGCACCGCTTTCGGGATCGAGCGTACCCAGCCGTCCGTTGCGCGTCGTCCACCAATAGCGCCCTTGATGATCGGGCATCACGGTCGTGATCTTGTCGCATTCACTATCGGTCGACCAATTGTTCCAGTTGAAACAGTCGTTCGGCACATAAGGTTTCAAATCCCACTCGCGTTCGACCCGGAAGCTCCATTTCCCGTCGCGTTCTTCGGCGACCAGCCGCTGCACGACCCACTGGCTGTTCGCAAAGACAAGCCGGTCGCGATTGTCGAGGAACATATAGGCGCCGCCCGAACTGTCGTTCATCATGATACCCATGTCGCGCTTCACAAAAGCTTCGAACGAACTGGGGCGGACCGGCAGGTCGAAATGGGCAAGCGCATCAAGTGTATCTGGATCGAGCAGCACCATGCGGAAGCCCGAAAGGCCGCCGCACATCACCACCGGCTTGCCATCGCTGCGATAAACAAAGGTAGAGCATTGCCGCGGCAGTCCATTGCCCGACCGGCGACTGCGCACTTCAAGCGCGCCTGCAAAGGGACCGTCGGCGAGATGCGTATCCGATTGGCCACCGTCGCCGTGCATTGTGCCATTGGCATCGGCGGCTAGAAAAGGATTGGTGTTAAGTTGGCCCTCAACCGGTGCGGGCACAAAAGTGTCGTCACGCACTATGCCCCCCGATGCAGCCCCGACAATCGGCCGCGCCATCCCGATTTCGCGATTGGCGTTGGTCCAAAAGCCAGCGCCTGCGATTAGGAGCGCCGCGGCGATCCCGAGGCCGATCGAGCGTTTACGCATCAGTCCGCCCGCACTTTCACCTTGGGTGCGGCCTGCCCGCGCCGCATCGTTTCCAGAAATTTCTCGAGCGGCGCAGGTTCGGCCACCGGCCCGCCATGATCGCCTTCGCGGGCCCAATATTCGTCATAGCTCGGGAACAATTTGTGGAAATTGCCCTCGACCCACTCTGTTCCCGGCCATCGCATTTTCCTGTCGCCAACCGGCGGCTTGTTGAGATCTGTCGCGTACCAGTATAGCGGCAAGCGACGGGCGAAATGCCAGCTGCCGTCGCGGCGCACATAATCATCGACATACATCATCTGCATGATCACCCATTCGTCTGCGCCGCCTTCAACGGGGGTCTCATGTTCATTTTTTGAATAAACGACGCCATGGGCGTGATCGGCGTCGTCAAATTCGATAATGTGACCGCCAATATGGTGCGACGTTCCGGTAAAGGGCGAACGCAGCGTGCGATCCATATAGGCACGCAGGGCCAGCCGTCCGCTGGCATCCTTGCCAACGCGGACATCCTCGACAAAAAGCGAAACCATTGCGTCCATGTCGCGCATATCAAGCGCGAGTGCATATTTTGCCGGAAGCTGGCGGATCGCATCGAGCGACTCCAGCCGGTCAATCCGCTCCTCCAATGATCGCATCAAACCCCTCCATATGCGTAACTTGAAAGCTAACAAAATACGCTAATCGAATTTTCATTGCTCGTAAATTCAATTTATCGTAAACTTGATCTACATTAATTACGCATTTTGCAGGTTGATGGCATGAGGGAGAGAGACATGCGCAAAGCGGTAATCGGATGCATAATGGCGTCGACAGCATTGGCTGGATGGGCGCCCGCCATGGCACAGGAGTCACAGAATTCCGATGATGGCATTGGCGAGATCGTCGTCACGGCACAGAAGCGCGCAGAGAACATCCAAGACGTGCCGATCGCCATTTCGGCGGTAGGCTCGGAGTTTCTCGAATCGCGCGGGATCAATTCGATCGACGCGCTCGGCACGATAGCGCCCAATGTGAAGATCGAACGTGCTCCGTCGAACAAGACCATCTCGCAAATCGCTATTCGCGGATCGGTCACGATCAACCCGGCAGTCACTTGGGAACCGGCCGTCGGTCTCTATCTTGATGGTGTCTATATCGCCAAGGCGCAGGGATCGATTTTTGACGTCGCCGACCTTGAGCGTGTCGAGGTGCTGCGCGGCCCGCAAGGCACGCTCTATGGCCGTAATGCGCTCGCTGGCGCGATCAATCTTGTGACGCGCAAACCGTCAGGCGAGTTTGGCGGCTCTGCCGAGGCCAGCTATGGCAATTTCAACTATCGGCGCGGCAAGGCAACACTCGACCTGCCCGCCTTTGGCCCGTTTTCGGTTAAGTTGTCCGGCCAAATGCAGAAGCGCGACGGTTTTGTGAAAGTGGAGCCCAATCCCTTTCCGCAGGTATTTCTGGCGCGGCCCACCTCGGTCAAGGATCTTGGCAACCTGAACACACACAGCGCCATGGCGCAGGTGCGTTTCAAGCCCGAAGGCAATTTCACGGCGGACTATCAGTTCGACTATAGCCGCCACAATCAGCGCACCGATTTTTCGCAACTGATCAGCGTGTTACCGAACAACCTTTTCACCAATCCAGCGATATTCGGCGCAATTGCCCCGCTCGGACTCTATGCAAATCCGGATCGCCAGAACCGAGCAAGCGTCGACGGCAATCCGCTTTACGAAAAATCGCGCACCTTTGGGCACAGCCTCACACTATCGCTTGATCTGGGTGCAGCAACGCTGAAATCGATCACAGCCTATCGCGATCTGCGCTGGCAGGATTCGGCCGATCTTGATGGTTCGCCGCTCGACATCGCGCAAACGCAGCGCGATACCAGCTTCCACGCTTGGAGCCAGGAAGTACAGCTGACCGGCGCGGCGATGGACGACCGGCTGACATATGTAACCGGTGCCTTTTACTATAAGGAAAAGGCCGAAACACTTGGACCGCAACGTTTCTTCGGTTTCCTGAATCAGATTGGTGCTCCAGGCGCTGCCGACTTGCAGTCTGATTATGGATCGCACACCCGCGCCCTCGCGCTTTACGCTCAGCTCGATTACAAACTGACCGATGCGCTCAAGTTGACGCTTGGCGGCCGCTACACCAACGAGAAAAAGGATATCCGTCGTTCCTTTGCCGTCGGCACTCCGCGCACCGTGCTGTTCAACCTGCCTTATGGCGGCGTCCCCGACGCCAAGTTCAACAATTTCAGCCCGACCGTTACGCTAAGTTATGCAGCAAGCGATGACATCAATCTCTATGGCCGATGGGCCCGGGGTTACAAATCAGGGGGCTTTAACGGCGAAACCGATGTTGGGGGCCTGATCGGCCGCCCGTTCAGTTGTACGACCGCGCCGGGCAGCACTAGCGAATTGTGCAACCCCTATCGCCCCGAAAAGGTCGACAGCTATGAAGTCGGCGTAAAAACGCGGCTCGCCGATGGTAAGCTGATCTTTAACGTCGCGGGCTTCTGGGACGAACATAAGGATATCCAGCTTTCGGTATTCACCGCGCAGGGTGCGGCTGCATCGGTCGTACTCAACGCGGCTGCAGCGCGTATCCGCGGACTCGAATTTGAAGCCGTCGCCCGTCCGGTCGACAGCCTCACGATCAACGGGTCGCTGGCCATTCTCGATGCAGATTATGGGCGCTTCATCGATGGCGGCGTCGATGTCTCGAACAACCGCGCCTTCCCGCATACACCAAAGGCCACGGCAGCACTCGGTTTTGACTGGCGGCTTTTGCAGGGCGACTGGGGCAAGGTGAGCCTGACCGGTGACTGGAACCATGTCTCATCTTACTACACCTTCCCCTTCGCGTTGACGGGCAACCCTGCAGCGCAGACGATCGCTGGCAACACCAAGTCCAAGGGCCGCGACATCATCAACATGAATTTGCGGCTGTCCGATTTCGACCTTGGCGGGGCAAAGGGTGAATTCAGCCTGTGGGTGCGCAATCTGACCAAGGAAGACAGTCCGAGCAACTTCATCGATTTCGGCCCAGGATTTGGCGGACTAACGCTTGGTTATTTCCCCGATCCGCGCACTTGGGGCGCAACACTTGGCTTTCGGTTCTAGGGGAATATTGTGAGTAAAAGCGAGAAACGCTTCACCATTATCGGCGC
>JAJTFR010000168.1 GCA_021298455.1 Sphingomonadales bacterium | reverse complement strand
TTTCCTTCGGCCAGTTTGCGCGTGCCAAGGGGCTTTACGAAGCCGCTCTCGCCAAGGGCAATATTATTGACCGCGACGGCGTCAACCAGACCGATCGTGCATTGACCAACCTTGCCATCGCAAAGGTCAATTTGGGCGACTATGCCGGTGCAAAAGCTGATCTCGGGCAGATCAGCGGAGAGAAGCGCAAGGGCATCGCCGAATATTGGACAATCTATATCGACCAGCAGATGGCAAAAGCAGCAGCGCCTGCCGCTCCTGCCGCCTGATCAAAAGCTAGTCTGTAAAAGTTTGGGGCCCGCGGCGTGTGTCGCGGGCCTTATTCTTGGGGTATTGGGATCCCGGGCTCATCTTTGGCCGTGCGGATCGTCAAGGACGTTTTTACGCTCGACACATTTGGAGCCGAAGTGAGCTTCGATGTCAGGAATTCCTGAAAAGATTGAAGATCATGCGCGACGATCTTCAGAATAAAATCAATCTCGCCGTTCAGCATGTGGCATTCACGGACGTTGGGCAATTTGCCAACATGATCCTCAAATGCACGCAGATCGGCCTCCGCCTGACTTTTCAGGCTAACCATCGCGAACACCATGATGGAATAGCCGAGCGCAGACGGATCAATATCCGCATGATAGCCCTTGATCGCGCCCGCCTGTTCCAAAGTGCGCATCCGGCGTAAACATGGCGGCGCGGTAAGCCCCACCTTCGATGCCAGATCGACATTTGTTATGCGACCGTTCGCCTGCAGTTCGGCCAAAAGCTTGAGATCGATCGCATCGAAACCAATTGCTACCATGTTTTGATATTTCCCGATTAGTTTCCGGCGCTTTTGAATAATATTATTATAGCAGTTTGCAATTGTTTAATTCGACATTGGTTCCCAGCCGACACTGGGAAAAACACTGGTGTCCCATAGTGTGACGCCTCAAAAATCGGCCTTTTGGAAGTGTTTGCCGGGCGCTATCGAGATACCGAACAGGGTCGGATATAACACGGGTAGAGGCTAGTTGCGCATTGACGATCGCCTAGAAACGGCATTGCGGGGAGCGGCCGCATCAGCGGGCCCGTCCAGCGTCGGCGTTTGGCGACAACTCATTGATATTATATCTCAAAATTCGAGCGGGCACGCCCCGCAAAAAATAGCAGCGGGTCTGGTTGCAACCCACAGATTGGGCCTGCAGATCAGCGTCGCGGACCGCGCCGCCGGCGTAGCAATGCTTTCAGGGCGACTACGTTCTCCAGCACTTTTGCAACTACTCGCAGGCGATGCTCCGCCTGTGGCTGCTGAAGCGATTCGCGCGGCGCGGCTTAGCGACGACGAATGGAGCGATCTGGTACCTGAGCTGCCCGTTAGGGCGCGTGGTTTCTTGCGCGCCCGCAAAGACCTTGGCCAAAAAACCTGCAGGGCATTGGCTGCATGGGGCGGTGCCGATTTCCGTCTATCCGCAGATCCACTGACCGGTGCGGCATCAGTACCTCAGTCTTTGCCAGAACCGATTGCAGATACCCCGATTCAGACGGTCGAACAGCCGGCCGTTTCGCAGATTGGTGCGATCGTTCAGCGCATCGAAGAATGGAAACGGAACCGCGGACAGGGCGAGTCTCCTCGGTTGCCGCTCGGTGACGATGAATTAGAGGGTTATGCTAGCCCCATAACCGAAATTACTTTCGAAACCGACGATTCCGGCACGATCATTTGGGTCGAGGGTGCACCGCGTGGGGCGATTGTTGGCACCGATATCGCCCGCCCCGCTTATGACCATGGGCCTGGCCCTGACGCCTATGGCGCGGCTGCCTTTGCCCAGCGGATGCCGATGGA
Source organism: Sphingomonadales bacterium (assembly GCA_021298455.1). Classification (GTDB taxonomy): domain Bacteria; phylum Pseudomonadota; class Alphaproteobacteria; order Sphingomonadales; family Sphingomonadaceae; genus Sphingorhabdus_B; species Sphingorhabdus_B rara. The sequence continues at coordinate 2,183 of JAJTFR010000168.1, read as the reverse complement.
AAATGCGCGCATGAATTTGCGCGGCAGCCCGTTAATCGACGGCGATTGGCGGATCACGGCATCGCCCTTCTTTGACGCATTGACCGGGCGCTTCCGGGGTTTTCGCGGTATCATGCGCCGCCCGAAACTTCACGAACAGGCTGTGTCTTCGATCGACGATCGCAAACGGCAGGGCGAAAGCATGCAGCAGATCGTGCATGAACTGCGCACACCGCTGGGTGCAATTTCGGGCTTTGCCGAGATTATCGAGCAGCAGTTATTTGGCCCGGTAGATGAAGAATATCGCGCGCTGGCCGGCGCAATACTGGCTGATTCGCGCAAGTTGCTTGGTGGATTTGATGATATTTCGACGGCCGCGCGTCTCGACAGCGGTAATTTCGAAATCGATCCCGGGCAAACCGATGGGGCATGGCTTGCCAGCACCCTGCGCCAGCGGCTTGCTGCGATTAGCGAATCCAGCGGCGTCATCGTCAATCTGATCTTTGCCGATCCCGTGCGTCCCTTCGCGATCGAGCGCGATTTTGCCGAACGGGTGTTCTCGCGCCTGATATCTGCCATCATCGTCGCTGGTTTGCCTGGTGAGGTTATTAATGGCCGTTGCAAAACGCTGTTGGGAACGCAGGTGATGAACTGCCTCACCCTCGACCTGCCTGAGAAGCTGCGTCACTTCAGCGAGGAGGAATTGCTGGGTACAGGTGCGACCGCCGACGATCATTATGATAATTCTGACCTGTCGCCCTTACTTGGCCTTGGCTTTTCATTGCGACTGGTGCGCAATCTGGCGCGCAAGGCTGGCGGCGATTTACGTTTTCAAAAGGAACAAGTCTTATTAACCCTGCCTACGATCCAGAATGGCGATCGCAATGTCAAAGGCACCGGGGGCGACTGATATGATCGGAAATAGCGGGGCGGCAGCCAATGTCGAAACCCCGGCATTTCCTCGGGGTGGCCCGAAGCTTGACCTTATGGGTGCGGGAGGCCCGCGCTTTCTTGTAACCGTTGACACCGAAGAGGAATTTGATTGGGGCGGGCCTTTTTCCCGCGACGCCCATGGCCTCTCCCATCTCGCGTCAATCCCGCGCTTTCAGGCGATGTGCGAAGGCCGAGGGGTGAAGCCGCTTTACCTTGTCGATTATCCGATCGCTGCCGACCCAATGGGCGCTGAACTGTTCGGTGATCTGGCGCGCCGCGACAAGGCAGAGATCGGCCTGCAACTCCATCCTTGGGTGACTCCGCCGTTTGACGAGGTTGTCAGCAGTCATAACAGCTACGCCTGCAACCTGCCCGAACCGCTGGAGCGGGCAAAGCTGCGCGCGCTCCATGATATCGTGCGGGAACGCCTTGCGACAAAGCCGGTTGCCTATCGCGCCGGGCGCTACGGCATCGGTCCCGATACCGCTAAGATGCTGATCGAACTCGATATTGCCTTCGATACGTCGGTGCGGTCGCTGTTTGATTATTCGGCACAGGGTGGACCCGATTTCACTTCCGCGGCATTGCAGCCCTATTGGGCGATTGACCGTAAACTGGTGGAGTTGCCCCTTACTTCGGTTTTCGGGGGATTGTTGCGTCCCATTGGTACGGCGATGTTTGACCGCTATTTTGAAACACCGTCGATGCGGGCCTTGCTCGCGCGCAGCGGCCTTTTGGAACGGATCGCGCTGACACCTGAAGGGATCCCGGCGAGCAAGGCGGTGCAGGCGATCGATGTTGCGCTGAAGATGCAGCTGCCGCTGTTGGTCTTTTCCTTCCATTCACCATCGCTCGCGCCCGGCCACACGCCCTATGTTCGCAACAATACAGACCTCGAGCAATTTTATTCCTGGTGGGAAACCGTCTTCGTCCATCTCGAAAAGTGCGGTGTGAGACCGGTAACGGTGACGCAACTGCGACAGTTGGCCTTTGCCTGACGCATTTGGCTCTTGCCTTTCAGACCGGCCTTCCGCTATCGGCGCTCTTCTCAGGGGGCCTGTAGCTCAGTTGGTTAGAGCTGGCCGCTCATAACGGCTAGGTCGGGGGTTCGAGTCCCTCCGGGCCCACCACGCTTCTAAACGCCAGTGTTTGGAAGCAGATTATAGTCTTTTCCCGTGTCGGGGAGTAGCGCAGCCTGGTAGCGCATCTGCTTTGGGAGCAGAGGGTCGCAGGTTCGAATCCTGTCTCCCCGTCCACTTATTTTCTATTTT
>JAJTFR010000167.1 GCA_021298455.1 Sphingomonadales bacterium | reverse complement strand
ATGGTGCAGACACTGGGCAATGCGATCAAGCGCGGCCGCCTAGCGCATGCCTTTTTGATGACCGGGGTGCGCGGGGTCGGCAAGACGTCGACCGCCCGCCTGATTGCAAAGGCACTGAACTGCGTCGGATCAGATGGGCAGGGCGGGCCGACAATCGATCCTTGCGGTGTCTGCGAACCCTGCCGTGCCATTGCGGAAGGCCGCCATATTGATGTGATCGAAATGGACGCGGCCAGCCATACCGGCGTCGATGACGTCCGCGAAATCATCGAAGCGGTTCGCTATGCGGCGGTATCTGCGCGCTACAAGATCTACATCATCGACGAAGTTCACATGCTCTCCAAAAATGCGTTCAACGCGCTTTTGAAGACGCTTGAAGAACCGCCCGCGCACGTCAAATTCCTGTTCGCCACGACAGAGGTGAACAAGGTGCCGATCACCGTATTGTCGCGCTGCCAGCGTTTCGATCTGAAGCGGATCACCGTCGAGCTGCTTGCCAGCCATTTTACCGGAATTTGCGAAAAGGAAGGCGTAACGGCAGAGCCGGAAGCATTGCGCCTGATTGCGCAAGCCGCCGAAGGTTCGGTGCGTGATGGGCTTTCCATTCTCGATCAGGCGATCGCGCATGCTGATTTGGCGGCCGACGATAGTGGTGCCGAAGCGCAGGTCGAGGCCGCGCAGGTTCGCAATATGCTTGGTCTGTCCGATCGGGCCGCGGTGCGGCGACTATTTGCCTTGCTATTGGAGGGTGAGGCGCAGGCCGTTCTTGCGGAGGCGCGCCAGCAATATCAGTTGGGGGTTGAGCCGGCAGCAACGCTTTCTGGCCTGTTGCGCGAAGTTCATCTGGTTACACTTTGCAAGATTGGCAGCCCATCGGACCCTACGCTTCCCCAAGAGGCGCGCGCGCAAATCGAGGAATGGGCGTCTGCCTTGTCCTTCCCAAAGCTGCACCGCCTTTGGCAATTGCTGTTAAAGGGGCACGAGGAAGTTCGCCATGCAAGCCTGCCGCTAGAAAGTTGCGACATGGCGCTGCTGCGTGTGCTGCATGGCGCGTCGATGCCCGATCCGGGTGAGCTTGCGCGGTTGTTGCAGGAAGGCGCGGGCCATGCCGCTCTTGCGCCGGCACCGGCAATCACGGCCAACATTCACGCCGATAATGGATCAGCGCCTGCATCGCAGATTCCAGCAGATTTTCGCACGCTCGTCGATGCGCTTGATCGGGGCGGGCACCCCAATATAGCAGCAACGCTGCATGATGTTGTCAGGATTGTGGATTATGCGCCGCCACGGCTTGCCTATCAATTGGCCGGCCCTGTTCATCAGGGATTTGTTTCCGAACTGAACGATGCTCTTTTCCGTGTGACGGGTGCGCGCTGGGAAACGGCGCAGGAGGCGGGAGACGCTGCGCCCAGTCTTTACGAGCAAGAACAGGCCGAGCGCGCGGCACATGACAGGGCGATCCTTGGATCCCCGCTTGTCATGGCTGCGCTCGCTGCCTTCCCAGATGCGGAAGTGCAGGTCGAAGGTCGCAATATTTTTTCTCCCCATGAAGCAGAAGTCCGGAGCTTGAGAGCATGAAAAGCATCGAAGAAATGATGAAAGCAGCGCAGGAAGCCGCGCAAACCATCCAGAAGCAGATGGAAGAAGCACAGGGCAAGCTGGATACCATCGAGGTTGAAGGCGTGTCGGGTGGTGGTCTCGTCAAGGTGCGCGCAACGGCCAAGGGACGGATCATTGGCATTTCGATCGATGACAGCCTTGTTGTGCCTGCCGACAAGCAGATGCTGGAAGACCTTATTGTCGCGGCTTTCAACGATGCGCGCGAGAAGGCGGATCTGGCCGGCAATGCCGAAATGGGCAAAATGACCAGCGGCCTGCCGCTGCCTCCGGGTTTCAAAATGCCATTTTGAGGCGCTTTTCCCCAGCTTTTCTAAGATTCCGCCGGTTCCGCCGTTGAAAGCGTGAAAAAGGCGCTCATATTCACAACAAATGACCGCGCCGCCTTTCGGCGCGTTCCGGAGTGAATATGACCCTATCTATGCCCCTGTTGCCCCTGCGCGACATTGTTGTCTTTCCGGGGATGGTTGTGCCGCTTTTTGTAGGGCGCGACAAATCGGTCGTGGCTCTCGAAAAGGCGATGGCTGCGGACAAGGAGATTTTCCTTGTCACGCAATTAGACCCTGCCGAAGACGATCCCGGTTATGATGATCTGTACACGGTCGGCGTGTCGGCAACGGTGATGCAATTGCTGAAATTGCCCGATGGCACAGTTCGTGTGCTGGTTGAGGGCAAGCAGCGTGCAAATCTGTTGCGCCTGCATGAGCGTTCGGCAGATTATGTCGAGGCCGAAATTGAAATGATTGGCAACGACCCGGTTGACGGGCCGGAAGCGACCGCTTTGATGCGTTCGATTGTCGAGCAATTCGAGAATTATTCGAAGCTGAACAAGAAGATACCCGCTGAAACCGCTGTCCAGCTTGCCGAAATTGACGATGCGGCCCAACTGGCCGATGCGGTTTCTGCGAACATCAATCTCAAGGTTTCGGACAAGCAAGCGCTTCTTGTTGAAACCGATCCGCTCAAGCGGCTCGAAATGGCTTTTGCCTTCATGGAAGGCGAATTGGGCGTATTGCAGGTTGAAAAGAAGATCCGTGGCCGTGTGAAACGGCAGATGGAAAAGTCGCAGCGCGAATATTATCTGAATGAGCAGTTGAAGGCGATCCAGCGTGAGTTGGGCAATGCTGACGAAGACGGTTCGGATGAGTTGACCGAACTGCAGACCAAGATCGACACGCTGAAGCTTTCCAAGGAAGCAAAGACAAAGGCCCAGGCGGAAATCAAAAAGCTGCGTGGAATGGCGCCAATGTCTGCAGAGGCAACGGTCGTGCGCAACTATCTGGATGCTTTGCTGAACATTCCTTGGGGCAAGAAATCAAAGCTTAAGCGCGATATAGCCAAGGCGCAGGAAGTTCTGGATGCAGACCATTTCGCTCTCGAAAAGGTCAAAGACCGGATCGTCGAATATCTGGCGGTGCAGGCGCGTACCAATAAGCTGAAGGGTCCGATCCTGTGCCTCGTTGGCCCGCCGGGTGTGGGTAAAACCTCGCTTGGCCAGTCGATTGCCAAGGCAACCGGCCGTGAGTTTATCCGGCAAGCGCTGGGCGGCGTTCGCGACGAAGCGGAAATCCGGGGGCATCGCCGGACCTATATCGGTTCGATGCCGGGCAAGATTGCAAGCAACCTGAAGAAAGCGGGTACGATGAACCCGCTGTTCCTTCTCGACGAGATTGACAAGCTGGGACAGGATTTCCGCGGCGACCCCGCGTCGGCTCTGCTCGAAGTGCTCGACCCGGAACAGAACAGCAAGTTCAACGATCATTATCTGGAGGTCGACCTTGATCTGTCCGACGTGATGTTCGTGACGACGGCAAACAGCATGAATTTGCCGCAGGCATTGCTTGACCGCATGGAGATCATCCGGCTTGAAGGCTATACCGAGGACGAAAAGCTGGAAATCGCCAAGAGGCACCTTTTGCAAAAGCAGGTTGACGCCCATGGGCTGAAGCCGGGCGAGTTTGAGGTAAGCGACGATGCACTGCGTGATCTGATCCGCTTTTATACCCGTGAGGCTGGCGTCCGTACGCTGGAACGGGAGATTGCGAAGCTGGCACGCAAAGCGCTGCGCCGTATCTTGGAAGGCAAGGACAAGGCTGTGACAATCACGCCCGAAAATCTTGCTGATTTCTCCGGCGTCCGCAAATATCGCCATGGCGTGGGTGAGGAAGAGAACCAGATTGGCGCGGTGACGGGTCTGGCATGGACCGAGGTTGGCGGCGAATTGCTGACGATCGAGGCGGTGACTGTTGCTGGCAAGGGCCAGATAAAGACGACTGGCAAGCTGGGCGAGGTGATGAGCGAATCGATCCAGGCGGCGCTTTCATTTGTGAAGGCGCGTGCGCCCAGCTATGGGATCAAGCCATCGATCTTCAACCGTAAGGATGTGCACATTCACTTGCCCGA
>JAJTFR010000166.1 GCA_021298455.1 Sphingomonadales bacterium | reverse complement strand
GTGATGGTCTATGCCGGGCTGTTCGCGATTGTCTGCGTTCTTATGGAAATTTTCATGAGCTATACGAGTTATGCGCGTGTCCTCAAATGGAGCACGCTCGTCCTGCTGTCCTATGTAGCCGTGGTCTTTGTCGCGGGGGTCGACTGGGGCAAGGCGGCCTATGGGGCTCTTGTCCCGAATTTCGTGTTCGACAATGCACATGCCATGGCGCTGGTCGCGATCTTGGGGACAACCATTAGCCCATACCTGTTTTTCTGGCAGGCGGGGCAAGAGGTGGAGGAACAGCATCGCCGACATGTAAAGCCGTTATGTGTCGCGCCTCGTCGGGCGGGCAGCGAATTGAGGCGGATCAGGCTCGATACGATGCTTGGCATGGGCTTTTCGCACCTCACCGCACTGTTCATCGTGATTGCGACCGCTGCAACGCTGAACGCGCATGGTATCACGCATGTCGAATCGTCGGCGCAGGCAGCCGAGGCGTTGCGGCCGATCGCCGGGGATTTCGCGTTTGCTCTATTCGCAATCGGGATCATCGGCACCGGCATGCTGGCGGTGCCGATATTGGCAGGATCCGCCGCCTATGGGGTGAGCGAAAGTTTCGGCTGGGTGGAGGGGCTGGACCGCAAGCCGCGCGAGGCCAAGGCCTTTTACGCCACCATTGCGGTCGCCACGATAGCGGGGCTGACGCTCAACTATGTAGGCGTAGATCCAATCAAGGCGTTATACTGGGCCGCTGTTGTCAACGGCGTATTGGCGGCACCGCTGATGGTGGTGATGATGCTGATTGCCACCAACCGCGCTGTCATGGGTAAATTGCGTGTTTCCGGCAAACTCGCCGCCGGTGGCTGGTTGGCGACAGCCGTTATGGGGATTGTAGCGGCTGGCTTCTTTCTGATCCGTTCTCAGTAACCCGCAGCGCCATATTCCTCCATCCACTTCAGCCATCGCTTGCGGTGGCTTGCACTCCCCTCAACATTGCCAATCAGCGATGAGGCGACATCGTCAATACCAAGCAGGTTCAATATGTTGCGCTTGAAACTGCGGACACTGTGCGCGCCATAATAAGCGCGATAGAACAAGGCGGGCATTCCCATCGTCACCACAAGCCGCGCCGATTTGCCCTTCATCAGCTTTTCCGGCATCGCGCTGTCACCATATTGCAAGGCGATGCCGGGGCGTAGCGCCTGTTCCAGAAATGCCTTGAGCAAAGCAGGCATGTCGCCCAGCCAGAGCGGGTAGAAAAAGACGATATGGTCGGCCCATAACATGGCTTCCTGCCCCTCTTTCACATCTTCGGGCGTGTCTTCATGCAACCAGCTTTCGCGGCTGTGCAGGATCGGCATGTTGATATCGCCAAGCATGACATGGCGGACGTCATGCCCTGCACCCCGGGCGCCAGCGCAATAGGCATCGGCCAAGGCATGCATGTATCGAGCCGGATCGGGATCGGGGTGCGCATCCAATATGGCGATCTTACATTCTCTCTTGGTCATGGCATCACCTTCTGAGTGCATTCGGATTTTCATCATGGTTCGCCAAACGCTGCATCACGTCCAACACGCTGTCGGGGTTTAGGCTGATGCTGTCGATCTTCCGCTCTATCAGCCAACCGGCAAAGCCGGGGCGGTCGGACGGCGCCTGCCCGCAAATACCGCAATGGCGGCCTGCGCGGTGCGCGCCAGCAATCGCCTCTTCAATGAGGCGCAATACGGCAGGATCTTCCTCATCAAAGGCCGAAGCCAAGATCTCCGCATCACGGTCGATCCCCAATGTCAGCTGCGTCAGATCATTTGAACCGATCGAAAAACCGTCGAACAGTTTGGCAAAATCATCAACCAGGATGACGTTGCTGGGGATTTCGCACATCACATAGACTTTAAGGCCATTCTCGCCCCGATTGAGGCCGCAGCGCGCCATGATCCCCAGCACCTCGTTCGCTTCATGCAGGCTGCGGCAAAAGGGGATCATCACGATCAGATTGGTAAGCCCCATATCCTCAATCACCCGGCGGATCGCGGCGCATTCGAGTTCGAATGCCGGCTGGTAGGCAGGGTGCGAATAGCGGGCAGCCCCGCGAAAACCGAGCATAGGGTTCGCTTCGGCCATCTCGAAATCATCGCCTCCCAAGAGCGAGGCATATTCGTTCGATTTGAAATCTGATGTGCGAACAATCACCGGACGCGGATAAAAGGCAGCGGCAATGACAGCCATGCCCTCGGCCAGTTTCGAGGCAAAATAATCCCCGCCGTCGCTATAGCCCATGGTCAGCGATGCAAGCGCGCGCTGCACCTTGGCGCTTTTCACACGTTCCGGGAATAATAGGGCCATCGGATGTGCGCGGATGGCGTTCGCAATGATAAACTCGACCCGCGCAAGACCCACGCCCGCGACGGGCAATGCTGAAGTGCGAAAGGCCAGATCCGGATTGCCGATATTGACCATGATCTCGACATTGGCTGGCCGTATATGGCCGACATCGACCGTATCGATGGCAAAGGATACATGGCCGTCACGCACCTTGCCGGTTTCACCTTCGGCGCAGGAAACAGTGACCTCTTGGCCCGGTTTCAGCAGCTTGCGCGCGCCGGTTGCGCCGACAATGGCCGGAATGCCATGTTCGCGCGCGACGATTGCGGCATGGCAAGTGCGCCCGCCATGTTCAGTGACAATCGCGGAGGCACGCTTCATCGCCGACTCCCAGTCGGGCGCGGTGGTTTCTGCCACCAGCACATCGCCTTCTTTGAGATGAGCCAGATCCTCCTTGCAGGCAACAAACCGCACAACGCCTTCGGAGATACCCTGTCCCACAGCCTGACCAGACACAACAACCGGGCCATCGCCAGTCAGCCGGTAAAGTTTGAGCATGGCTTTGTCGGCGCTCGCGTGCACCGTCTCGGGCCGCGCCTGGATGATGTACAGATCGCCTTTGGGGCCATCCTTCGCCCATTCGATATCCATTGGCATCGGCGTGCGATAATATGTGCTGTAATGCTCCTCGATCTGAAGCGCCTGGCGCGCCAGATCGAGGATTTCTGCATCGGTCACGCACTGTATAACCCGAAGCCTTTTGGGCACCTTCTGCCATTTGGTGTGCCCGGCATCCGCGCGGGATCCGTAGACCAGCTTGACCTGTTTCGCCCCGATCCGCCGGCGCAGGACATATTCGAAGCCCCGTTTCAGCGTCTGCTTGTGGACAAGAAATTCGTCGGGGTCGGCAATGCCTTGCACGATCGCCTCACCCAGCCCCCAGACGCCACTAATCAGCACAACGTCGCGGCTACCGCTTTCGGTATCGAGTGTGAAGATCACCCCAGATGCCGCTCGGTCGGCGCGGATCATCCGCTGCACGCCAACCGACAACGCCACCGCACGGTGCGCAAAACCATTGTCGATGCGATAGGCGATTGCCCGCTCGCTAAACAATGAGGCGAAACAGCTGCGCACAGCCTCCATCAATGCCTTGGCGCTTCGCACGTTGAGGAAACTCTCATGGACCCCGGCGAAGGAGGCGGCAGGCGAATCCTCGGCAGTCGCACTGCTGCGCACGGCGACCGCAACGCCTCGTCCGAATTTGCGCTCAAGCCGCTGGTACGCGATCTCAATATCGGTGACGAGGCCCTGAGGCAGTGGCGCTGTGTTGATCATATTGCGCAGCTTCGTCGATGCGGCACCTGTTACCTTCGGATCGCGCCAATTGGTGCCATCGAGCACGGCCATGATCCGCTGCCACAGGCCGTTCATATCCACCATATCGCGATAGCCATCGACCGTTATCGCAAAGCCTTCAGGGACCTTGATCGTATCGCCCATCGCTTCGACCAGTTCGCCCAGAGAAGCATTTTTGCCGCCAACCAGTGCAAGATCGTCAAGGCCGACCTCGTCGAACCAGCGGACATAGCGGACATAATGATGCTGCTGCATCTGGCATCTCCCGCATGGCCAGTGAAGGAAATGACCTAGTCCGAAGGCCGGAAGGCGTAACTCCGTAAGCCTACGTAATGGCGCTTTCTCCGCATAATAACGGATG
>JAJTFR010000165.1 GCA_021298455.1 Sphingomonadales bacterium | reverse complement strand
AACAGTGAAATTGCCAGCATGGTCTGGAAGGGTGACCAGTGGGAAATTGAAACCATCGACGGGCAACGTGACAATGCCCATGTCGCAATAATGGCGACCGGCGTTCTGCATTTTCCCAAATTTCCCGATATCAAGGGGCTGGAAAGCTTTGCCGGACGCGCGATGCACACCGCGCAATGGGACGTAGATGTTGACCTGACCGGAAAACGCATCGGGGTCATCGGCAATGGCTCGACCGGTGTGCAAATGGTCACCAAGCTGGGCAAGGACGGGCATGACATGGTCCATTTCCAGCGCAGCCCGCAATGGATGATGCCCTATCCCAATTTCGAATATAGCGAGGAAGACAAGGCGAAGTTCCGCGCCAGTGTCGAGGCGATTGACGCAATCCGCTATGACGAAAACTATTGGGCGAGTATCCGCCGCTTCACCACTGGCATCACCGAGATCGACGGGCCGGAGATGCAGGCGATAGAGGATATCTGCCGGGATTGGCTCGAAAATGCGGTCGTCGACCCGGTTCTGCGGGAAAAACTGCGTCCGACCTACAGGGCGGCATGCAAGCGACTGATCTACAGCTATGACTATTATGGCGTTGCGCAGCAGCCCAATGTCGAAACCATCGTCTGCGGCATAAGCGAGATTGTGCCAGAAGGCGTGATCGACAATGAGGGCGTGTTGCACAAACTGGATGTGCTGGCGCTGGCAACTGGTTTCCATACCGACCGCTTCGTCCGGCCGATATCGATCAAGGGGCTGAATGGCCGCGATATCGAGGATGCCTGGGCGGAGCGCTGCGCCGCCTATATGGCAATTTCCATCCCCGATTTCCCCAACCTGTTCCTTTTCAACGGGCCAAGTTCGCCGGTTGGCAACTTCTCATTGATCGATGTTGCGGAACGGCAATGGAACTATGTCGCACAATTGCTAGACCGTGTAGCGAACAGCAACGCCAGCGGCATCGTCGCCAGCAAGGCTGCTTTTGACGATTATGAAGATCGCCGCATAAAAGCTGCAAAAGCAACGGTTTTTGGTTCTGGCTGCACCAGCTGGTATCTCGACAAGACGGGCGTGCCGATCACCTGGCCATGGGATTATGATGCCTTTGCCGATGCAATGGCAAAGCCCGATTTCGACGCTTACGACATGGTGTGAGAGAGGGGGCTAATCGCCCCCTCAATACCATTCCAGCCACTGCATCGTATCCACCCGCGCCTCCGGCTTCCGTCCGGTCTTGGCCAGCAGATGATAGGTCAGCTTTTCCTCCTCCGGGATGGGGCGGACGATTTCGTAGATGCGGTCATATTCGCTGTGCGCGATTTTCCAGCCTTCTGACGTGCGCACATAACGGTCGCGGTAGATGGCGGTGCCGATCGTGTCTTGAGCGCGAACCGGATCGATGAAGCGGTCTTCCAGATACCAGCTACCCTCTGCGCTGTCCGGCCCGGTGAAGGCGATTTCGGGGCAGTGGCCATGATGCTGTGCGACGACATCGCTGTTGAAGGCGCTGCCGATGAAATCGACCATATTCTGCCGTCCCTTTAGCTGCGCACGATAGGCGCCGCCGCGTAGGTCGATGGTCACATCCTCGATAAAGAGTGTCGCCAGCTCTGCCTCATTCGCGGTGTCGATGCAGCGGAAATAGCGATGCTTGAGCTGCTTGATCTCTTCCAGATCAGAAAGCTGTTCGATGCTGAACTTCATGATCATGCCTCCCCAAAGCTGGCAGGCGGATCGCCCATAACGACGACATTGGATTGACCGGCATCGTCGACGGTATGGACCAGACAGGAAAGCCGCCGCGAGCGCGTTTCGGCAATCCACCACCTGCCATCCTGCTGCACATAAACATCGTCATATTCGACGCCCATCTGGGTCAGCGTTCGCGCAGCCAGATTGATATTGTGGAAGAAAAGCGACCATTGCCCGGTGGCGCGATTGGCGCTTTCAAATGCGATGACGCCATTGGCGCCATGGTGGATATCGTAGATGCCCGGTGCGCAGCCCATTTGCGCATAGATGGCAACAAAATCATCACGATTGTTGAAAGCCGGAAAGCCGTCATAGGCAATTACGGCACCATCGGGCAGCAGGCAGTCACGCACGGTTTCGGGATCCTTGGAATCGCAGGCGCGCAGATAGCGGGCCTTCAAGTCGCGGATCGCACGATCATCCTCCAATCTCTGCAATCTTTCTTCAATTCCCATCCCGCTTTCTCCTTTGCGTAGAGAATGAAGTCAGTTATTACGCAAATCAAGGTTTATTGGAGGGTTAGATGCGCTTCCACGGCAAGAAGATTTTGGTCACCGGTGCAGCGTCGGGCATTGGCCGGGCAACGGCAATCCGGCTCGCCAACGAAGGCGCACAGGTAACGATTGGCGACATTAACGAAGCAGGGCTTGCCGAAACGGCAGAGATGATGGCGAGCACGCCGCGCATCTGCACTTTCGATGCGAGCGATACGGCATCGTGCCGCGCGCTGGTCGATGCCGCGGCAACCGACGGACTTGATGTGCTCTGCAATATTTCGGGGATTTTGAAATGGGGACCCAGCCTCGATTTCAGCATCGATGATTTCGAGCGCATATTGAAAATCAACACCACCAGCGTCTTCGCGCTGTGCCAAGCCGCGCTGCCACACCTGATTGAGTCCAAGGGCAATATCGTCAACACCGCGTCGACGGCCGCGCTGCAAGGCATCGCTTACACAATCGCCTATTCGGCATCCAAGCATGCGGTCGCCGCCATCACCAAGGGTCTGGCGATTGAATTCGCGTCAAAGGGGGTCCGGGTAAATGCGATCTGCCCCGGGCATGTGAATACGCCGATGGGCAATGCTGCGCCGCCATCGGGCGACGTCAACTGGGACCTTGTCATGCGCAACGCCCCGAAGCTGGTCGACGGCAGCTGCGAGCCATCTGACATTGCCGCGATGTTTGCCTATTTGGCGAGCGATGACGCGCGCAAGATCACCGGCTCGCTGTTCACGATAGACGGCGGGCAACTCGCCGGTTAGTCTGATCGGACGAGGAGAGGGAGATGACGACAATCCAGATGGTCAAAATGTCCGAGCATGTCGGCACCGAGATGCTGGGACTGGACCTCAATAACCTGTCGGACGGGGACGTTGCGGCGATCAAGGCTGAGCTCGCGGCTCGCGGCCTCGTCGTTTTCCGCGACCAGCAGATTGATGAGCGGGCACATATCTCGTTCGCGAAGAAAATCGGGCCGATTGTCGTAAATAATTACTTCCCGGAAAACGGGGCATTCCCGGAAATCGCCGAAGTCCGCAAAGCGGAAACGCAGATGGTCAATATTGGCGGCGGCTGGCACACCGATCACAGCTATGACCAGATACCCGCAATGGGATCGATCCTCGTTGCGCGCGAATTGCCGCCAGTCGGGGGCGACACATTATTTTCCAGCATGGCCGCCGCTTATGAGTCCCTCTCCGATGGGTTGAAAGCCACCCTGGAAACACTGCGCGCGGTGACCTGAAGGGCCGTGAACTAAAGACGCGTGCGGTGCATCCGCTGGTGATCCGCCACCCCGTCACCGGGCAGAAGCTGCTTTATGTCAATTCGGCCTTCACCACCCACATCGAAGGCTGGACGCGCGACGAAAGCCTCGCGCTGCTCAACTATCTCTACAGCGTCGGCTCGCAAAGTGCATTCCAGTGCCGCCTCATTTGGCAGCCGGGCACAGTCGCCATGTGGGACAACCGCTCGACATGGCATTATGCGCTCAACGATTATCATGGTCATCGGCGCCTGATGCACCGGATTACGATCGACGGCGTGCCTATCCACTGATCCCAAGCAATGCCTGCGCGGCATAGCTGCCATCAAGTGGTGCGTTGAAGCGTCGCTCGACCCGCCAGCCATCGGCGGTGCGGACCAGCTCCCAGCGGTTGGCCGATACCCGCCAGACCTCAAAGCCCGTCGCGCCATTGCGGAAAACGGCACTATGCCCGCGCGCCACTGCCCTGTCCCCTTCAAGGTCAATCACAACCGGGCCAAGCATGTGCGCGCAGCCGTCTGCCATCAGTGCACGGTGGGTTTCGCTCGTCAGCAACGCGGCAATAGCCGCCCTCCCCTTTGCCTCTGCGATTCCGCCGACGACATAGCTGCCATCTTCGATCCAGAGCTCTGCAACAGCTTCGGCATTGCCGCTGTCCGCCAGCGGGCCATAACTGGCAATCAGATCTCGGATGGCCTCACGATCTTCGACTGCCCGCAGCCGCGCCTCAAGCGTTGGCGGCGGCATATAACGCTTCGGTACGCGCCTTCAGCGCGATTGCGCTGTCATCAAAGGCCCGCTTCACCCAAGGTCCGGCAAAGCGGAATACATGAATGCCGTTCGCACCCAGAAAGGCGTCGGTCGAATAATAGCGGCACGATGATGCGCCCGTCGCCTCGATCACTTGATCGCGGCGCGCGGGATAGGGCCAGAAGTCGAGATTGGGAAATTCCCAGCTAAGCAGCTTTTCCGGTTCAAAGCCGCAAATATATTCGAGATTGGGCACGGTCGGTCCGCCTGCGGTCGCATAGTTGATCAGCGTCATTTCGACGGGTGCGCCCATTTCAAGCGTGGAGACAGCGCGGATGCAGAACGGGTTCCATTCATTGTAGCGCGGCAGGTCGGTGAGCACATCCCAGACGACACTAGCCGGCGCATCGATATCGACCGTCTCCGAACGGGTCACCGCATCGGGGTTGAAGCCAAATACAGGGTCTTCCTCATGGCTTTTCGCCTGCTTCATCCAGTCGAGCATTACAATTCCTCCAGTTTTACGATGCGCGCCTGCGGCAAGGGGTGTTCATGCGCCCCCGCCCAGCGCAGCAGCGCGGTCCCTTCTTTATGTCCGCACGTGTCGATCCAATTGCCGATGCTGGGATCCCGCGCTGCGCAAATAATCCGCAAACTGCCGTCAGGCTCCAGCCTCGCGCTCTGCTTGTTCACGCTGATCTGGCGGAAGCGATAGTCGAGGCTTTCCATCCACCAATTGTCGAGCTGGAAATTCCAGTAATAGCATTCGGGCGGCGTCACCTCGATCACCCACGCCTCGTCCTCCGCGATCTGCCAATAGGCATGGGCGTAATAGATATCCTTTGCGCCGCCGCCTTTCTGGAACATCGACTGATCGATCGACGGGAAGCTGTTGGGATGTTGCCGGAACAGCCGGGTCCAGTCGGCAAAGGTGCTTGCAATCCCGCGCACAAATTGCGCCGAAGTGGCAAGCCCCACTGCAAGTCTTTCATCCGTCAGCGGCTCCGGCACGGCCGGCCCGTCAATCCGTTCGATGCGAAACTCACCGCCGCGTTCATTTGCGCGGTCGAGCGCGGACTGACGAAGCACAATCACGCTGGCATCAGGTTCCAGCCGCAGCCAGTTGCCGGGTTGCGGGTTACAGCTGGCAATGATCTCTACTTCGCCATCCGGACCCCAGATGATATCGCTGTCGAGCAATTGGCCGGTGGCATGCGCGCTGCCATCGATATGGTAGCGCATCGCATTGGCGACGATCGAGAAATAGAACATCGATCCGCGCTTGCCGGTAATCCGGTATTCATTCGTCCCGCGGATCGAGGCATTCCAATAGACATTGTCCGGATTGTCCGCCCCGATCTTCGCAGTCTCATGGCTGAGCTTGTAGAAAAACGGGAAGTCCGGGTCCGAAGCCTCGACATATTGTTCCAGCGCAAGCTTGGTCAACCGCGACAGATAGCGGAATCCTTCGGCGCGGATCAGCGGATCTTCGGGCACGTCGGGCGCAAGGATCAGGTCCCCCGCCTCGGCCAGCTTTGCGCAAAAATCGCGCCAGCTTTGCGCCGGGTCGGTCACGCCGCCACCCAATCCCCGCCATTGACGTCCAACATCGCGCCGGTCACCTCGCTCGCATAATCGGAAAGCAGGAAATAGACCGCCTTGGCGCAATCGGCATCGACAGGAATATGACCGACGGGAACTTCCGATGCGCGCTGCTTGCGGAATGCATCACCACCTTCACCCATGCTGGCAAAAAACTGACGCAGGGGAACGCCATCCATCCAGCCCATCAGCGCGGTATTCACGCGGATCCCCGTGCCGCCCAGTTCAACCGCCAATTGCCGGCTGAGCTGGTTGAGCGCTGCCTTAGCCATGGCATAGCCGCCCTCGCCCGGCATGGGCTTGCGCGTCGCAAGAGTGGAAATATTGACGATGGAACCCGATCCTTGCGCCTTCATTGTCGGGATCACCGCCTGCGCCATCCGCAATCCGCCGACGGCGACAACGTCCAACACCTGTGTCAGTTGCGCGATGCTGTGCGCCTCAAGGTTGGACCAGTCGGGATGGTAATAGGCCGAATGCACGACGCCGTCGATCCGGCCCCATTTGTCGAGCGCAGCCTTGGCCAGCGCATTGCAATCATCGCTGCTCGATACATCGCAGCGCACTGCGATTGCCTCGCCGCCCTTTGCACGGATATCCTCCGCAATCGCCTCGATCGCGTCGACCGAACGGGCGGACACAACCATCTTCGCACCTTCGGCGGCCGCACCTCGGCATAACGCCTGTCCCATTCCCGGCCCTGCCCCGGTGACAATCACCACCTTGTCCTTCAGGATCATCGCTCTCTCCTCAGCTTAGATATTTTTTGTGATAGTCGGCAAAATCTTGGGCAATGCCCTCAGGCGTCAACCCAAAATCGGCGGCCGAATATTTGTGTTTCGGCCTCGCCTCGCGCCCATTGGCGGCGATAGTTTGCTGCATGGCCAGCCGGTCGTCGGCATCCGGCGCATAACCCAATGCAGCGAGTATCTTTTCACCCGTGCCCTGCGGATCGGTCACCGTATCGCGATAGGCAACATCAATCACCTGCCCTTCTGGCAATGTAGCGCGGATCGCTTCCAGCCGGTTCAGGCCATCGCGGAAGCGCCGCGTCCAATGCGCGCCTTGCTCTTCCTTGCGGTAACTGGTCGACGAATTGACCGAGAGCGATGCGCACATGCTGCAATAGCTAGGCAGCACGTCACCGACATCGCGGTGCGTCATAACCAGCTTTACGTCAGGCCAGACCTTCAGCAGCCCGGCCAGCGCACCCATCACATAATGTGGTGTCTTGAATACCCACGGGCGCCGCACCTCGCCCCGCGCCACGCGCTGGTGCTGGATCACCTGCATGAAACGGTAAAGATCGCGGATCGCCGGTTCATGGTCCTGCTCCGCCTGCCAATGGCCATAGCCATGAATCGGCATCATGGAATCATAAGTGGTCGACAGGAAAGTGCGGTAGACAAGATCAATCGGTTCTTGCGCGGCTTCGGGATGGTCCTTGAAATATTGCTCCAATTGCAGCCGGTCGGCAAGCGCACCCTGGATACGTGCCCCGGCGCTGCTTTCCGGCGAGACGAGCCCCGCCTCGCGGTTCACATCGTCAACCAGCTGGCGGAGCGGCGCGAGGAACCAGTCATTGCCAAAATCGGAAAGCCCGGTCGCGTTGCGCGCGCTTTCCATCAATGTTTCGACGTTCAGATATTCGGTCATGTCCCCAGTTCCGCAAGCAAGCGCAGTTCCCACGACGGGTCAGTCCGGTCGGCACGGCCATTGGGTGCATCGCCCCCATCGCGGCAAATCCGTCCTCGTCGACGGCGATGATGCTGCCATGGTCAAAGACCAGCCTACGGCGCAGGAATTTCCATTCACCGTCGCGACGCTGGTAACGATCGAGATAACGGCCCCAGACCGTAAATTCGCGGCGCTCCGGCGGATGGCTGCGGTGCAGCGCCATTACCAGATGTTCGCCCTCGGCGTCATCGCCCTCTATGGCAAAAAGGCTGTTGGTGATGGCGTGGATCGTTGCCTCCCAATTAGCCATCATCGACGGAAGCCATTCGACAAAGGCATCGGGCCCGCCGGAAAACATTGCACCATGTTCGTCC
>JAJTFR010000012.1 GCA_021298455.1 Sphingomonadales bacterium | reverse complement strand
TGGCTGCTGCTGGAAAAGATGAAAGTCGGCAAGGCAACTGCCGTCGGCTTTGCCACTGGCGCGATTGCGGGGCTGGCGACGATCACTCCGGCAGCTGGCTCCGTCGGGCCTTTGGGCGCGGTCATCTTGGGTGCATTGGCCGGGCTTGTCTGCTTTTACGCGGTCCATTTCGTTAAGGGTCGACTGCAGATCGATGACTCGCTGGATGTGTTCGCCGTCCATGGTGTCGGCGGAATCATCGGATCGATATTACTCGCCATTTTGGCAGCCCCGTCGTTTGGCGGCAACGGCTATGCCGAAGGCATGAGCATGGGCAGCCAGCTTTGGGCGCAGATCAAGGGCGTAGGCATTGTCGGCGTCTATTCCGCGGTCGTTACGCTGATCGTAGGCTATATGGTGTCGATGATCTTCCCGATGCGGGTCAGCGAAGAGGAAGAGCGCGATGGCCTCGACATTTCGAGCCATGGCGAGCGCGCCTGGGACCTTGATTAACCCCGCATCAGCGTAAGCGAACGGAAGACGCTGCGGTCAAGCCGGCTGTCGAAACGACAGCCGAGCTTGCCATCGCGGTGCCATATGACCGAAGCCCGGATCGTCTCGCCATCTGGGAGGCGCAGCGAGAGGCGGTCCCCTTCTGCAAAATTGTCGGCGATTGCGAGGCGGCAGCCGTAAACCGATATATCTTCCAGCTCTGCCGCGATCGGCTTCCGGCCAGTACGGCTGACGCTCGCGCCTTTGACCAGCACCGATTGGCGCGGAACGGCACGCTGCTCAAGCCGCGCAGGCTCGACGCGTCGATAGGCTGTTGTTGCTAAACCCATGAAATAGCCCTCGCGGAGAGCCTTTGTATAGGGTCGCGAGGATCAATTTTTGGTAAATCAGTCGCCCGTCAGGATGCGGTCGATCAACTGCTTTACGGTCGGGACAAAGCCGTTCGAATAGAAAGGATCACGTCCGAATTCATAAGCCGAATGGCCGGCAAACATCAGATTTTCGTCGATCGGTTCACCATGTGCAATATTCTGCAGGCTTTTCTGAATGCAGAAGCTGCGCGGATCGGCAAGCCGGCCCGTCGAATTATTGTCATGGTCTTTCCACGATGAAAAACCGCAATGCGACAGACAGCCCATGCACTCAGCCTGATCCTTGCGGATGACATTGGCTTCATCAGGGGCCGTGAACACCAGCGTGTTGTCCGGCGTTTTAAGTGCCGTGGTAAAGCCCCGTGCATCCCATTCACGCGCACGTTGCAGATCATGCGGCGTGACCCAGAAATTCTTGCCGCGAACGCCGCAATCGAGCTGCGCGGTGTGATCGCCTGCACGCTCCGTCGAATAGGGAATCTGCCGGTCAGACCGCGACTGCAAATGGCGCAGGAACGGGTTGATAACTGCACTGGAGTAGAAACCGGTTGGCGAGAATTGGTGCAAAAGCACGCCGCCTTCGGGGATCTTGGTAAGATGGTCTTTCCAACCCTGCGGGATCGGGCTTTCCTGCGTCAACAGTGGACGGGTACCGAACTGGAAGGCAATCTGGCCAAGTTCCGGATTATCGACCCAGTCATTCCAGTCGCGCAGATACCAGACACCACCGGCCATCACGATCGGCACTTCATCGCTGATCCCTTCAGCGCGCATCGTATCGCGCAGCGCCTTGACCCGCGGATAGGGATCTTCGGGCTTGGTCGGATAGGCACGCTTCCACAGCGCGCGGAAGGCACGGGCCGAACTGATAATCGGCAGGTAATAGACACCATATTGCGCCGCGATTTCGGAAAGCTTGTAGGGCATGCCTGCGCCGCAGGTGACGCCGGTTACCAGCCCCTTGGTCTTTTCCAGGATACCGTGCAGGATGCGTTGCGCCCCGCCCATTTCCCAAAGCACGTTGATGTTGATCGCGCCGGTAGGGCCAGCAATGTCATAAGCGCGTTGCACTTGGGTGATGCCGCCGCGAATGCCATATTCGACCAGTTCTTCATGCCGTTCAGTGCGGGTGCGGCCCTTGAATATCTGCGGAATGAAATCGCCATTATCGTCATAGCTGTCGGCATTGACAGCCGACACCGTGCCAATCCCGCCGGCAGCTGCCCATGCGCCACTGCTGGCATGGTTGGTGGCGGCAACACCTTTGCCGCCCTCGATCAAAGGCCAGACTTCGCGACCGCCATAGATAATGGGTTTCAGACCCTTGAACACTGCAGACTACCCCTAAACAAAAAAGCCGTCCCCCGACGGTCTCCCCTATAGCAGAATCGCTAGACGAATGCCTCAATCTTGTCGCGCAAAATCGGCGCGCCGCATAGTCGCCCCATATAATTGCTGGTATCGGGCAAGCATGTCGCCCTCGCGATATTCGGCCAAGGCCCGCGCGAAATTCGCATGGCCCAGATCAATGCGCAGCGTTTCATTGGCTGCCAATGCGGCGATTGCCTGGGCCAATCCAGCCTCGTCACCGCGCTTCACAAGAAGTGGGCGATTTTCACGCGAAATCATGTTGGCGATATCGCCCACATCGGTCGCCACAATCGGCCTGCCTGCTGCCATTGCCTCAATCATCGAGATCGGGAATTGTTCGCTGTCAGACGATAACGCGAAGACATCGAACAAGGCCAAGAACCGCGCCGGATCCTTCAGAAAGCCGGGCATGATCAGCCGGTCGGCAAAACCCAGCCTTTCTGCCTCTGCCTGAATCGCCGCCCGTTCGGGACCGTCGCCGGCAATCGCAAGACGCATATTAGGCCCCGCGGCCGCAACCGCCCGGACCAACATCGGCAAATTCTTGACCGCGCGCAGCCCTGCAACGGTACCGACGACAATCTCACCCTCGCGCTTCACCCAACCGGGAAACGCCCCGCGCTGCGGCCTTTTCTGGTAACGATCGACATCAACGCCATTCGGAAAGCGGTAGATTTTTTCAGGTGGCTGGTGCCAGGCCTGTTTGGCGATCTTTTCAAGCGTACGCGACGGCACAACGATACCAGCCGCGCGCTGCAAGGCGATGATGCGGAACCAGTTGCGTTTCCAGTTCAGCGTTTCGGCCTCATCCTCGTTAAACCCATCCTCATGATGGATTAACGGCGGCAGTCCCATTGACGCGCCGAGCAGCGTCCGCGCCATCACCCCGTCCATCGCGCCCCAATTATAGCTAAGTATGAGGTGGAAGCGTTTCATATATTGGCCAAGCCGGCGGTAGCGCCCCATGCTAGGCCTGCCGTAAAGCGCGGGGGCATCCTCTCCGGGAAAATCTACCTCGATCCGCTTATCGATCGCCTCGCGAGCGCCAATCGCGGTGGGCATCGCCGTAAGGATACTATGCTTTGCCTTGTCCCCGAAATGGTTGATCAGCCGCACTGCCCGGGCTTCCTTGCCGCCCAGATCAAAACTACTGAAAAGATGGAGAATACGGACTTTGCTCATCGTCATTTGATCGTTTTCAGAAACTGCAGGATTGCCTCTTGCGCATCAGGCTCATCAAGCGATGGCGCATGACCGACGCCTTTCACCGTCGCCAGCGCGGCCTTTTCCGACTTTTTGATCATCTTGGTTCCAACCGTCTTTTCAAGGATGTCAGATTTCTCACCGCGCATGACGAGCAATGGAACATCGGCAAGCGCGGCAAAGGCAGGCCAAAGGTCAACGCCAGCTTCGCCGCCGGGAAGCTTGAAAGGCTCCGCAATTTTCATGTCATAGTCAAAGGTTATGCGCCCATTTGCACCCAGCTTGCACGCACGCTTGGCAAATCGCAGCCATTCTTCCAGTCCATAGGCGGGATAGATATCCCCCTGCGCTTCGGCCATCGCACGCGCAGCGTGCATCCATGTTTCAAAACTGCGCCCCTGGCCAATATAATTACGAATGCGTTCTGCACCCGACTGGCCGATTTCCGGTCCTATATCGTTCAGAATCAGCCCGGAGAGCCTTTCCTTCCACGCCCCGGCCAGCAACATTGAAACGATGCCACCCAGCGACGTGCCGAGCAGAATGAAACTTTTGAGGTCCAGTTCGCGCAGCAGTACATCGACATCCTGCACATAGCTGAGCGGCACATAGCTCATCGGATCCTTGGCATAACCGCTTTCGCCGCGCCCCCGAAATTCGAGTGCCAGCATGCGGCGCTTGCCACCCAGCATTTGCGCAACCGGCTCGAAATCCCGGGCATTGCGGGTAAGGCCGGGGAGGCAAATGACAGGTGCCTTCGATTTCGGCCCCGGATAGTCGCGATAATGCAACCGGATACCGTCTCCCGACCACCAGTAGCCGTCAATATATTCGGCCATGCTTGCCTTTCCAGCGTTCCGCCTCCAGATCGGTGGCGATGAATCTCCAACCTTTACCTGCCCCCTACCTTGCCGATCCGAAAATCGCCAGCCTTGGCGCACAGATTGGCGATCCCGTTCGCGCCGCGTCATTCCCGAAGGCAGTTTTGCGGTTCCGCAATGATCGCTGGGCAGCAAGCGTCGGCCTCGAGAACCTTTCAGACACTCAATGGATCGACCATTTCGGACGGTTCACTCCGCTGCCGGGCAATTTGCCCGAGCCGCTCGCGCTCCGCTATCATGGGCACCAATTCCGCGTCTATAATCCGAACATCGGGGATGGTCGCGGCTTCTTGTTCGCCCAGTTGCGTGACCATGAACACCGCCTTCTCGATCTGGGCACCAAGGGAACGGGGACCACACCTTATAGCAGGGATGGCGATGGTAAGTTGACGCTTAAGGGTGCGGTTCGCGAAATTCTGGCGACCGAAATGCTTGAAGCGCTCGGTGTCGAGACATCGAAGACCTTTTCGGTGGTCGAAACGGGCGAGGAGTTGTGGCGCGGCGACGAACCCTCGCCCACCCGATCGGCTGTCCTTGTGCGACTGAGCCACAGCCATATCCGCATCGGCACCTTCCAGCGCATAGCCTTTGAAGATGATGCCGAACGAATGAGCGCGTTAGTGCATTATGTGCTGACCGAATTGTACGGTGCAACACCGGGAGAAAATCCGGCCGCGCAGTTGATGCAACTCGCTGTCGGTCGCATCGCCGACCAAGCGGCCGCCTTCATGGTCGCCGGCTTCGTACACGGGGTCCTCAACACCGACAATATCAACATCACCGGCGAAAGTTTCGATTATGGCCCTTGGCGGTTCAACCCGACATGGAACCCCCATTTCACTGCGGCCTATTTCGATCAGAACGGACTATATGCCTTTGCCCGCCAGCCAGAGGCGATGCATTGGAACCTAGCTCAGCTTGCCATTTCGCTGCGACTGATCTGCGATTCCGCGCCGCTGGTCGAGGCACTGGAAAGCTATGGTGCACGTTTCCAGGCAGCGCTGGTGCGGCGCTTCCTATGGCGATTGGGTGTAAAGACGAACGGTTTCGATGCCGACCGGGCGCTGGTTGAGGCAGCGGAAAAGGCGATGATCCATTCGGACATACCGATTGCAGAATTTTTCGCTCGGCATCGCGGCGGACATATTCCCGGCCATTGGAGCGGAGAACATTATGCAGGCTTCACTGCGCTGCTGGAAAGCTATCAGTCGAACATGACAGATGATGCAGACGGTTCACTTCCAACATGTTCGATGCTGATCGATGAGGTCGAAATAATCTGGGCAGCGATTGCCGAGCGTGACGACTGGACGCCGCTGTCTGACAAGGTGAATGCCATTCGACAGCATGGCCGCGCGTTGCGCGAACGCTGATTTTACACGACTTTCCGCTCGGGAATTTACTTGATATAAAGCTGGTTGCAGCCATTTATGGTAAATGTGTCTCTCCACGGGCTCCAGACAGGGCAGTTAGCGCGTTGAACGAACTGGTTTCATTTGAGCCGGCCACCGGCGCAGAGCTTTGGCGGGGAAAACCCAGCGACGTGGATGCAGCAGTTGCTGCTGCACGAAAAGCATGGCCACTTTGGGCGTCCAAGCCGCTAGGCGAACGCGTTGAAAAAGTAAGGCACTTCGCAAACCGCACACGGGGCGAATTGGAAAAATTCGCTGATCTGATCGCACGCGAAACCGGAAAGCCTCTATGGGAAGCGCGCACCGAGGTGGAATCGGTGATCAACAAGGTCGATATCTCGGTCAAGGCCTATGCCGATCGCACGTCGCAGCGCCGCTTCGAAGGAAAGCCCGGCACGCGAAGTGCGCTGCGCCACAAACCGCATGGGGTACTGGCGGTTTTGGGGCCGTATAATTTTCCGGCACATTTGCCCAATGGCCATATTATCCCTGCCCTGATCGCGGGCAACGCCGTCGTCTTCAAGCCTTCGGAGAAAACCCCTGCCGTGGGTGCGATGCTGGTCGATCTCTATCGCAAGGCGGGGATCAGCGAGGGCGTTATCAATATTGTTCAGGGCGGGCCCGAAACCGGCAAGGCGCTGTCGGCGCATGAGGGCATTGACGGCTTGCTGTTCACCGGATCGGCTACGACGGGCATTGCGCTCAACCGCCAGTTTGCAACGCGTCCAGACAAGATCCTCGCACTTGAAATGGGCGGAAACAATCCGATCATCCTGTGGGATACGCGCGATTTGCACAGTGCCGCGGTACTGGTGGTGCAATCGGCTTTCCTCAGCGCCGGACAGCGTTGTACGGCAGCGCGACGGTTGATCATCAAGGATGATATGTTCGACCAGTTCATGCCCGAACTGAAACGGCTGACCGACCGATTGGTGATTGGCGATCCACATGGCGAACCGCCCCCCTTTATGGGACCGGTGATAGATAATGAGACTGCCGACGGGCTGACCGAGAGTTTTCTGGCCTTGATGAGCCATGGGGGGCGGCCAGTGCGCCACATGACGCGGCCAATCAAAGACCGACCCTTTATTTCGCCTGGCATCATCGACGTGACCGACATGGCCGAACGGCCCGATATCGAATTGTTCGGCCCGCTTTTGCAGGTCATCCGCGTCTCCGATTTCGACAGCGCGATCCATGAAGCCAACAACACCCGCTATGGACTGTCAGCGTCGCTGATCGGCGGCACCACCGACGAGTATAACCAATTCTGGGCAAACAGCCGGGCCGGTATCGTCAATTGGAACCAGCCGACGAACGGTGCCTCTTCTGCAGCGCCTTTTGGCGGAATAGGCCTGTCGGGCAACCATCGCCCCAGCGCCTATTACGCCGCAGATTATTGCGCCTATCCAGTGGTTTCGACAGAAGCGGAAAATCCCAAGGCCATGATCGGTATAGGCTTACGCGATGAAACCATATCCTTTTCGGGCGATGCCCCGGCACGAACAACCGAATAGCCAGCCCCAGTGAAATCCGCAGACATTTTCGAATTTTACCGGCGGCTTGCCGAAGCCAATCCGTCGCCGGAAACTGAGCTGGCCTATGGCAATGTCTATCAATTGCTGGTCGCCGTTGTCATGTCAGCGCAATCGACCGATGTCGGCGTCAACAAGGCGACCAAAAAGCTGTTCGAAACGGTCAAAATGCCGCAGCAGATGGTGGCATTGGGCGAAGACGGCCTGAAGCAACATATCAAGACGATCGGCCTGTTCAATTCCAAGGCCAAAAACGTCATCGCCCTTTCCGAAATCCTGATCCGTGACCATGGTGGCGAGGTTCCGGCGGACCGCGATCTTCTGGAGCAATTGCCCGGCGTCGGGCGCAAGACCGCCAATGTCGTGATGAACACCGCCTTTGGCGCAGAAACCTTTGCTGTCGACACCCATATCTTTCGCGTCGGCAATCGAACCGGCCTGGCTAAAGGCAAGACCCCGTTGGCGGTCGAAAAGGCACTGGACAAGAAGACTCCCGGTCCGTTCAGGCTGGGCGCGCATCACTGGCTGATCTTGCATGGCCGCTATATTTGCAAGGCGCGTACGCCTGAGTGCTGGCGATGCCCGGTTGCCGACCTGTGCCGGTACAAACCCAAAACCCCTGCGCCCTTTACCAAATCGGTCAGCGCGGGTTAAGCTGCAACCGCATATCCATCAGGCCCCTCATAAAAGGACACAGCCATGAAACAGAAAATAGTCTGGGCCGCACTGGCAAGTCTGGCAATCGGCGGCGTTGCCACGGCAGCAATTTCGGGCGAAAGCGTGAGCGACCGGCGCGCCAAGGCGCTTGCTGCCTACACCCCCGTCGGCAAGGCGAAGGATTGCGTCACGATCAGCCAAATCCGCTCAACGCGCGTCATTGATAACAAGACGATCGATTTTACGATGGTCGGCGGAAAGGTCTATCGCAACACCTTGCCCTACAGCTGCCCCAGCCTAGGCTTCGAGCAGCGTTTTTCCTATCGCACCAGCACCAGCCAATTATGCAGCGTTGATACCATTCGCGTTCTGCAGGCATTTGGCGGCGGCGTGCAGGAAGGCGCAGGTTGTGGTCTGGGCAAGTTTCAGCCGATGGAAAAAGTGAAAAAGCGCTAAGCGCCCGTCCTACTTTGATCTTGCGCAAATAAAGGCCGCCATATTGGTGGCATGATCCCCTTGTCGAATAAACAAACGACAAACAGACAAGGACGGAAAATGACCCATGTTGCCCACGAACTTCACGACGCCTTCCCGCAAGACGGCACGATCCTGCACGATCTGAAAGTCGGCAACCCCCATTTCGGAAAACTGGCTGATCGCTATCATATGCTGAACCGCGAGATCCACCGGATCGAATCCGGGATCGACGCCGCATCAGATGCGCGCGCGGAAAATTTGAAGAAAGACCGGCTTTCAATCCTTGATGAAGTCTCGGCGCTGATCGCATCGGCCCGGACGGCGGGGGCCTGACCATGGCTAGCCACCCCAACACCGCGGCAATACTTGCCGCTCGGCTTTCCGAACTGGATAGTCGTGCTGCCCGGATCGAAGCCGATCTTGCCGAACCGTTGAGCGCGGATTTCGAAGAACAGGCAACCGAACGGGAAGATGATGAATCGCTTGCCCAACAGCAGGCTTTGCTCGCTACCGAAATCGCTGCCGTCAAAGCTGCATTGGCCCGCATTGACGAAGGCAGCTATGGCGAATGCGTAAGGTGCGGAAACCCTGTCGGCGACAAACGATTGGCCGCCTTTCCTGAGGCTGCACTGTGCATTGATTGCGCGCGCGAGGCCGAGGCGCACTGACCTTTTTGGTCAGTGTCGATGCAGCCCACGGCTTTCAGCGAAAATTTCCCATGCGGAAATGAACATTGCGGCGATCACTGGCCCGACGATCAAGCCGTTAATCCCCATCACGCTCAAACCGCCCAGCGTCGAAATCAGCACGACATAATCGGGCATCTGTGTGTCTTGACCGACAAGGATCGGGCGCAGGACATTGTCGACCATGCTGATGATGAAAAAGCCGCACAGCAAAAGCACCATACCCTGCCAAACACTGCCGGTAACCAGCAGGTAGATGCCGACCGGAAACCAGACGAGCCCGGTCCCAACCGCAGGGATCAACGCCAGCAGCCCCATCACCACGCCCCACAAAACGGCGGCGCGAATATCAAGAATCGCGAATAGCAACCCGCCCAGCACGCCCTGCACGATTGCAACGATCACACTGCCCTTCACGGTGGCGCGGATCACCGTCGTGAATTTTTCGAACAACGCACTACGCTGCTCGGCGCGCAGCGGCACGACTTCACCGATACGGCGGGTCAGATAACGCCCATCGCGCAAGAGAAAGAATGTGAGATAGAGCATGACGCCGAGCGCGAGCGCGAAGTTGAAGGCTTGCTGGCCAATACTCACCGCTTGTTGCGCGATGATCTGCAAACCGCCGGTCAACACCGAACTCAGCCGTTGTTGCAGACCGGAAATGTCGGAGACGACATAGCGCTCGAAATAGCCTTGCCATTGCACAGGGATGATCGACTGCACGTTGAGCAGCAGTCGGCCGAGGTTTATTTCCTGCGACTGCAGCGAGTTATACGTCCGCAGCGCCTCTTCGACCATCAGCGTGCCCACGGCAAAGGCAGGTACAATCACCAGCGCCACCACCATCAAAAGCGTTGCCGAAGCGACGCTGTTACGCCGCGCCGGGTTGATCAGAAGCAGTCGGTCATGCACCGGCGCAAAGGCGATGGTTACGACCAGCGCCCACAAGATCGCCCCGAAAAACGGCCAGCTGATCCACGCCATTGCAATCGTCGAAACGATCACAAACCCAAGCAGGACCCTGTCTTCGAACAGCGTCGATTCCGGTGGCGTGGTTTTGCGTTTCCGGGCTGCAGACTTTACGGGATCGCTCATAACCCGAGGATATAGCGCCGTTTCAATGACCTGTCATGCCGAGAGTGCGGCTGGCCTAACCGCCGCCATGATAATAATCATGCACCGTCTGAGCGACCGCCGCAGAAACCCCCGGCGCTTTCTGAAGATCCTCAAGGCTCGCAGAACGTACCGCACGGGCGGTGCCGAAATGCAGAAGCAGCGCCTTCTTGCGCGCAGGACCGATACCGGGCACTTCATCAAGCGGGCTGGCCGTGATCGCCTTAGCGCGCTTGCTTCGATGCGCGCCAATTGCAAAGCGGTGCACCTCGTCACGCAACCGTTGAAGATAGAAAAGCAGCGGCGAATTGACCGGCAAGGTCAACTCACGGCCATCGGGGAAATGGAAAACCTCACGCCCTTCGCGGCCATGATCGGGGCCTTTGGCAATGCCGATGAAAGGAACATCCTCGATGCCGAGCCGGTCGAGCACCCGCTTGACTGCACTAACCTGCCCCTTGCCACCATCGATCAGTATGAGGTCGGGCCAGCTTTCATCGCGCTCGGCATTATCGTCTTCCAATAATCGCCCAAACCGGCGTTCCATCACTTCGCGCATCATCGCAAAGTCATCGTCGGTGGCGGCCTGCTTGATGTTCCACTTGCGATACTGGCCCTTGATGAAGCCTTCCGGCCCGGCAACGACCATCGCCCCGACGGCGCTGCTGCCTTGAATGTGGCTATTGTCATAGATTTCGATCCGCTGCGGCGGCTCGGCAAGGTCGAACAGATCGGCAATTTCGCGGAGCAGCCTGCCCTGCGTTGTCGATTCTGCCAAGCGCCGGTCGAGCGCCTCAACCGCATTGCGTGACGCCTGCTTTACCAAGCGCACCCGGTCACCCCGTTGCGGTACCGAGATTTCAACCTTCCGCCCGGCTTTTTCCGACAGCGCCTGCTCCAGCAACGCAGCTTCTGGTAAGTCGCGATCGAGGAGGATGCTGCGTGCAGGGGGCACCTCTTCATAAAATTGCGCGAGCACCTGCATCAACACTTCTTCCTCGCTCGCCTCCGCAGTGTGGCTGGGAAAGAAGGCACGATGCCCCCAATTCTGGCCGCCGCGAATGAAGAAGGCCTGGATGCCGACATGACCCTGCTTCGCAGCAAGCGCGAAGATATCGGCATCGCCAAGACCTTGCGCATTGATCGCCTGACTGCCCTGTATGAAGGTCAGCGCCTTCAGCCGGTCGCGCAAAAGCGCCGCACGTTCAAAATCTAGCTCCTCTGCAGCCGCTTCCATTTCCTTTGCCAGCTTTGCCTGCACGGCGATGGACTTGCCGCCCAGAAAGGCTTTGGCGTCGGCAACCAGTTCATCATAGCCGGCCGTGTCAATCTTACCCACACAAGGCGCAGAGCAGCGCTTGATCTGGTAAAGCAGGCAGGGGCGATCGCGATTGTTGAAAAAACTGTCGGTGCAACTGCGTAACAGAAACAGCTTTTCCAGCGCATTGAGCGTGGTATTGACCGAACCGGCGCTGGCAAAGGGGCCGTAATAGTCGCCCTTGTGACGGCGTGCACCTCGGTGTTTCTGAATGCGCGGAAAATCATGATCCGCCCGCAACAGAATAAAGGGGAAACTTTTGTCGTCACGCAACAGGACATTATAGGCCGGGCGATACCGTTTGATCAGCTGCGCCTCGAGCAGCAGCGCCTCTGCCTCGCTATTGGTTGTGACAATCGTCATGCTGCGCGTCAGCGAAACCATACGCCGCAAGCGGTTAGGCAGACGCTCGACCTGCGTGTAATTGGTCACCCGATTGCGCAGTGCCCGCGCCTTGCCAACATAAAGCACATCGCCGCGCGCATCATGCATACGGTATACGCCTGGTTTTGCAGGCAGCGTGCGCAGGACGTTGCGGATCGCCGCAACGCCCGTTTCCAGATCGGGCTGGTCCGCGCCGCGCACGGCAAAGGTTTGCGCCTCTTCGTTGAAGCGCGATGCGGCATTGGGCAGATCGGGGCGGTCAGCTTTGGACATAGGGAATGTTTATGGTAACGGGCTGTAGCTGGGCGAGAGAGAGAGTAAATGCAAGTAGCAGGAAAAACGATTTTATTGACCGGTGGCACCGACGGCATCGGCCGCGAACTGGCAGAACAATTGCGGGCTAAGGGTGCGCAGCTGATTGTCAGCGGACGAACACCGGAGCGCATAGCCGCAGCCAAAGTTGCTGGCTATGAGGTAATAGCAGCCGACCTCTCAACGGCTGCGGGTGCGGACATCGTCCTAGACGCGGTCAAGGGACGCACCATCGACATTTTGATCAACAATGCGGGTTTGGGCAGCGATCATGATTTTCGCGTGGGTGCTCCTGATCTTGGCGACAATGATCGCTGCATCTTTGCCAACCTAAACGCCCCGATCCACCTTATCGCTGGGTTGATGCCGTTGCTGAAGGCGTTGCCAGAAGCGATGATCGTTAATGTCACATCAGGCCTTGCGATTGCCCCGCGCTCTGGCGGGCCGATCTATTGCGCAACGAAGGCAGGGCTGCGCAGCTACACGCTGGCGCTGCGCGAACAGATGAAGGGCAGCAACGTCCACGTTCTGGAAGTGCTGCCGCCGGTTGTCGAGACAAAGCTGACTGCTGGGCGCGGCAGCCGCAAGATGAGCGCAAAGGCCTGTGCTGCGGAGATCGTCCAAGCGATCGAGAATAATGCCAAAGAAGCGAATGTTGGCATGACAAAGCTGTTGCGGATTGTTGAGAGCATCTCGCCTGCGCTGGCCCGGAAAATCATGATCCGGTTCTGATCGCTGATCGTTGCTGTTCGGCCCTGGAAAATCCGCAGGGCGACATTTGCGTATCACTTAAATGAAAAAGGCGCGTCCCTTGCGAGGCGCGCCCTTTCAATCCCTCCCGCAATCGGGAAGCGGATAAGCTCAGTTCAACTTGGCGATCGTTTCGTTCACCAGATTCGCATCGGTCTTCGCATCATGATGGACTGCGATCAGCGCAGCAGCTGCGGCAGCTGCGGCCTGAGCAGCCGAAGCGCGGACGTCTGCAACAGCAGCGCGCTCTGCAGCGGCGATCTTGTCTTCAGCTGACTGGGTGCGGCGTGCGATCAACGCGGTCGCATCGGCCTTTGCTTTGGAAATGATGGCCTTCGCCTCTTCCTCTGCATGGGCTTTCATCGCTTCGGCATCAGCAGCGGCCTGTTTGGCCCGCGCTTCGTATTCCGATTTGATGGTTTCGGCTTCCTTGCGAAGATTGGTCGCCTGATCGAGTTGCGCCTTGATGGCGGCAATCTGACTGTCAAGCGCCGCGCCGATCATGGCTGGCACTTTCTTCCAGATAGCAAGGCCGATCACCACAAGCATTGCGACCGCGACCCACATGGTCGCGTCAAGGCCGAGCGCCTTGGGCTTTGCATGGGCTTCCGCACCAGGCACTTCGGTCGTGGCGTGCGTCTTTTCAGCCGCGGTCTGTTCGACCGGAGCGCCATCCACCGTCGTGTCATCTATAATGGCCTTTTCGGCGGCCATTGCATTGGGGGCTGCAGCCTGTGTCATCAGCTCATTACCGCTTTCACTGCAGACGCTGCCTGCGCAGCGCTGACTTTTGCACCCGATACCTTGGCAACAATTTCTGCTGCCGCTTCAGCTGCGACAGTTTCAATGCCTGCCATTGCCTTATCCCGCGCTTTGGCGAGGCTGGTTTCGGCTGCGGCAAGCTTTGCCGAAATCTCCTCGTCCGCCTTTGAGAGACGGGCCTCCGCCTCCTTGGCGCCCTTGGCCTTCGCCTTAGCTGCCTTGGCCTGCGCATCACTGCGCGCGGCATTCAGGGCATCGCTACCTCCGGCAGCCAAACCTTCTGCCTCGGCCCGTGCCTTTTCGGCAGCAGCCAGGTCTTCGGCGATTTTCCGGTCACGAGCTTCGACATTGGCATCAATCTTTGACACCATGCCACGGCCGATCACGAAATAAAGTAGGCCGAAAACCAGCAGCAGCCAGAAAAACTGCGACGCATAGGTTTCCAGAATCTGGGCAATCTGAGGCATTGATTCCGCTCGCTTGAAGGAGGGTTTCGGATACTTAAAAGATCAGGGGGGTGCCCCCGGCGTCAATGCGCCGGGGTGTCCTCCCCTAAGCTCGAAATTAGGCGACGAAGATGAGGATCATCGCAACGACGAACGCCAGCAGGCCGAGAAGCTCGGCAGCGGCGAAGCCGATGAACAGGCGGCCCTGCTGGCTGTCAGCAGCCGCGGGGTTGCGCAGCGCGCCCTGAAGGAACGAACCGAAGACGTTACCAACGCCGCCAGCTGCAAGGCCTGCACCGATAGCTGCGAGACCGGCGCCGATCAATTTTGCTGCTTCTGCTTCCATTTTACTAACTCCTGTCAAAATTCAGATTATGTTGAAAAAACTCTTGGAAATTCAATCAGTGCAGATTGACCGCGTCATTGATGTAGAGCGAGGTCAAAAGCGCAAAGACATAGGCCTGGATCGCGCACACCAGCAGTTCGAGCAGGGTGATGCCGATCATCAGGATGAACGAAGGCAGAGCGACAAGCGGTGCAACCCACAGCGCCTCTGCATTGAGGCCGTTGATCACAAAGCCTGCGAGAACCTTCATCAGAACGTGACCTGCGGTCATTGCGACGAACAGTCGAAGCGCGAGGCTGAACGGACGGATGAGAAACGAAAACAGTTCGATCAGCGGGATCAGCCACAGCAGCCACCAAGGCGTGCCATGCGGAACAAACAGGCTGAAGAAATGGAGGCCATGGCGCCAGAAACCGACGACCAGAACGGTACCAAAGCTGAGCAGCGCGAGTACCGCAGTGACTGTCAAATGGCTGGTCACGGTAAAGGCATGCGCGCCGGGAACGATACCGATGGGCATCATGCCCATGAAGTTGGCGAAGAGGATGAACATGAACAGCGAGAATACGAGCGGGACATATTTCTTGCCCTCGGGACCGATGCTCGAGCTCATCATGTTGTTGATGAAGCCAGTGACACCTTCGACTGCCATCTGCCAGCGGCCAGGCACAAGGTCACGCTTCATACCGCCAGCCATGAAAATCCAGATCGCGGCAAGCACGACCAGCATGAACAGCGAGGAGTTGGTGAAGGAAATGTCGAACTGGCCAAGTTGCAATTGAGCGATCGGCTCAATCTGGAACTGGTGCATCGGATCGATTTTGCCGCTTTCGCCTGCCACTTTTTGCCAACCCTGCTTATACCAAAAGCCCCGAAAGCGGGGCCGCGTCAATATAACCGAAGCGCCCAACCAAACACCAAGGGTGTTATTCCGGACGCTCCTGCGAAATCCTGTAAATATTCCTGAAGGCGACCGCTATTCCAAGGAACATGCAGACCAACAGAAGCGCTGGCGCGGTATCCAGCAACTGGTCGAACAACCAGCCGACAAGGGCACCACCCGCAGGACCGGCGATCAGTTCGGTTAAGACGCGATTTCCCTGCCGCATTCCTTTGGCCGGGGGCACATCTGAGCCCGTTCTTTCCGCCTCGGCCTTCCTGACCTGTCTCAGCTGCATGTCTAACGAATCGAGCCGAGGGTCATTTTTGCCGTTGCCATCCTGCGCGGGATCGTTGGAAGCCATGCAAATCCTCCATTTTAAATGGGGAGAACCGCTTGGTACCGAGCCAACCCCGCCAAGGCACGGGCGCTTTAGGCGGCACCACGGGCCAAGTCAACCAGCCGCGATGGCTTTTGTTGCGACGCAGTATTTTGGAGTCGCTGCAACGCGGCCACATCCTACCCGCACTACATCGAATAGGCGCCGACACCCTCCCCCAGAAAGGCATTGTTCGCCTGGCGCACCTTGGCGCCGGCCTCATCATAGAGAAAAGGCAGGAATGCGAAGCGCTGCCCGCTGGTAACGGGCAATGCTTGATGGAGCAGCGAACAAGAAAAGACGATCGCCCCACCTTTGGGCGCGACATAGGCGCGCTGTCCAAATTCGGGAAAGACCAATCCACCGCCTTCATATTCGCCGGTGTTGAGATTGATCGTGACCGCAAAACGCCGATGCGCGGTGCCCTTGGTCGTATTGTCGCGATGCGGCCGAAAATGACCGCCGCTTTCGGCATCATAACATGCGACCAGATATCGCTCCATCCGCGTAACCTCGAACTGAAAGGCACGCGCGATCATGGGGGTCACTCGGTCATGGATGCGCGACTGCAACCGGTCCCGAAGCGTGGGGTCTTCGATGATAACGTCGCTGCGCCGCTTATGGCCATGATCGATAATCTGTACGGTCTTGCCGTCAATATCCCGCATGAATCCCGAATCTACGCCGCCATGTCCGTGATAAAGTTCAACCAATTGGTCGCAGAGTCCATGTTCCAGAACATTTGGCACTTCAAGGACTGGCGCCCAGCTATCCTCGGCCGCCCGTGCGATTTGCATGCGCAAATTGGCAAGGGCACGATCCTGTTCGTCCAACCGATAACGACCGACCAGCCGCAACTGGCGATCAAGCACCAGCCATTGCGGTTTGTAATGCGACGGTTCTGCGTGGCTCAACGCACCGAGCAAAATACTCAGGCTGCGGTCATAATCGATGAAGTAGCGAATGCCCGGGATACGCGGCACGACGCGTTTCTGCGCGGCATCCTGTGGGTCGACGGTGACGCCGTAAAAACAGCAATTCTGGTCATCGAACATGTCAGCATGGCGCAACATAACGTCAAGCGCAGCTCGCGCTCGCGGGTCGGTTGCGCTGCCAAAGAGAAGGAACAGCATCGGACGGCCGGCCGCGGTGCTGATGGCATAATTGGCATTGCCATCCAGAATTGGTGCCTTGAACCATGGAATGGGCTGCCCCGGACGCGGCGGCATTACCCGTTCTTTTGCGCGATCAACTGCCTCCATGAAAACGCCCCTCCAGCTAGGCCGAAGGGGCGATTATGCGCACGTCTGATCGGTGCACAATTCTACCTAAAGGGTTAGACCATCAGGCTGACAGGCCGAGACACGCCTTCCGATTACGGGCATCGCGGATCA
Source organism: Sphingomonadales bacterium (assembly GCA_021298455.1). Classification (GTDB taxonomy): domain Bacteria; phylum Pseudomonadota; class Alphaproteobacteria; order Sphingomonadales; family Sphingomonadaceae; genus Sphingorhabdus_B; species Sphingorhabdus_B rara. Next base: position 2,251 of record JAJTFR010000012.1, on the reverse strand, counting down.
AGCGCCGGCGGGCTGGAATCGCGGGTTTTCCAGCTGCGATCAGGTGCCTGATATTTCTCACCGGGAACCGTACGTTCACGGATCAGTCGGCAACCATTGGTAAAGGCGAACTCCTCCACCGTCGAACCATTTGCCACGGCCTGCTCGGTGTAGAGTTCCTTGCGCTTGATGTTGATGTCATCAACCAGTGCCTTGATTGCAGGCGTCGGCGGCACGACAAAACCCAGATAGCCGTCGGTCTTTTCACCAACGAGCCCCTCGCTGCGCGCCTGCTGATAGGCTGGGTCGCGCTGCGCATGCACCGCGCTTGTCGCGGTTGCGCCGATCAGGATGGCGGCAAGAAGCATTTCCAACCTGTCCCGCATCTTTTCACTCATGGCCATCAGAACACTTCCTCATTCTCTTCCACCAGCTTTTTCGACGGTGCATCCAGCTTGACGAGAACGTCTTGCCGGATCGCGATGTTCAGGTTGATCACGATCGGTTTGTCAGGCGCAGTGACCTGCACGCAACCGGCGAGAACCAAACCCGTCAAGGGCAGCAGAAAGAAGCCTTTCTTCATGATTGACCGAATCGCACCATTGCGACCGGCCGTCAATCTGTTGAACATATGCACCCCTTCCGCTTTCGCGATGCTGAACAGGGAATCGCGCCTCCCTATCACCTGATGAGATTCGATCATTTAGGCGGCGCCGCCTCTCCGGTCACCGGCGCGGCATCGAGCACCTGACTGCCAAAACGCTGCGCCGCATATTCCCCGTCATAGACAGAACGGAGATTTGCGATGAGCGAAAGGAATTCGGCGGCAATACGCACATTAAATTCGATTGGCAGCTTAGCCAGCTGGCGGGTGATATAGTTGCGCTTCGCAAGACTGCCCTGTTGCAGCCCACGGAAACGCACTTCAGTCACCACCTCACCGCCCAAATTGCCATCGACGCCAATCTGCATTTCTTCAAAGCGAATTGATCGCAGAGCATCAAAGGCAAAGTTGGCCATGACGCCCATATCCTTATAGCTGATCTCGCCGAGATAGCTGAGTTCGCCACCGCCCGGACGCGATACCAGCCAGCCGCCGACGATGCGTCCGCCTTCCTGGTCGAAGACCATTGGAAGAGTGCCGTCAAACACGCCCGCAACGCGCAGATTTTCAATGTCATAATTACCAAGAAATTTTTCCGCGTCGAGCCCCACCATCCGGAAGGTCAGCTCGCGCTTTGCCTCTACATCGAAGTCAAGGATGGTCGGTTCAAGGATCAGTTCGCCTCCATAAAAAGGCCAGCGCCCCTCCTCTATCTTGACCTTCTGATCGGGCAGGTCGACAGGCCCAAAGGCTGCAGCAAGATCGGTGCGCTCGACCGTGAAGCGCCCCGAGCTGGTCACGGCCTCACCATTCCAATCGATCCGACCATCACCGCTCAGCTGCCCTTGGACATTTGCAATGCTGCCCAATGTCAGCGGCGTGATCTGTTCGGGCTGCAACCGGTCATTGAACTGCAGGTTATCGACCGACAGCAGCGTATTGCCAATGCTATTTCCCAAATCATGCTGGATCTGGGCATTGGCCACGGTAACGCTGCTTTCAGGCTCGGCCAGATCACCAATCGCCACGATCTTATTGTCGGCCAGCGTCAGTTGGAAATTGGGTACGCGCAACCGGTTGAACCGATCAACTTCAGCGGCATCCGAGACAAACAACGTTGCATCCAAGCCTAGCACGCCATCCTGCCAACGCCATTGCCCTTCGGTTTCGCCGATCAGCAGCGGCACATTGCCTATCTGCCCTGCACCGCCGATTAAGCTGCCGGCCACGCCGTCACCTGTCATACGTCCATCAATCCGCGCGACGGTAAATCGGCTCAAACTTTCGCTCACCCCCAAATCGACCGCGACCTGATTGGCAGCAAAGCCCCGGTCGAGATCGAAACTGATCGCGCTGCCACTGGCGCGCAGTGGCGATGAACCCAAAGTGCCGGCGACCGAAAGCTTCGGGATGTTAAGCGCGAACTTTGTTTGCCCGCCTCCAACCCGCAGCATCGACCCACGCTCGGGACAGGCGCGCAACCGGCCAGCGGGTAAGCGCAACGCACCCGTTTCAAGCCCCTGATAACGGACATCTGTGCAACTGCCATTCATCGCCAGAACGCCTCCAGCAAATGTGCCGCTCACCGGCAGGCTGAGCCCGCTTATCCGACCACCCAGCAATGGCCCGGTCATGGTCGCCTGCCCGGAAAAGCGCCAGGTACCGCCT
>JAJTFR010000011.1 GCA_021298455.1 Sphingomonadales bacterium | reverse complement strand
GCCACCACCGCCGCGCTAATCGCTGCAAAGGCGATGCTTGCCTTGCCCAGCCCCAGCCGATCAATCCAGCCGCCATAAACCTTGGGCGCGGGCAGCAGCGGAACGAGTTCGGCAGGAATGGTGCCCCGCACCCCCAGTCGCCAGCCATCCTTGCCATCAAGCCCGTAGATCAGCACGTCGGGCTTTTTTTCCTGAAAGCGGAGATCGTCAAACTGGAAGGGGCCATGCCGCCTTTCGATTTCGAGCAGATAGAATTGCCGGCCGATCGTCTGGATTTCGACCTTGCGGCGCACCGCGCTCTGTCCGTCGAAATGCCAGGCGTCGAAAAAAGCCGTCATCAGATCGCCCCGACGTCAAAGGCATCGAGCAACCCTTCGCCATGCGATGAAGCCTGCGTTTCCGATTGGGTCATCTGATCAAGATTGACCTCGCCATAGGCTTCGGTGTGGGTGACGAAAAATTTCCAGCTGCGATAGCGCACGATCGATGTGGCAAAGGCAATTGGGATGATCGCGAGCAGCACTCCGATGATCAGACCTGCCGACAGGAAAGATTCTCCGGTCTCGATCCGCTGCGCGAATTGCGCAATGTCGGCGGTCACCAGCAGCGCAAACGGCATGACCGCAAATCCATAAGCGACCGCATAAATTGCAAGATTAGCCAGCCAGAAGAGGATCCAGTCCGGCGATCGCGCAGTGAAGGCAAATTCAAGGTCGCCAAGCCGCAACGCGCTGATCGCAACGCGCATGAACTTGGAATAATAGAGAAGAGCGGCAATTGGCATGACGATGTAAAGTCCAAGGACAGCCAGCACGACCATCACCGCCGCAATCGCACCGCCCGCCGCAAAGGGATCACCGCCGCTATTACCCGACATCTCCATGGTGATGCCAAGGATTAAGGCCCCGCCAAAAAGCAGAAAGGGGAAGAGGTAGAACAGCAGGTAACGCTTCATCAGCGCCTTCCAGTCGGCACTGGATTCGAAACGATAGGGGCCGAAGCTCATCTTGTTCCATCGCTCGTTCCAGAGCGACATACTGGCCCAAGGGTAGAGCAAATAGAGTGGAATCGCGGCGACAAAATTCCGCCAGATATAGGACCAGCCATAGGACCAGCCCTGATTGTCGCTGCCGCCTCTGATGCCGCGCCAGTAAGTGCGGCTGAGCCGGTAACGCAGCGCGCGAAAATAGGCGAGGCCGACGAGATAGAAGATAAGCAGGAAGAGCAGGATAACCAGCACTGCGGCCGCGGCCGGCTGCCCCTGCAAGAGCATGCCTTGAAGTACGAACTGGATCAGCACGATCGGGATCACGATCACGAAAAAGACCATGATGAAGCCGATGAACAATTCCAGTCCGCGGCCGGTCCATTCGAGCGGCTCATCAATGAAGCGCGTATGCCCCCAAAGATATTGCCGTTCGCGCGTCGTCGCCCAGAAACGGTAGAAACCAAGGGTGACCAAAGTCAGGAGGACATTGGGCAGCGCGATCTTTGCAAAATCCGTCCAACTTCCGTGGAACGTGATGGCACTCGGCGCCCTCGCGTCATTGTCTGTCATAGCGCTCTGCCCTCCCCTATCGATACCGCGCATTGGTGCGCGATGGCAGCAGCGGTTGTCAAGCAAGGCAGGTGACGCGATGTAAAATCGATAAGGAATATGGGGTGGCCACCTTCCTTGATCTATCGCGTTCCGCCCTTGCGGCCTGCCCCACAGACTGGCAAAGGGTCCTCTCCAATCAATCCTGAAAGCTAGTATTCCCGATGTCTGATATGATCCGCGTCACCCTTCCCGATGGCTCTGCCCGTGAAGTCGCGCGCGGGACTACCCCCGCAGACATTGCCGCCGCAATCGGGCCCGGTCTTGCCAAGGCGGCGATCGCCGCGCGTATCGACGGCGAAGTGCGCGATATCATGCGTCCGTTGGACGCCGATACGCAACTCGCGCTGATCACCTCCCGCGATGAGGCAGACGCGCTTGAGCTCGCACGCCATGACTTTGCGCATGTCCTTGCCGAAGCCGTTCAGAAACTGCATCCGGGAACGCAGATCACCTTTGGTCCTGCGACCGATGACGGCTTTTATTATGACGTGATGGCACCCTCCAGCCGCGGACCATTTACCGAGGATGACCTTCCGGCAATCGAAGAGGCAATGCGCGAGATCATACGCGCCGACAAACCGCTGCGCCGCGAAGTGAAAAGCCGCGATGAACTAATCGCAACATGGACCGCTGCGGGCGAAAGCTTCAAGGCCGAATGGGCGGCCGAATTGCCCGAGGGCGAGGAACTCTCTGTCTACTGGTCCGGCGATGACTGGATGGACATGTGCCGCGGACCGCATCTGGCCTCCACCGGCAAGCTTGATCCGGCAGCGTTCAAGCTGACCCGCGTTTCGGGTGCCTATTGGCGCGGCGACCAGAAAAATGCACAGCTGACGCGCATTTATGGCACTGGCTGGCTCAACAAGAAGCAGCTCGACGCACACCTCATCCGCCTTGAAGAAGCAGCGAAGCGCGACCATCGCCGCTTGGGTGCAGAAATGGACCTGTTCCACCTGCAACAAGAAGCGCATGGCAGCGTCTTCTGGCATCCGCATGGCTTTGTCGTATGGCGTCAGTTGGAAGCCTATATGCGCCGCGCAATCGATGATGCCGGCTATCGTGAGGTCAAGACACCACAGGTGATGGACGCACGCCAGTGGGAACAATCAGGCCATTGGGGCAAATATCGCGAGAATATGTTCGTCATCCCTGACGAAGTGCCCAATGTCGATGACGAAGGCCCAGTGATTTCCGGCGAGGCCGACTGGATGGCACTGAAGCCGATGAACTGCCCGGCGCATGTCCTGATCTTCCGTCAGGGCATCAAATCCTACCGCGACCTGCCTTTGCGGCTTTACGAAAATGGCTGTTGCCATCGCAACGAGCCGCATGGCGCACTCCACGGGTTGATGCGCGTGCGACAGTTCACGCAGGACGACGCCCACATCTTCTGCCGCGAAGATCAGATTGTGCAAGAGGTGCAGGATTTCTGCGCGCTCGCAGACCGGATCTACAAGGATTTCGGCTTTACCTATTCGATCAAGCTGGCGCTGCGCCCCGAAAAGCGCTTCGGCAGCGAAGCTGATTGGGACAAGGCCGAACAGGAATTGCGCGACGCAGTCGTCAAGGCCGGCCTCGCGACCGAGCAATATGGCTGGGAAGAACTGCCCGGCGAAGGCGCATTTTACGCACCCAAGCTCGAATGGCATCTCACCGATGCGATCGGCCGTACTTGGCAGGTCGGCACGATCCAGTCCGACCGCGTGCTGCCCGAACGTCTCGACGCAAGCTATGTCGGTGAGGATGGCGCAAAGCACCGCCCCGTCATGCTCCACCGCGCGATCTTTGGCAGCTATGAACGCTTTATCGGCATCTTGATCGAACATTATGCAGGTCGCTTCCCGGCCTGGCTGGCACCGGTTCAGGCGGTTGTGGCGACAATCGTTTCCGACGCCGACGCTTATGCCAACCAGGTAAGCGAAAAGTTGAAAGCCGCCGGCATCCGCGTTGAAACCGACCTTCGTAATGAGAAGATCAATTACAAGGTGCGCGAACACAGCCTTGCTAAGGTTCCGCATCTGCTGGTCGTGGGCAATCGCGAGGCCGAAGAGGGCAAGGTCGCAATTCGCACCTTGGGCCAAGAAGGCCAGCGGATCATGTCAATTGACGAAGCGGTCACGATGTTGATCAGCGAAGCAACCCCACCCGATTTGCGTTAATCCCCTTTCAAGAAGGAGACGATCATGAAAGCCCTTCCCTTTCTCGCGGCCCCGCTATTGCTTCTTGCCGGCTGCCAACAGCCCGCGACCGAAACCACCGATGCCGCTGCAGACGCAACCGCCAATTACAACGCAGCGCAAAAGGCCTATTCGGCTGCGAACGACAAAATGCACAAGGCGATGGGGGTCAGCATCGATGCCGATGCCGACATCGCCTTCATGCAGGGCATGATCCCGCATCATGAGGGCGCCGTCGAAATGGCCAAGGTCGCGCTCGAACATGGCAAGGATCCGGAAGTCCGCGCGCTCGCCCAAAAGGTGATTGCGGCGCAGGAAGCCGAGATCAAGGAAATGCAGGCATGGCTCGACAAGCGCGGCGCCAAGCCGGCAGCAGCAGCTGACGGCGAAGTCGACCATGAGGCGATGGGGCATTGAGCCTGTGAGCGCGGCACGGGGGACAATGCCGCAAGACATCTTGCAGACGCAATGAACTGGGCCGGCCTGCTCGGCGGCTTTGATCCGCTTACCTTTGCCGCAGCGCTGATGCTCGTTTTCGGCGCGTCACTGGTGCGCGGGCTGACGGGCTTTGGCCTGGCTATAATCCTCGTACCATTGCTCGGTTTAATCGTACCTCCAACCGATGCCGTGGTGATTTCAATCCTGCTGCAATTGCTGGCAGGGCCGATCGGGCTCAAACAAATCCTCGCCAATGGTGAACGATCGACCGCTTTCCCGATTGCCGCCGCAGCGATGCTGGCGACCCCGCCGGGTGTCTGGCTGCTTTCAGTCACGCCGCCCGATGTCGCGCGTCTTGCCATCGCACTGATCGCGCTGGCCGCGTTTGGTATGCTGTTTGTGCCCGCTAAGGCTGGCGCAGTACCGGGCCGAAAGGAAAGTGTGACAACAGGGATTGCGGCGGGCCTTCTCACCGGCTTTGCCTCCATGCCGGGGCCGCCGGTTGTACCCTTCTACATGCGCCGCCGGCTTCCACCCGCCATTGCTCGCGCCTCGATGTTGATGGTCTTTTTTGCAACCGCAATCGCCGGCAGCATTGCCGCCTTTGCGATGGGTGTTGCGGACTTGCACCTCCTCTGGGTTTCGCTCTTATTCTACCCGGCCCTTTATATCGGCACACGTTTGGGCGAGCTCGCCTTTGGTCGAGTGAGCGAGCCTGTGTGGCGGACGCTGGTGGGAATCATCCTTGGTGTCGCAGGCGTGGCAGCGATTATGCGGCTGCTCAACTAGCCGAATTTCCGGGCGATCCAGTCGCTGCAAAGTTCAACGGCAACCGGCAACAGCTCTGGCCGTTCAATATAATAATGGTCGGCCCCTGCGACATCGGCATACTCCTTGTCCGCATGCCCAATCGCCGCGAACAGCCGTTGGGCGTGGCTTGGGGTGCAGGCAAGGTCGGCAGTGTTGTTAATTACCAGCACCGGGCAGCTGATTCGTGCGGCATTGCCGAGGCCGGTCGCGTTGGTATCGTCATAGCTCCATTGCGACAGCCAGCTGCGCAACGTCGTAAAACGCGCCAGGCCTACTGGTCCATCATTGGCGACCTTGGGCACGCCGAGATAGCATTCATACGACCGCCGATCAGAAGGATCCTGCGAGGGGTCGGTCCAGCGGACATCGGCCATCGTCCCATGAACGACGAAAGCGCGTTCTGCACTAGGGGTATCGCTTGCTTGGATCGCAGCCAGTTCTTCCTTGACCCAAGCCGTGATCCGCCGATTGCGTGCAATTTGCGCGTTGCGGAATCTAGCGACATAAGCCTCATCATAGGGTGCCTTGTTGGGGTTGTCCGGATCATAGATGTTAAGATCCGCATCGCGATCGAACGGTTTATTCTCATCGAGAATCGACGGGTCAATCCATTCGGTCAGCGTCATCGCGCGGCTGATATGCGCAGCGAGCAGCATGATGCCATCGACCTTAGGCATTTCGATTGCGGTAAGGTCATAAGTGTCGCCTGCAGGTGTATGAGTGATCGTGGGGTTCTCTGCCTGATCCTGATAGAAAAGCGACATGGATCCACCACCAGACCATCCGCCCAGAATGATCTGTTCATAACCCAGTTTGTCGCGGGCATGACGCAAGGCGGCGGCAAGATCGCTGATGCATTTTTCCATCACCAACGCTGTATCGTTGCCACGATAGCGAGGGTTCACATAGAGAATGTGGTGCCCGCCTGCGGCAAGTGCTGTCACCAACGGCAGGAAAGAACCGCCGCCGATTGGATGGGTGAAAACGATGGCGCGCTTGGATGGAACATCCTTCGGCCTGATCGCCATGCACTCAACAAAAACCGCACCTCCCGCGCCGCCATAGACATCCTTGAAGGCCGATTCCTCCTTGTAGACCACTGCGTAAGGCGTCCGCACGATTTCCATTTGGCAAGCTCTCCTCGTTGCGGCACATTGCTCCGGAGGAGAGGAAAAGCAAATGGTTCAACCAACAGGCATCCATCATATCGCAGTGATGACCGGCGACATGAAACGCCAAATCGAGTTCTTCTCCGACGTTCTGGGCGCGCCGCTGGTTGCAATTTTTGACATGCATGGCGTTCCTGGTGGCATCCATGCCTTTCTGAAGCTCGATAACGGCTGCTATTTCTCGCTGGTGCAATTGCCGCAAACGGCAGACACCCCAATGACAATGGGCGTGACCCATGCAGGCACCGGTGCCGGGAACAGCGCCCCCGGAACTATGCAGCATCTGGCCTTCCATGTCGAAAATGAAGATCGATTGCTGGCGATGCGCGACCGGATCCGGACCAAGGGTGTCAATGTGATCGGGCCGCTCGATCATGGCATGTGCAAATCGATCTATTTCGGCGGGCCCGAACATTTGACGCTCGAAGTTGCCTGCCCCGGAATGACGGTTGCGCCAGATCGCTGGATCGATCCGACGGTATTGGCAAAGATCGGGATCAGCGCGGAAGAGGCGGACGCTTTTGTAAATCCGGATGGTTATGACGGGGCTGACGGGTCAGTTGCCCAGCCGCCTTATGATCCGGCAAAACCGCATCTCGGCTATCCTGCTGAAGCCTATAAAACCATCCTCGCTCTATCTGATACGGCACTTGCCGCAATGTTCCCGCATAGCGAGCCTCCAGTGCCGGCTTGAAACGGCCCCGTCGAGCAGCCCGTTGCAACGCTAGCGCATAAAACGCGCGCCGATTGCGCGCCCCCCTTTATTTGCGCACCGATTCGCGGTAAGGGCGGCTCAATCTAGATTTTAGGAGTATTTGCTATCGCTGCCCCAGTTCAAAGGCGAATGTTGACGCCACCGGTCAAAAGTGGACCGCGCTACAATGAATTCATCCAGAGCGACAAGGTTCGCGTCATCGATGAAGAAGGCGAAAATCTGGGGGTGATGTACACCCGCGAAGCGATTGCCCAAGCTGCCGAAGTCGGCCTCGACCTTGTTGAGGTATCCCCCAATGCCGACCCGCCGGTCTGCAAATTTCTCGACGTCGGCAAGTTCAAATATGAGGCCCAGAAAAAGGCCAATCTTGCCCGTAAGAGCCAAAAGACGCAGGAGATCAAGGAGATCAAGATGCGTCCGAACATCGACGATCATGACTATATGACGAAGATGAAGAAGATCGTCGAATTCATTGGCGAAGGTGACAAGGTCAAGGTGACCTTGCGTTTCCGCGGTCGCGAAATGTCGCACCAGCAGCTCGGCATGGCGTTGCTGCAGCGTGTGGCCGAAGACATGACCGAAACCGCGAAGGTTGAGGCTTATCCCCGCCTCGAAGGCCGGCAAATGCTGATGGTGCTCGCGCCCAAATAAGGCGCGCTTACCAAATAGCCTGACGAATCAACTCGGCTCCCAATATAATCATCAGCCCGCTGACAAGCAGTTGGAAGCGTGCTGGTGAAACGCGGCGTACAAGAAAGACGCCGGCAGTGGTGCTCGCGATCGCCACAGGCGCGAACAGCAGAGCTAGGCCCAGAGTTTCACGGTCAAACTGGCCCAATTGCCAATAGGCTGGCACCTTCATCCAATTAATGATCGCAAAGAATATCGCGGCGGTTCCCGCATAAATGGTGGGCGTCATCCCGCGTCCAAGTGTCCACGCCTGGAAGGGCGGGCCGCCGGCATGGGCGATATGGCTGGTAAAGCCGGCAACAACTCCCCACAGGCTGCCGACCCATTCAGGCAATGGCTTTCCAACGCGCAAGCGCCGTCCATAATAGGCTGCAAGCCGTTCAATTCCGAACAGCAAGGAGATCGCGCCAACCGCCCCCTTGACCCAGTCGACATTGACGGCGCTGGCAAGAGACCAGCCCATGAAGATACCGACAGCGGCGCCGGGCACCATCCAGACAAGCACGGTGCGATCAAAGCTTTTGCGGAATGACCAGACGCCGACAATGTCCTGAAGGATCAAGATGGGCAACAGCATCGCCGCGGCCTTGATCGGATCCATCACCAGCACCAATAATGGCGTGGATGCAGCACCCAAGCCCGAAAAGCCCCCCTTGGCTAAGCCGACGAGCGTGATCGCAAGTATTGCGACCGCGTAAAACAGCGGGTCATGGGAAAATATCACTGTCAGATTTCGCGTCAGCCCCTGCCGTTTGCGAAGCGCAAGAAGATAGATGATCGCGGCAGCCGCGGCGAACAAGAACCACTGTACAGCATAAGCGAGATGGTTGTTGGCAACATCCTCGGGCTTGGGTTGCGAAGGCGCGCGCAAACCTTCGACCGGGCTCGTAGCGATCAACATCGGGCGCAGCACGACATCGCTCCCAAGCGCCTTTTGAAGCAGGCTGCGCTTATCAGGTTCGGTGACGATCAAGCCGGTCACGGCACCGCCGGTCCATGCAGGCGTCAGATCAGGGCGGTCTGCAACGCCTGCAAGCACGAGAATGCCGGGACCTTCAGCTCCACCTGCGGTGCATTCCGCAATATATCGGATGCCGCTGCGACCTTGTGCGTCCTTCCCTGCACTTGCCTGCCAGCGGACGACCTTGAGGCACGTGACAGTGGATTTCCGGAACATCGACATATCCGATACCGGACCCAATGCAGGATAGCTGATTTCAGACTTGGCACGATTGGCGGCATAGAGAGCGATCAGCGCCTCTTTTTCACCCTTGCGCTGCAACTGCCACACACCGAGCGCGACCATCACCACCACGGCGGCCGCAACGATGATTGTGGCGACGATCGGAAAGCGGATCTTCATTCTTCCGGGTCCTTATCTGCGAGCTTGCCCTCGCGGGCCTTGTTCCGATGCTCTGCAATCAGCAAGGCCCCTTTTGCGATGCGAAGCGAGAACAGCACCATCAGGCTGGTAACCGGCACCCAGATCAGGACATGGACCCAGAAGGGTGGTCTCACCGCAACATCAAGCGAAATTGCAGCCGCGATAATCAGTGCGCCCAGCAACAGGGTCAAAATGGCGGCTGGCCCATCCCCCACATTGAAAGCCGAATAATCTAGGCCACAATTGTCGCATCGATCGGCAAATTGCGCTGGGGCAGCGAACAGCGTTTTGGCACCGCATTCCGGACAAAGGCCAAAAAGGGCAGCCACGGCGATGCCAGGCTGCCCTTTTTCGGTTTCTTCTATGTCGGTCATAGGACCTGACTGCCGATCAATGGACCGGCGCGCCCCATCCACCCCAGACATAGATGGCGATGAAGAGGAACAGCCAGACGACGTCGACGAAGTGCCAGTACCAGGCCGCTGCTTCAAAACCGAAGTGCTGCTTCGGTGTGAAGTGACCCTTATAGGCGCGTCCAAGGCAGACCATCAGGAAGATCGTTCCGACAATGACGTGGAAACCATGGAAACCCGTCGCCATGAAGAAGGCTGAGCCATAGTTCAGACCGGCAAAGGGGAACGGCGCAATGGCATATTCATAAGCCTGGATGCAGCTGAAGAGCAGGCCAAGACCGATGGTCAGCCACAGACCGTTGATCAGACCCTTACGGTCGCCATTGATCAGCGAGTGGTGCGCCCAAGTTACGGTTGTCCCCGAGCAGAGCAGGATCAGCGTGTTGAGCAAAGGTAGGCTGAAAGCATCAAACACCTGCATGCCCTTGGGCGGCCATTGCTTGAATGCCTCGGCGCCTTCCTGACCGATCATGTTAGTGACGGCGAAGGCGTGGGTTGCATGGTCGATTTCGATCTGCAGTGCCTTCGGGAAAAGCGAGAAATCAAACCAGGCCCAGAACCAGCCTACGAAGAACATCACTTCCGATGCGATAAACAGGATCATGCCGTAGCGCAGGTGCAATTGCACCACCGGTGTGTGATCACCGGCATGGGCTTCACGGATAGTGTCAGCCCACCATGTCCAGAAAGTATAGAGCACGCCTAGCAGGCCTACACCGAAAATTAGGCTGCCGTAGCTGCCCAATTCCTTGGGGTGCATCCACATCACCAGCCCGAAGAACATGGTGAACGCCGCAAACGAACCGATGATCGGCGTCGCGCTCGGCGGGAGGATATGATAATCGTGGTTCTTGGCACCGGCCATTGCTTGACTTCCCTATTCCCTAACCTGTTTTTTTTAGCCCTTAGCTTCCCGTTTCCGTCTCGTCCACGGGATAGAAGGTATAGCTGAGGGTAATTTCTTCGATGTCCTTGGTATCCGGATCGGTCATAATCTTCGGATCGACATAATAGAGTACGGGCATCCGCACCTGTTGCCCGGGTTGCAATATCTGCTCGGTAAAGCAGAAACATTGAACCTTGTTGAAATATTGGCCTGCTTGAGCGGGGCTGACGTTGAACGTCGCCATGCCCTTGACCGGCTGATTGGAATTGTTTTTCGCAATATAGACCGACATGTCACGTGCGCCGATGCTGACCGTATCGGTCGGCCTTTCGGGTCTGAAGTCCCAAGGCAGGTCGCGCTGGTTCGCGTCGAAACGAACAACGATGGTCTTGTTGCTTACAGGAATCGTCGCAGCTTGCGCTTCGCTGACCCGCATCGTCGTTCCGCCAAATCCTGTGATTTGGCAGAAAATGCGGTAAAGCGGCACAGCAGCAAAGCCCATGCCCACCATGGCAACGGCAAGGCCGCCAGCCATGAGGCCCGTCTTCAGATTGGATTTGGGCTTCGGATTGGCAACGTCATTCATCCCCATACTCCGACTTTAACAATGGTGATTGCAAAGAATAGCACACAAAGACCGATCAGGACGAAGCCCATGACATTTGAACGGCTGGCCTGACGCTCGCGCACCAGACGGCTTTCATCCACGCTGAGGCTGCCTACCATTCGCGGGCCCATATCGACGGGCTTTTTTTCCTGTTCGGTCATGCCAGCAGCATCCTATCGAGCGCAAGCGCTGCAAAAAGTACGAAAAGATAGAGAACCGAATAAGCGAAGAGCCGCTTTTCGGCCTTCATTTCGGCGGCTTCTTTGGTCTCGCTGCGCCAGACAGGCAAAGCCAGCGCCAGAAACAGCAGATTGAGGACGACCGACACACCGCCGTAGATCGCGCCCGTCATTCCCATCAGCCAAGGTGCAATGGCAACAATGGCGAGCACCCAGCTATATCCGAAAATCTGATTGCGGGTGACGCGCTGTCCCGAAACATTGGGCAACATCGGGATACCGGCCGCGCCATAATCAGATTTCATGAACAGCGCGAGGGCCCAGAAATGCGGCGGCGTCCAGAAAAAGATGATGGAGAACATCAGTATGGGGAGGATCGTGATGTCACCCGTTACTGCGGCCCAACCGATTACTGGCGGAAATGCTCCCGCTGCACCGCCGATCACAATGTTTTGCGGCGTATTAGGCTTTAGCCACATCGTATAAATGACGGCGTAAAACAGTATCGAAAAAGCCAAAATTCCGGCTGCCAACCAACCGACGGCAACGCCCATGATGCCGACCGAAAAGGCGGCCAGCCCGATACCGAAATGCAGCGCCGATGTTTTGTCCATCCGTCCCGCCGGGAGCGGACGCGATGCCGTGCGCTGCATCTTGGCGTCAAGTTCGGCTTCATACCATTGGTTCAAAGCACCTGAGGCTCCGGCCCCGGTCGCGATGCACAGGATTGCGGTAAAGGCGATCACCGGGTGGATCGAGCCCGGCGCGGCCAATAATCCGCACAGTGCCGTAAAAACGACAAGGGACATCACCCGAGGCTTGGTCAGCGCCCAGAAATCCTGCCAACGGGCAGGCAATCCGATGTCATGCGTTGTCGTTGTCATCTGTTTTCCTACCCCTGACGTTACCGTAAGGAGCCAGGTTCGGGCCTTGGAACAAGGGAAGAGCATGGCCCAAGGCGCGCTTCCCTCTCCCCTCCCGCATGCAGCTTGCACGCGGGATGAGAGCATTTTCGGCTTACTTGATCACCGGCAGCGTTTCGAACTGGTGATAAGGCGGCGGGCTGGTCAACGTCCATTCGAGGGTCGTTGCACCTTCACCCCAATAATTGTCTTCCGCCTTGCGACCAGCGACAAGCGACCAGATCACGTTGACGAAGAAGATCAGAACGCCAACGCCCATCACGGCATAGCCATATGACGCGATTTCGTTCCAGTGCGCATAGGCTTCCGGATAGTCGGGATAGCGACGCGGCATGCCCTGATTTCCGAGGAAGTGCATCGGGAAGAACAGCATGTTCACGCCGATGAAGAATACCCAGAAGTGGAGATGGCCGAGGAATTCGCTCAGATGGCGACCACTCATCTTGCCGAACCAGTAGTAGAAACCGGCGAACAGCGAGAAGACGGCACCCAGCGAAAGCACATAGTGGAAATGCGCGACAACATAATAGGTATCGTGCAGGTTATCGTCGATACCGCCATTGGCAAGGACGACACCGGTCACGCCACCAACGGTGAACATGAAGATGAAGCCAAGAGCCCAGACCATCGGGGTCTTGAAGCTGAGCGAACCGCCCCACATGGTTGCGATCCAGCTAAAGATCTTGATGCCGGTGGGAACGGCGATCACCATCGTTGCCGCGGTGAAGTACATCTTCATTTCGACGCTCATGCCGATCGTGAACATGTGGTGCGCCCAAACGACGAACCCGACCACACCAATCGCGACCATCGCATAAGCCATGCCGAGATAGCCGAAGACCGGCTTGCGGCTGAAGGTCGCAACAATCTGGCTGACGATGCCGAAGCCGGGCAGAATCATGATGTACACTTCGGGGTGGCCGAAGAACCAGAAGAGATGCTGGTAAAGGATCGGGTCACCACCGGCCGCTGCATCAAAGAATGCACCGCCGAAATTGCGGTCAACGAGCAACATGGTGATAGCGGCCGCAAGAACCGGAAGGGCGAGCAGCAGCAGGAATGCCGTGACCAGAACCGACCAGACAAACAGCGGCATTTTATGCAGGGTCATGCCCGGCGCACGCATGTTGAAAATTGTGGTGATGAAGTTAACAGCACCGAGGATCGACGCGGCACCTGCAAGGTGGAGCGAGAAAATCGCCATGTCGACTGCGGGGCCGACCGAACCGCTGGTTGAAAGCGGTGCATAGACCGTCCAACCCGTACCGGCGCCATAGCCCGTACCACCCGGAACAAAGCTTGATCCAAGGAGCATCAGGAACGCAACGACCGTCAACCAGAAGCTGATATTGTTCATGCGCGGGAACGCCATGTCGGGTGCGCCGATCATCAGAGGCACAAACCAGTTGCCGAAACCACCGATGATTGCAGGCATGACCATGAAGAAGACCATGATCAGGCCGTGCGCAGTGATGAGCACGTTCCACATATGATAGGCTTCATCGAGGCTGGCAGCACCGCCGCCAACCATCGAATTGTGCCAGCTCGCCCAGGTCTGGAGATACTGGATGCCGGGCTCAGCAAGCTCAAGCCGCATCAAACCCGAAATCCCGCCGCCAATAATGCCGGCAAAGATTGCGAAGATCAGATACAGCGTTCCGATATCCTTGTGGTTGGTGGACATGAACCAGCGGGCAAAGAAGCCCGGCTTATGGTCAGCGTCATGCGCATGATCATGGAGATCAGCGGGATTGGCGGCGATTGTCGTCATGTGAGTCGACCTCTTGTTTTATTGTGCAGCAGGCGCCGGAGTGGCGGCATTGGCAGTTTCAGTAGCGGCGGGTGCGGCGGCAGCCGGTGCGGCAGCGGCAGGAGCCGCAGCCTCAGCCGGCTTTTCGCCCGGCATCGCGCCACCCTTTGCCTTTACCCAAGCCGCGAATTGCGCGGGCGGCAGCGCCTCAACCACGATCGGCATGAACGCGTGACGTGCACCGCAAAGTTCAGAGCATTGGCCAAAATAGACGCCCGGCTTTTCGATCAGCAGCGCCTTTTCATTCAACCGGCCAGGAACGGCATCCAGCTTGAACCAGAGCGAAGGCACCGCAAAAGCGTGAATGACGTCAGCAGCGGTGGTCTGGATGCGCAGCGGAACGCCAGCCGGCACGACCATGCGGTTGTCGACTGCAAGCAGCTTCGGACCGTCATTTTCGGTACGGAAGCGCTCACCGGCATTCACGTCGGCCTGCTCCTTGAGCATGTTCGATACAACTTCAAAGCCGCCATGGTCGGGATAGGTGTAACCCCAATACCATTGATAACCAGTCACCTTCACGGTCACCGCTTCCTTGGGGGCGGGCTTGAACTGCTTTGCGAGCAGGTCGAGCGAGGGGTACGCAATACCAAGCAGGATCAGCACCGGAACCAGCGTCCAGATCACCTCAATCGCGGTGTTATGCGTCGTCTTCGAAGGATTGGGGTTTGCCGCGCGGCGATAGCGGACGATCACCCAGAGGAGCAGGCCCAATACGAAGAGCGCAATGGCAATGATGATCGGCAGCAGGATCACATTGTTGATCCATTTCGCATAATGGCCATTGGGGCTGAACTGTTCCTGGAAATCGACGCCGCGCTCATGCGGCATACCAACGCTGTTGGCATAATCAGGAGCCAGCGGCGTGTAGCCGGGAAGCGAACCATCATCGGCAGCAGCAGGTGCGGCGGCGGCATCTGCAGCCGGCGCGGCAGGCGCCTCACCAGCGGCCGGAACGGCCGCGGCATTGCCCGGGACCGGTGCCGGCACCGCTTTTGCCTCAGCAGCGGCGGGTGCCGGGGCAGGATTCGCGGCCTGCGCCGAAACCAGCGCGGGCACCATCAGCAGTCCGCAAGCCAGAATAAATTTCTTCAAAACATTCATTACGTTAGCCCCGTAATCTTGAAACGACGTTTCCGCCACTTGCCATAACATCGCTTATCAAAAACCGCGATTTGGCGCGGCTTATAGGCGCGCTTGTCACAAGCCTCAAGCACCCGCAATAGCAATTTTTGCATTTATTTGTGCGGGTTTTCCACCTAATTGCGTTGCAAACTGCGCAACCGCAATTGCACGTCATATAAAGGCTCTCCCAAAAACATGACCGAAGATGAAATCCTCTCCGAATTCCGCGCTGCCGAAGCTTTGCTAGAAGGGCATTTCCTGCTCTCGTCCGGACGGCATAGCGCCAACTATCTGCAATGTGCGCGACTTTTGATGGATCCTGCCCGCGCGAGCCGCATTGCAATTGCGATTGCGCAGAAATTGCCGCGCGAAGTGCGCAGTGCGATCGAGGTGGTAATCTCGCCCGCAATGGGCGGCATTATCATCGGCCATGAAATGGGCCGCGCGCTTGAGGTGAACGCCCTTTTCGTAGAGCGTCCGGATGGCGTATTCGGGCTTCGTCGCGGTTTTTCCATTGAACCGGGCCAGAAAGTGCTGCTGGTCGAAGATGTCGTAACCACTGGCCTTTCATCGCGTGAAGCAATCAAGGCCGTTGAAGAAGCCGGCGGCGAGGTGATCGCAGCGGCATCCATCATCGACCGGTCGGGCGGCACAGCTGATCTGGGCGTGCCCTTCTACCCTCTGATCGAATTGAACTTTCCGACCTACGCGCCCGAGGAGGTTCCTGCCGAACTCGCAGCCATTCCGGCGACGAAGCCCGGAAGCCGCAAGATCGCATGAACCCAATGCTCCGCCTCGGTGTCAACATCGATCATGTCGCTACGATCCGCAACGCGCGCGGCGGCGATCACCCTGATCCGATGCGGGCTGTGCGTATTGTCGAGGCAGCGGGCGGCGACGGGATAACCGTCCACCTGCGCGAAGACCGGCGGCATATCCGCGACACCGATCTCGATGCGATCATGGCGCAGGCGCAGTTGCCGGTGAATCTTGAAATGGCCGCAACCGAGGAAATGCTGGCGATCGCGTTGCATCACAAGCCGCATGCCGCCTGCATCGTCCCCGAACGGCGCGAGGAACGCACGACAGAGGGCGGGCTCGATGCGGCGGGACAACATAATCATCTCGCGCCGATCGTCACGCGGCTGCTTGATGCGGGGATCAGGGTCAGCCTGTTTATCGAGCCCGAAGCGCAGCAAATTGAGGCGGCGATGCGCCTGCGTGCTCCGGTGGTCGAGTTTCACACCGGCCGCTATGCCCATCTGTTTCTCGACAATGATGGCCCCGGCGTCGAACGCGAACTGAAACGTGTCGGCGATGCCGCCGCGCTGGCCGCGAAAAATGGTATTGAGCCGCATGCCGGCCACGGCCTGACTTTTGAGAATGTCCAGCCGATCGCCGCCATCCCCCAACTCGCCGAACTGAATATCGGCCATTATCTGGTTGGCGAGGCGATCTTTATCGGACTGGAAGAAAGCGTGCGACGGATGCGCACGCTGATGGACGCCGCGCGGTGATCATCGGGCTCGGCTCTGACCTTTGCAATATCGAGCGGATCCAGAACTCGCTGGATCGATTTGGCGAACGGTTTAAGGCTCGCGTCTTCACAGATGTCGAAAATGCGAAAGCAGCCAAACGCCCGTTCACAGCAGCAGGCACCTACGCCAAGCGCTTCGCCGCCAAAGAGGCGTTTAGCAAAGCCGTAGGCACTGGTTTTAAGCGCGGCGTGTTCATGAAGGATATCGGCGTCGTCAACGCACCCTCAGGTGCACCGACTCTCGCCTTGACCGGCGGAGCGAAAGCACGGCTCGACGCGATGGTTCCGGACGGCTATGAGGCCCGGATTCATTTGACGCTGACCGACGATCACCCTTGGGCGCAGGCCTTTGTAATCATCGAGGCGGTAGCGATAGCGAGAGCATGAGCAGTTTGACCCCTGAACTTACCCCCGAAGACAAGAATAATGCCGTTCCAGAAGCTGCAGCGGCACATGCGGAAGCCGAAAAACCCGGCTGGGCCGCAAGCCTTTGGGCGGAGCTGAAAGGGCTGTTCTGGTTGCTGCTGGCGGTGCTCGGCTTTCACAGCTTCATCGCAAAACCTTTTTATATCCCCTCGATATCAATGATGCCGACGCTGCTGGTCGGCGACCGGCTGTTCGTTTCCAAATATGCCTATGGCTGGAGCTTCGTTTCACCGACCATTCCGAACCCGGTGGCTCTGTTCCGCTGGCTGGTGCTGCGCGATGAAGTGGATTCGCTCGCCTTCACCGTTCCCGAAATGAAGGGCCGCATCTGGGGATCAATGCCAGAGCGCGGCGATGTCGTGATCCTGACCCCTGAGGACAAGAATCAGGATTATATCAAGCGCGTGATAGGCATGCCGGGCGATCTTTTCGAAATGCGCGACGGCCAGATTTTCCTCAATGGACGGCCCGTTCGTCAAGAGGCGCAGCCGGCAAAGGATCTGGCAGTCGATGCCAATAATCCATGCACCGAAATCGACTTTCCCGGCGCATTGGCGCAGGAAGCCGACGGTTCACTGCATTGCTATGTGACAATCGTGCGCGAAACGCTGCCCAACGGCGTCAGCTATGACACGATCGATGCCCGTCGCGGTACAACCGACGATGTCGCGCCGCTGCGCATTCCGGCCGGGCATTTCTATCTTCTGGGAGACAATCGTGACAACAGCGCCGACAGCCGCGTCGATGCGCCGATTGGGCTTGGCGGCCCGGTCGCATGGGAGCGGATTGGCGGACGAGCGGAAATCATCACTTTCTCGCTCGACGGCACGACCGGACTAAGCCCGCTGAGCTGGTTCTCCTCCTTCCGCGGCGGCCGGGCAGGTACCAGCCTGCGCCCAGAAAAGGCCGAACCGGCAACTGCGCAATGATTGAGGCGGGCGACAGATGTTCCTGATCGCCTGCTTCGTCCTCGGCGTCGCCAATTTCGCGATGCACAAGGCAGTAATGGAATCCGGCCATCCCTTTGTTGAGGATACCAAGCTGTATTTCGGCCGGCATTTTGGCCGAAACGGAAGCTATATGGTTGAATATATACTTCTTCTGGGAGCGCTGTTTTTCGCCCATGCCAATTCCGGCCTCATATTCGGGCTATATGCCGGATACACGCTGTGCAACGCGATCGCAGCCTGGATGCTTTTATCGCGCCGGATGTAGTTGGTCCCTGACCATTGGCCGCTGATCGAATGCGGCTTCATTCCAACATCATGCAAAACTAGGGCAACGCCAAGGGAGCGCAAACGGGCCGAAAGAATGCCTGCAAACCTTGGTTTTGGAGAGGGAATGACCGTTTTCTGCGCCCGTAACGGCCTTACCGCCGCTGCCAGCCTGTTGGCGCTCGCCACCGCGCACCCGCTGCGCGCGGAAAGCAGTCCGGCAAATACAGTTGCTGCGCCCCTTACCCTGCCATCCGGCGCAACCGGCCTTGAACCACAGCTGGAGAATGGCCGCCAGATCTATCTCACCAGCCAGTTTGAACGCTTTGCCCCGCAGACCGCGCTCGACATGGTACGGCAGATTCCAGGCTTTTCGATCACACAAGTCAGCAACGATCGCGGGCTGGGTGAAGCCAGCCAGAATGTGCTGATCAACGGTCAGCGCGTCACTGGCAAAAGTAATGACGCCGAAACGGCACTGTCGCGGATCGCGGTATCGTCGGTCCTGCGTCTAGAAGTCGCGGATGCGGCCACGTTCAACGTTTCGGGCATCAACGGACAGGTGCTCAATATCGTCGCGCGTGAAGGCAGGCTGAAGGGCAATTTTGCGTGGCGCGGCGAAACGCGCGAAAAGATTGGCGCGAACGGCAGAACCGGCGAAGTCAATCTTTCGGGCCGTCTGGGCAAAGGCGATTTCACCCTTGGCTTGAGCAATGATGATGGCTTTCGCGGCGGCGCATGGGGCGAGGAGTTTACGCGGGCCGCCGACGGAACACTGCTCTATACAAGGGCAATTGAGGCGCGGAACCGCGGCGACCGCCCCCGCCTTGCCGGCAGTTACAATCTGAAAGCCGACAACGGTAATATCTTCAACATCAACGGTGCACTCGAATTTTTCCGTTTTCGCAGAAAGAGCGACTTTGTCCGCTTCGCCCCAGGCACCCCGGATATCGATGAATTGCAGCGCAGCCGAGAAGATGAATGGAATTATGAACTTGGCGGCGATTATGAATTCGGGATCGGCCCTGGCAGGTTGAAACTGGTCGGCTTCCGCCGGTTTGAACATAGTCCGATCACCAGCGAATTCCGGCGCGATTTCATCGACGGCACGCCGCCGCAAGGCCAGCGATTTGAACGCCGCATCGATGAAGGCGAAACGGTCGTGCGTAGCGAGTATCGTTGGAAGGCGGGGCCGGCCGATTGGCAAGTGTCGCTGGAAGGCGCGCTCAATTATCTCGACGCAGAAGCGGAGCTATTCCAGCTGGCAGGCACCGCCTATCAGCCGGTGCCGGTGCCCGGCGCAACATCACGCGTCGAGGAAAAACGCGGCCAGGCAATTCTGGCCTATGGGCGCCCGCTGTCACCGACGCTGTCGGTCCAGGCAAGTATCGGCGGCGAATATAGCCAGCTCGGCCAGACAGGCGCAGGCGGATCGAACCGCACATTCTGGCGCCCAAAAGCTTTTGTGGCATTGAGCTGGAAAGCAACGTCCAACCTCAGTTTTTCAAGCAAGTTCCAGCGCAAGGTCGGCCAGTTGAGCTTCTTCGACTTTCTGGCCTCGGTTGATGTCCAGAACGGCAACAATAATGCCAACAATCCCGAGCTCGTCCCGCCGCAAAGCTGGCTTTGGGAAAATGAGGCAAATTGGTCACTTGGCAAAGCTGGTTCGATCAAGTTCAAGCTCGACGGTGAACTGATCAGCGATCTTGTCGACCAGATCCCGATCAGCCTGACCGAAGAAGCCGTAGGCAACCTGCCGAGCGCGAAGCGGTTGCGCGGCGAGATCAACGGCAGTTTCGTTTTGGATGCGATCGGTTTCAAGGGTGCCAAACTGGATGCCCTGCTCGCCTTGCAAGCAACCAGCGTGCGTGATCCGCTGTTGCTTGTCGGCCGACCGATCAGCAATCGCGGACGCAGCTATTGGAACATCGATTTCCGACACGATATCCCCGATACGCAATGGGCGTGGGGGCTGTTCGCCGAAGATAATTACGACAACGGATTTTACCGCCTCGATTATTTCGGCCGTGAAGCCCGGACAGGGCCGTTTGTGCAGGCCTATATCGAACATAAGAATGTGCTGGGCCTGAAGGTACGTGGAACCGTGATGAATCTCGCGGGGCAGCGGGAACAATCGCGTGAGACCTTCTACCTCAATCGTCGCAATGGCCCCGTCGATTTCACCCGACAGGGCGATTACCGTTATGGCACTTTCTACCGGCTGAACGTCAGCGGCACTTTCTGATCCTGAATTCCGGGCCTATAGGGTTCCGATGCAAGGAATGACGGCAAGCGCAAACGGGGGCGAGGGGGACGATAAGGCTTCGCCCAAGCCTGACGCGACATTTGCGACGTTGAAGCGGTTTCTGCCCTATCTTTGGCCAAAGGACATGACGGCGCTTCGCGTGCGGATCGTCATCGCGATGCTGCTGGTGCTCGTGTCCAAGGGTGTTCAGCTCTCCATGGGCTTCGTCTATGGCGCGGCCGTCGACCAGATGAAACCAGGGCTGGAAGACGCGGTCTGGCTCGCAATCGGGCTGGTGGTCGCCTATTCCGGCGCGCGATTCGGCGGCGTGTTGTTCGATAACATCCGCAATGTGGTGTTCGAACGCGTCGGACAGGATGCGACCCGCCGGCTGGCCGAACATACCTTTGCCCACCTGCACCGCCTGTCGATGCGGTTCCATATGAACCGCCGTACCGGGGCTGTTACCAAGGTGATCGAACGCGGCACCAAGAGCATCGACATCATGCTCTATTTCATGCTGTTCAACATCGCCCCGACGGCGATCGAACTGACCGCTGTGCTGGTAATCTTCTGGATCAAGTTCGGCTTTGGCTTAGTCGTCGCGACGATCGCCATGGTGACCGTCTATATCCTCTTCACCCAAAGAGTGACCGACTGGCGCAACAAGCTGCGCGAGGAAATGAATGAGCTGGATACGGCAACGGTCGCGCGCTCGGTCGACAGCCTGCTAAACTATGAAACCGTCAAATATTTCAACGCCGAGGATCGCGAGTCGGAATATTATGCAAAGGTCGCGCGCCGCTATGCCGAGGCAGCGGTCAAATCGGAAAACTCGCTCGCCTGGTTAAACATAGGCCAGTCACTGATTACCAATTTGATGATGGCGGGCGCAATGGGCTACTCGGTTTGGGGCTGGTCGCAGGGCAAATTCTCGACCGGTGACGTTGTGCTCGTCAACACCCTGCTCGCCCAGCTTTTCCGTCCGCTCGATATGCTCGGCATGGTTTATCGCACGATCCGCCAAGGACTGATCGACATGGCCGCAATGTTTGACCTGATCGATACCGAGGCTGAAATCGTCGACAAGCCCGGCGCAGTTGCCCTGAATGTGAGCGGCGGTGAACTGCATTTTGAAAATGTCACCTTTGGCTATGACAAGGATCGGCAGATCCTGAATGGACTGACGCTGACCGTACCGCCGGGCAAAACACTTGCCGTTGTGGGCCCGTCCGGTGCCGGGAAATCGACGATCGCGCGGCTGCTTTACCGCTTCTACGACGTGACCGGCGGCCGGATCACGATCGACGGGCAGGATTTGCGCGACGTGACGCAAGCTTCGCTGCGATCGCATATCGGTATAGTTCCGCAGGATACCGTGCTTTTCAACGACAGCATCGGTTACAATATCGGATATGGCCGCGAGGGCGCCGACCAGCGCGATATCGAGGATGCAGCGCGCGGTGCCCAGATCCACCATTTCATCTCCGCCCAGCCGCGCCAATATGAAACGCAGGTGGGCGAACGTGGACTGAAATTGTCTGGCGGTGAGAAACAGCGCGTGGCGATTGCCCGAACGCTCGTCAAAAATCCGCCCATATTGATCCTCGACGAAGCGACAAGCGCCCTCGACAGCCGGACTGAGGCAGAGATACTCGACACACTTGATGCCGTAGCAAAGGCACGCACCACGATCGTTATCGCGCACCGGCTTTCGACCGTGGTCGATGCCGACGAGATTGTCGTGCTCGACGCGGGGCGAATTGCCGAACGCGGGACCCATGCCGATCTGCTGGCAAGCAACGGACTATATGCCGAAATGTGGACGCGCCAACAGGCCGAGAAAGAAGCGGAACCTGAAGCCGCCGCATAACGGGGCGCGGGCACGACTATCCACAAGCTAGTGATCGATCAGGCATGAGCGGTCTGTTCTTGGGCCGATTTCCGGCCTAGCGCCTCGGGCGATGGCCAGCACACCGCTCAATTCCAATCCTGCAGATGTGCTGCACCGCGTTTTTGGTTTTCCCGCCTTTCGCGGCGTGCAGGAAGATGTCGTCAGTCGCACGCTGCAAGGACAAAGCACGTTGGCGGTAATGCCCACGGGTGCGGGCAAATCGCTTTGTTACCAGTTGCCCGCAGTGATTCTCGATGGCACCTGCATCGTAATTTCGCCCCTGATCGCCTTGATGCACGATCAATTGCGCGCCGCGAGCGCTGTCGGCATTCGGGCCGCAACACTGACTTCAGCCGACAACAATAGGGCGGAAACGATTACCCGGTTCCGGGCAGGTGAGTTGGACCTGCTATATGTAGCGCCCGAACGTGCCTCGACCGCCGATTTCCGGACCTTGCTCCACGAAGCAAATATCGCGCTCTTTGCGATCGACGAGGCACATTGCGTATCTGAATGGGGCCATGATTTCCGCCCCGACTATCGCTTGCTTCGTCCGATGATGGACGAATTTCCAGATGTCGCGCGATTGGCGCTGACCGCAACGGCGGACGAACACACCCGCGAAGACATTGCGCAGCAACTGGGCATACCCGAAAGCGGGACCATCGTTTCCGGCTTTGACCGGCCGAATATCCGCTACGCCGTTACCAACAGCACAAACAAGGGGTCGGCGATCGCCTCTGCGGTGCGGCGGTGGCGCGGTGCCGGGATTGTCTATGCAACGACGCGCGACCGTGCGGAGAAACTGGCGGAATTGATCGGGCGCAGTGGGCGGCGTGCCGCCTATTACCACGCGGGAATGGACCCGGCTGCGCGTGCAGCGGCACAGGCGGAATTTGTCGCATCCGAAGATATGGTGATGGTCGCAACAGTTGCCTTTGGCATGGGCATCGACAAGCCGGATGTGCGCTTCGTCGCCCATGCCGGCATCCCCAAATCCATCGAGGCCTATTATCAGGAAAGCGGTCGTGCCGGCCGTGATGGCGACCCGGCTGTTGCCCATCTTTTCTGGTCAGCAGGCGATTTCAGCCTCGCACGCGAACGGCTGAAGGACGTGCCGGAAGTCCGACTGCTGGCCGAAAAGGCACGGATCGACGCCTTGTCGGCTTTGGTCGAGACCGCCGGTTGCAGGCGCGCGATACTTCTTCGTCATTTCGGCGAAACCCCGCCGCATCAGTGCGGCAATTGCGACAATTGCCTCGATGCACCGGGCGTGACCGATGCGACCGAGGTAGCGCGCAAGCTGCTTTCCGCAGTTTATCGCACCGGACAAAGCTTTGGCGTCGGGCATCTGGAAAAGGTGCTGCGCGGGCAGAGCGATGAACGCATATTGGCGCGCGGCCATGACCAGCTTTCGGTGTTTGGCATCGTCGATACCGCGGAAGCGACGCTGATCCGGCCGGTCGCCCGGGCCTTGCAGGCGCAGGGGCATTTGGGCGCCAATGAACATGGCGGTTTGCGGCTGGCTGGCGGCGCGCGATCTATCCTGAAGGGCGAACACAAGATCGAGATTGTCGTACCACCCAAGCCGAAGCGGGAGCGGGCGCGCGAAGGCAACCCAGCCGACGATCCGCTGTTCGAAGCACTACGCGCCAAGCGACGCGAACTTGCCGAAGCGGCGGGTGTGCCACCCTATGTGATCTTTCACGACGCCACCTTGCGCGAACTGGCGCAGCGGCGGCCAAAGGATCTTTCAAATATTGCGATGATCAGCGGTATCGGCGCGCGTAAGCTGGAAGCCTATGGCGAAGCCTTTCTGTCTGTAATAAGAGGGTTTGCAGAAGGATGACGCACATGTTCCGCAAAATCACCGATGGCATCTATGCCTCCCCGCAAATCACCGCCGACCAGATCGCCGAGGCAACCGCTTTGGGGATCAAGCTGATCGTTAACAACCGGCCCGAAGGCGAAGGCGACGACCAGACGCCGGGTGAAGAAATTGAGGCAGCCGCACGGGCGGCGGGCATGGACTATGTCGCAATACCCGTTACCCATTCAGGCTTCAGCGAACCGCAGGTCAAGGCGATGGCCGATGCACTGGATACGACGCAGGGCGGTGTCCTAGCCTATTGCCGGTCGGGCACGCGATCAACGTTGCTTTGGGCGCTCGCCGAAGCATCGCTGGGCGGCGATCCCGACGCACTGACCAACATGGCCGCCAAGGCGGGCTATGATGTCAGCCCAATTCGTCCGCTCATGGACATGCTTAAAGCTCGGGCCTGAATTTTGGACGGGGCGCTATTCGAAATTGTAAAACTGGCCGCATCGCTGATCTCGATCCTGTTCGTGGCATGGATGGTACGACGCATGGGTCTGGGCGGCGACATACGCATTCGTGATGAAGCCCATGCCAGCGAACTTGCCGAACAGGCGCTATGCGGTTTCGAAGCCGTCGACATCGCCATCGACCGTGCAGGGATTGGCGCGTTGCTTCGCGATGCGCAAGGCAGGCAGATGGTTTTGCGCCGCCATGGCGCGCAATTTGTCGGACGGCTGCTCGATAGCTCCACCGAATCGCGGCTGGACCAGAATTTCCTGACGATCGGCACGAGCGACCGCCATTTCGGCAAGGTAACGCTCAACCTGGGTGAACGCGCGCAGGCCTGGGCCGCAGGGTTGCGAAGGATTCAAGCATGATGGTGAAACTGCCCAATCCGATTGATTTTGCAGTTCCGGTTTTCGTCCTGCTGATCCTCATCGAAATGATATGGGCGAAGCGTAATGCCCCCGAAAAATACGAACCGCGCGACACGCTAACCTCGCTAGCCTTCGGCGTTGGAAGCACCGTAGCGGGGGCGTTGACGGCGGGGTTGGTCGTCGCATTGTTTTACGGCGCCTATCAATACCGTCTGTTCGATATCGGCTGGATGTGGTGGGCGTGGATCGTCTGCTTTGTGGTCGACGATCTTGCTTATTATCTGTTTCATCGCAGTGCGCATCGGGTCCGCTGGTTCTGGGCAAGCCATGTGAACCATCATTCGAGCCAGCATTACAACCTGTCGACCGCACTGCGGCAAAGCTGGACCGGTTTCCTAGCGCTAGGCTTCATCTTCCGTCTGCCACTGGTGCTGATCGGTTTTGATCCGGCGATGGTTTTCTTCTGC
>JAJTFR010000164.1 GCA_021298455.1 Sphingomonadales bacterium | reverse complement strand
GCACTCCATTCGGTTTCGCTGATGCTGTCTGGGCGGGTGCGGGTGAAGGGCTGGAAATAGCGCGACTGTCGCGGATCGGCGACGATCAGCCCCGAAATTCCCTTTTCATAACCGGGCAGGATTTCGCACGGCAGCGTATATCTGCCCTTGATAGCGGCGTCGGCCACGGCCAGCGCCTCGTCATTTGCCCGGCCATATTGGCCAAGGCGGGCGATATAGCTGCGATAATGGGAAAGCCTGCGGAACGGCAGATTTTCGGCCATTCCGGCAAAGCTTTGATGCCATCCCGAATAGGTCGAGAAATTCATTGTGCGCTGGCCATAGCCATTGCCCTCGATTGACCCTTCGAGCGTCCGTCTCAATATGCCATATTCGATCCGCTGCTTTGCGCTTAACTGCGCCTCTGGGATCGCCTGCAGCCGCGTCAGATAATCGGCACTCGCCTTTGCAAAACGGTCCATTCCTGCAAGGCTGTAATCACCCAGTTTGCCGGCATAGCTGTCATTGCCGAGCGAGCTTGCCATCACCGGCGATTCTTCGAGTACATAAGCCCAATAATCATCGACCAGCGCCTTGAGGTCGCTGCCCGGGTCGGCCCATGCAGGCGAGGGTGCCAGCGCCAATGCAGCGAGCGAACACAACAATGACTTGTGCATCTATTTCCTCCCGAAACGCTTTGGATGATCGGTGCCGGAAAGCCTGACCCTGTGTCAAGCACGGGGTGACGAAGCCCACGGCCATGTTTTTCCCGTGTATGACGACTGGCGGGAATATCTCCATGCCGATGTCACCATATTGACTTGTCCGGCTGGCAGCGCATGGCGTTGAGTGAATGATTGGGAGATTTACCATGACGATGCGTCGGTCCTTTGCTGTTTCACTGCTTGGCGGATTGCTTCTCGCTGGTTGCGCGTCAAAACAGGGCGTTGCGCCTGTCTCTGCGCCCACCACTCCTGCGAGCGCGCAAGAGGCATTGCGCCCCTATTACGCGTCGCTGGCGGCTAAGCTGCCGGTTGCGCCGGCCAATCCCGCGCTGGCGGATGACACCACGCTCACCCGGATCGCATTTGGCAGTTGCGTCAATGAAAACCGGGCGATGGCCTTCTGGGATGTGATCGCCGCGCAGAAACCGCAGGCGTTCCTGCTGATTGGCGACAATGTCTATGGCGATACCGGAGCGACCGGTGCGGCCGACATCCCGACCCTGTCGGCCAGCTACCGCAAATTGTCGAGCCGGCAGGAGTTTGACCGTTTCCGCCGCAGCGTGCCGATGATGACGACATGGGATGACCATGATTTTGGTGAAAATGATGTCGGCGGCAGCTTTGCCTTCAAGGAATGGGCAGAAAAGGCTTATGAAAGCTATTGGAACAGCAGCGAAGAGGTGCGCGGGCGGCCAGGCGTCTATGAAAGCCGCA
Organism: Sphingomonadales bacterium; assembly: GCA_021298455.1. GTDB lineage: Bacteria > Pseudomonadota > Alphaproteobacteria > Sphingomonadales > Sphingomonadaceae > Sphingorhabdus_B > Sphingorhabdus_B rara. The sequence continues at coordinate 2,665 of JAJTFR010000164.1, read as the reverse complement.
TCGTCGGACCTGAAGGAAAGCGCGTGCAGTTCATCATCCTCGACACACGCTTCTTCCGGTCGGACCTTGTCCGTATGCCCTATCGCGATCCCGGGCCGTCGCTCGGCTGGTATCTGCCCAATGTCGATCCAAAGGCTACCATGTTGGGCGATGCACAATGGCAATGGCTGGAAGGTGAACTTGCTAAACCCGCTGAACTGCGGTTCATCATCTCCTCGATGCAGGTGGTGACGAGTGCGCATAATTTCGAAGGCTGGACCAACTTTCCCAAGGAACGCGACCGGCTTTATCGCTTGCTTGCAGACAAGGGTGTGAACAATGCGCTGTTTCTGTCGGGCGATCGCCATGCCGGTGGTTTCTACAAGGCAGACGTGCCCGGGCTGTCGCGACCGGTCTGGGACTTTACCTCAAGTTCGTTGAACTTCGCTTTTGGCCGCGGCAACAATGCTGACCGCGAACCCGATCCGGCGCGGACAGGCGGTTTTTGGGCGATCCCCAATTTCGGCCAGATCGATATCGATTGGAGCGCAAAGAAGGTGACGCTAAGCCTGCGTCGCGACGATGGCAGTGTGATCGAGGAGCAGCTGGTCTCACCGTTCTGATGGCGGAGGCTTAACCGCGCCGGTTAATTTCCGAAAAGTCGACCGGCGCAACAGCCGCCATCACCTGATCGCGGATGGCGCGGGCTTCATCAGGGCGAAGCGCAACAAAGCGCAACGTGCCGCCGGCGATCCCGAAATGCAGCGTCACCAGCCCGAAGAGGCGGGCGATCGGTCCTTGAGAGATTTTTGTGCTTTGCACCCGCACTTGCGGGGCAATCGTCAATCGCCGGTTCCACCAATTCTCGCGCGCATAAAGCTGGCGGTCATCGACCAACCACCCCGAATGCCGCCATTGGAGCCAGACCATAGGTAGAAAGATCAACGGTACGGCCAGCATCCATCCGGCGTGCCGGAATGGAGCGCCGGGAAAAGTTATCGTCGCTACAGTCGCAATTGCCATCGCGAGCGCAAGCAGGATGATCCCTCCAAACCACCAGCGTAATGGCCCGCGGCGGAAAAGGGAATCTGCGGCAGGTGGGTCTATCCCCGCCACGGCCATGATCGGCGCGATTTCATCAAGCGTAGCGAGCGGTGCGACCATATGGTCGCCTTCTTCCTTGCTTTCCTGCGCGAGGCTGACAAATTTCAGCGCGTGCCACCCGCTGCGCACCCGGATTGGGCCCGTTTCTATCACTGCCGTCTGCACCCGCGCAACGGGCATCACCACATCGGTCAGCGTCAACAATCCGCGCCGCCGCCGAAAGCCCTTGGCTGTACGGTCCAACCGAAAGCCATAATCGCGCACGACGGTGCGAACGATGCCGGTTGCAACGCCGATGCCGACCAACGCTGCGAGTGCCGCCACTGCACCGCCGATTTGCACCGTGCGGTCGATATGGCGGATGTCGACACCATTTTCCTCCGCCATGCCGATCCAGCGCCGCACATCCCAGACATCGCCGGGCAACAGGAAATCAAATTGCTGGGCCAGTCCGCCTAGTATCGCAAAGATCACCAGACTGAATGAATAGACGCCCAGCGTCAGCAAGCGTTGGAGCGACATCGTGAAAACTGGCAAAGAGTCGGTTTCGGCGATTGTGTTGGAGCCACTGATCGCTGGCGCGGAATCGGTCTTGCGCGCGCGGATTGTCTCGCGCAAACGCTCGGCCTCCTCGACCGAAACAAAGCTCAGCTTGGCGTCTTCGCCTTCGCCGCCGCCGGTTTCGAACTTTACCTCGCCGAGCCCCATCAGCCGGGCGAGCGGTTTCTGCTCGATGCTGACATCCTGAATGCGGTCATAGGGGATGGATCTTGTGGTACGGCTGATAATGCCCCTTTCGATGCGGATATCATCGTCGCCGATATGATAATGGGTGCGCAGCCATGCCAGCCAGCGGAAGAACAGGCTGACCAGCAGCACGGCGAAAATCACCAGCGGGATCAGTTCGGGGCGGTTGCGGCTGCCCGATCCGAAAATGACTGCGACGATGGGAAAGAAAAGTTGCGGCAGGCCGGTAACGAACCCGACGAGCAGACCCACCGGGTGGAGGCGCTGGCCTTCCTGTTGCTCTCCTCCCGCTTGCGGGTGGGGGTGGGCGAGGTCTTGCGGAAGCACTGAATTCGCTTCGCTCGGGCCCTCGCCTAACCCCTCCCGCTTGCAGGAGGGGACTGTTTCCTCGATCCCGTTCACCCCTGCGCCACCTTGATATACTCCCGGATCGCCTCGCGCATTGCGACAGCATCGTCATGGCGCAAGCCAGGCAGGCTGACGCTCGCGCCATGATTTCCGGCGGTGTGCACGGTCAGTGTCGCAAGATCATAGCGCCGCATGATCGGTCCCTGATCGACATCAATATGCTGGACCCGGCCGAGCGGAACCACTGTATCGCTGTAAAAGAGATAGCCGCGTTCGACCCGCAGCCGGTCTTCGCCCAGCGCATAGCCCCAATGCGCATAGCGTCTGGCGGGCAGCACAAGCACGAACCAAGCAGTCAGCAAGACGGCGGGGATGATGAACAGCCCGGTGACGGTCAATTGCGCCAATTCGAGGATGAGCGCGCCGGCCAGCGGGATGGCTGCGAAAAGCGCGCGGCCGATCCGCATAACCTGGCTATAAGCGGGGT
>JAJTFR010000163.1 GCA_021298455.1 Sphingomonadales bacterium | reverse complement strand
TCATTCTCGATCTGCACAGTCGCCGCGTTGTCGGTTGGGCCGTCAGCGATCGGATGAAGAAGGACTTGGCGATCCGGGCGCTGGAGATGGCAGTAAACCTGCGTCAACCCGCCGAAGGCTGTATCTTCCACTCTGATCGTGGCAGCCAATATTGTGCCTATGATTATCAGAAGAAGTTGCAGGCCTACGGCCTGCGGCCATCAATGAGCGGCAAAGGCAACTGCTATGATAACGCATCTGTTGAGACGTTCTTCAAAAGCCTGAAGGCGGAGATGATCTGGCGGCAGAAGTGGCAAACAAGGAGGCAAGCCGAAGCTGCGATCTTCCAATACATCAACGGGTTCTACAACACCCGCCGCCGTCACTCATATCTGGGCGGCATTAGCCCGCTGGCGTTCGAAGCAAAGGTGGCATAATGAGATAGGCGACCGGCGCAAAACCGTTACAAGTCCAGCACGCGGAACCGGCGACCCGTGGCAAGCTGGTCATGCACAAAGTCGAGGCTCCAGCATTGGTTCGGCAATGCCAGAACAGGTGGGCGAGTGCGTGTACCAACCGCACGTTTGTGACCTTTACGCCGACGCACCGTCAACCCTTCTTCACGGTAAAGCCGCTGTGTCTTCTTGCGGTTGATGATGACGCCATCACGGCGCAGTAGGATGTGCAACCGGCGATAACCGAACCGGCGACGCTCCTGTGCCAAGGCCCGCAGCTTCTCGCGAAGCTCCGTATCATCACTCCGGCGCGAGCGATAGCGCATGCTCGTGCGATCAGCTTCAATGATCCTGCACGCCCGCCGCTGGCTAACATCAAGCAGGGCCTGAAGATGTAGCACCACTTCTCGCCGTGCAGCAGGCGTTACCACTTTTTTGACAGCAGGTCCTTCAGACCTGCATTATCCAGCATCGTATCGGCCAGCAGCTTCTTGATCTGCGCGTTCTCCGCCTCTAGCGCTCGCAATCGCTTCGCTTCTGACACCTCCAACCCGCCATACTTGGACTTCCAGTTGTAAAGTGTCGCTTCTGAAACGCCATGCTTGCGAGCCAGATCAGCCGTCTTCGCGCCTGCCTCCGCCTCACGCAAAACGCCGATAATCTGTTCTTCTGTAAATCGTATCCGCTTCATTCGTCCGTCCTTTCATTGGCCGGACTCTAATCAATTCTGGAGGAGTTTTAAGGGGTCACGTCAGGTACGCGCAATTGTCGACTTTGCGGTCGGTGGATTGTTGCCGTGCATCAACGCCATGGTTGCCGAATATGCGTCACCAAAGGCGCGCACATTTTCGGTTGCTTTTTCGCAAGCGGGTTTTTCGACGGACGCTCATGCCATTCGTTCATATCACCGAGATTTATTTACAAAGACGGAAACTAGCTCGTTATGATTCTTAGAACCCGAAAGGTCGGAACTATTGCACCGGCGACAATCAAGAGCCAAACTGCGGCAGGGAGCGGGTCGTTCAGCTAGCAAGACCTCACTCAATCGGAGTTCGGCGAGTGCGTGGTCTCGCAGCTTCGAGGCAAGGGCCGTTCCCCTTAGCCCGAGAGACCTTCGTTCAGCCAGCGACGGAAACGGACGAGTTTGCCATCCGTCCATCGGCTATTGGGCGCCCGAAAGTGATACGCACCGAGGCGAACCTCAAGAAATTCGCCTAGCTTAGGTTTTACAAGTACCAGCTGCCCCGATGCCAGGTCGTCGCCGACAAGATATCGATTGGCCAGCGCTACGCCTTGCCCTGCCCTCGCTGCGGCCAACACCAACTGAGCATCGCCGTACTGACTCATCCGCAGCTCCTGCCCCAGCTCGACCCCTTGCACTTCCATCCAGGCGCGCCATTCCGCAGCTCCAGATTCGGCGATAAGGGGCATGGTTGCCAGATCTGCTGCGCTCTCGATATGGGTGGAATCCTCCCCAACAAGCTCAGCCGAGGCGACCGGAAAAAATTGCGGGCGCACGAGGATAACCGACCGCACAGCCCGTGCCTTGGGCAGTTCGTCGCGATCACCGATATAGCGGATGTCTCCATCGACACTATTATCCGACAGATCGGGCATGTCGCGCCTGGAAGTGAGGATGATCCCGGAGAAGTTAAGCATTTCAGCATCACGGGCAAGCCTTGCAGCCAACCAGTTCGACGCAAGGCCCGGAGCGCAGGTGATCACTAGCTTTTCCTGGGCCTTTCCACGGATTTCTCGAGTTGCACTTTCCAGTTCACTGAAAACCCTCGACAGCTGCGCATGGAATGCCTTGCCAGCAGCAGTCAGCATCGCGCTTTCACGATTAAGGAGAGTGGTTCCCAAATCACGCTCAAGGCCCGCCATATGGCGGCTAACAATCGCATGGCTGAGATTCAGGGCGCGCGCAGCACTGCGTATGCCACCAAGACGGCCAACTGCTTCAAATGCGCGCAAGGCGGCAAAAGAGGGAAGATGATCGGGCATGGTGCCCCCTAGTTACCACCTGCACACGAGAAAGCAACTACCCGGCCCACTCAGGCTGTTCTATCCTGTCGGCCCTCCATTGGTAGGTAACAGCTCATGAACAACGCAGATCTCCTCGTTCGCCGTCAGAAGGCAATCCCGCGCGGCGTTGCGACCGCAGCGCCAATCTTTATTGAGCACGCCGAAAACGCAACGATGCGTGACGTTGAAGGACGCGAGTATATCGATTTCGCAGGTGGCATCGCGGTGCTCAACGTCGGCCACCGCCATCCGCGAGTCATCAAAGCGGTGGAAAAGCAGCTTGCGCGCTATACGCATACTGCGTTTCAGGTGGCCGCTTATGAACCCTATGTTGAGCTGGCAGAACGGCTTAACGCGCTCGCCCCCATCGATGGTGATGCAAAGACCATATTGTTCACCACAGGGGCAGACGCGACCGAAAATGCGGTAAAAGTCGCGCGCGCCTACACGGGGCGGCCCGGCATTATCGCCTTTGCCGGCGGCTTCCATGGACGCACGCTGTTGACATCGGCGATGACGGGCAAGGTCAACCCCTACAAGAAGGGGTTGGGGCCGTTTCCCAGTGAAATCTACCACCTACCTTTTCCCAGTGAAACGACCGGAGTGACGATCGAGGACACTGAGAAAGCACTCAATTTCCTGTTTGCCGCCGATCTGGAACCCGAACGAGTTGCTGCCTTCATTTTTGAACCCGTACAGGGCGAAGGAGGATTTCATTCGCCCGTGCCGTCGTTTTACGAATTGCTTGATTCCATGCGGCGCCAGCATGGCATCCAGATCATTGCCGACGAAGTTCAGACTGGCTTCGGTCGGACTGGAAAGATGTTCGGGATCGAGCATGCACCGATTCAGCCGGACCTGATAACCATCGCCAAGTCGCTTGCTGGTGGATTTCCGCTCTCCGGCTTGATCGGTCGTAGCGAATTGATGGATGCAATAGCTCCCGGCGGCCTAGGTGGCACCTACGGCGGCTCGCCGGTTGGAATTGCCGCTGCATTGGCCGTTCTAGACGTCATTGAAGAAGAAGGCCTGCTTGAGCGAGCAGTAGAGATCGGCAATATCATTCGCGACTGTATTGAAGGCCTTGCGCTGAGCAACGACACAGTCAATATTGCTGGTCTACGCGGCCCCGGAGCCATGATCGCGTTCGACATTTTGGATGACGAAGGCAAGCCAAATGCGGTAGGCGCCAAAGCAGTCTGTGCGCGGGCACTGGAACAAGGGCTAGTACTTTTAAGCTGCGGCCAGCACGGGCAGGCCATCCGCATCCTGGTGCCGTTGACGGTATCCAATGATACGCTGGATACGGGTTTGAAAATACTCGCAAAATCACTGTCCCTCAGTTCGGCAACCGGGCCTGAAGCAGCCTGATGGACAGCCTATCTTTAACCCGTTCAGACTTGCACCGGCAGAAAGCCTATATCGATGGCGCATGGGTCGAAGGATCGACGCGTATCGCGGTATTAAACCCCGCGACACATGACTAGAGACAGAAACTGCTGTTGCCGCTGCCGAAAGGGCACAGGTAGCTTGGAAATGCGAACTCGCTAAAGAGCGCGGACGAATATTGCGGCGCTGGTCTCAGTTGATGCTCGACAATGCCGAAGATCTAGCTGCCATTCTGACACAGGAGCAAGGCAAGCCCCTGAACGAAGCAAAAGGTGAGGTCGGATATGCCGCTGCCTTTCTTGAATGGTTCGCCGAGGAAGCACGACGGATCGATGGTGAGATCATCGCTCCACACCAGACTGACAAGCGGCTTTACGTGCACAAAGTGCCAGTCGGTGTGGTCGCCGCGATTACACCGTGGAACTTCCCACTGGCGATGATTACGCGTAAGGCAGGCCCCGCCCTCGCGGCAGGATGCTCCATGGTGCTCAAGCCGTCTGAACTCACACCCTATTCCGCGCTTGCACTCGCCGTCCTGGCAGAGGAAGCGGGAGTGCCAAAGGGTGTCTTCAACGTCGTAACCGGCGACGCCGCGCCGATAGGCGATGTGCTGACCGGCGATATCAGAGTGCGCAAATTCACTTTCACCGGCTCAACTGCGGTCGGTAAGATGCTCGCCGCGCGTTGCATGGATACGGTAAAGCGTGTCTCACTCGAATTGGGGGGCAACGCACCGTTCATCATATTCGACGATGCCGATCTGGATAAGGCTGTTGAAGGGGCGATGATCGCCAAATTCCGCAATACCGGACAGACCTGTGTTTGCGCCAACCGATTTTACGTTCAATCTGGAATATATGAAGAATTTGCCACCGCCTTGACGAACAGGGTCGAGGCCATGCGGGTTGGACCCGAAGTTCCGATTGGCGAGGCAGACTGCGGCCCATTGATCGACGCGAAAGCTGTCGAGAAAGTTAGCGCTCATGTGAGCGACTGTGTCGCTCGCGGTGGTCAATTGCTTGTGGGCGGAAACGCGATCAAGACGGCACCGGGTTTCTTCGAGCCGACAGTGATTTCAGAAGTTCCAGCAAATGCACTGCTTTGCCGCGAAGAAACATTTGGTCCGGTTGCCGGACTGGTGCGTTTTGACGATGAAGACGAGGCAATCGCATTGGCGAATTGCTCTCGTGCAGGTCTGGCCAGCTATTTTTTCACCCGTGACTACGGGCGTGTGCACCGCGTTTCTGAGGCACTCGACTACGGCATGGTCGGAGTTAACACGGGCATTATTTCGACCGAAGTTGCTCCATTTGGCGGCGTCAAAGAATCGGGCTTGGGCCGGGAGGGATCCCGTCACGGAATAGGAGATTACCTCGAAATAAAAATGGTTTGCGCCGCCATTTAGGTATTCATGAGACAAGAAATCCGGCCTGACCCTTCTTTGGGTCAGGCCGGATTTTCCTTTTCACCGCCCGGTATCCGAACTTAGCGGTCGAACTGCCCCCCGCATACATCGCGGTTCAGCTCGAGAAATTCTACCGATGCACCATCGACTTCCACAAAGGATACGATGATTCCAGAATCATCGCGGCCTGAGTGATAAATCACCTTCTCACCGACAATCGCCTGATCGATATCTTCAACTTCGAACGCGATGTGTGGGATAAATTTGATCACATCGGGGTTCTTGTTTCCCTCACCAAAGCGCAGCCACTCGACACCATAGGTGTTGAGCTTGCCAGGCAGGAAGGCCAGGTTGAGATGCGGCACTTTCGTTTCGCCTTCCCATTCTTCGTAACCCGGCATCCCGGTGTGATGATAGATAAGCTTCTTGCCGCCCTGCTGCACAGGGTTCGCCCATTTTTGGTCGGCAATCGAATGGTCGATTTGCATCAGGCGAACGGGCGCGTTGAGCATATTGACGAAGGCCGACCTCACCCCCGGCTCGATATCGGCAGGCGGGACGATTACGGTTTCACCATCCAGTGCTTCTTCTAGATTCTCAACTTCAAACGCTGGATGGGCGACAGTCTTGATCAGTTCCGGCACATCTGCATCGGCATCATAACGCGCCCAGGATATTCCATAGGCGTTTGCAGTGCCCGGAACGACATTGGCCTTGAGATGCGGCGCGTAGTCCTCATTCTCCTTTGGTTCGGCCGTCGGGATACTAAGGTGATGGAAAGTGTACTTTTCCTTATCCTTGAGCATAATTTTGGTCATCACGTTAACTCCAATTTCTCTAACTAATCTAATTCTTGGTGCTCAACAATCCCGAACCAGAACCGCATGCGCGATCCCGCAAAAAGCTGGCCATAGGATTGGCTGCCATGTCACGAGCCGACGGCCGCCCATTCTGCATCGCGCAATTCTACGCGGCGGATCTTTCCCGAAACAGTCTTGGGTAGTGCATTCACAAACTCGATTGCCCGAGGATATTTGTACGGTGCGGTCACTGCCTTCACATGATTTTGCAGCTGACTCACCAACGCGTCATCGCCGATGTGGCCTGGCGCCAGGATGATAAACGCCTTGACTACCTCCCCCCGAACCCTCAACCTCGAACGGGCCAATCCGATATCCAGCAGAGATGATCACGTCATCGGCCCGCCCAACGAACCAGTAATAGCCATCAGCGTCGCGCGTGGCCCTATCGCCTGTGAGATACCAGTCACCCACGAAGCTCGCCGCATTGGCGTTTTCATCACCACGATAGTGATCGAACAAGCCAAGAGGACGGACCGGTTTGATCCGAACAGCCAGATTGCCTTCCGTATCATCGCCCAAGGGGTTGCCCTTATCATCGACAATGCCCAGATCGACACCGGGCGTTGGCAACCCCATCGAACCTGCCTTCGCGGGAATGAAAGGGAAGCTGCCGCAAAGGATCACGGATTCGGTCTGGCCGTAACCATCCCTGATCGTCACGCCAGTGGCCCGGTGCCAGGTTGCGATAACCTCTGGATTGAGCGGTTCTCCGGCCCCCACACAATGGCGCAAACCAGCAAAACTATACTGCCCCAGATCCTGCTGCACCAACATGCGATAGACCGTCGGCGCCGCGCACATCGTGTCGATCGCATGCTGTTCCAGCAACTTCAGCGTACGAACCGGATCGAATACGCTAGCATGGTGAATGAACAGACATGCACCCTGATTGAACGGACCGAAATAGCTCGACCAAGCTGCCTTAGCCCAACCGGTGTCGGAGATATTCCAGTGCAGGTCCCCTTTTGACAGATCGAGCCAATACTGGCCTGTCACCTTGTGACCCAAGCCATAGCCTTGGCTATGCACCACCATCTTGGGATAACCCGTAGTGCCTGAGGTAAAATAGCACAGGGCATCCTCTGAAATCGACGTATCGACTGCATCGAAGCCTTCATCCGCCGCATTGCGCGCGGCATCATAGGACAGCCAGCCACTGCGGTCACAATCCACCACGGCCTTAAGCTTAAGTGACGAAACAGCATCACAAGCCGCGTCGACTCTATCCGCACAGGATTGCTCAGTGATTATCGCCACCGCCGAAGCGGCCTCCACCCGATAGGCAATATCCTTTGCCGAGAGCTGAGTGGTGGCCGGCGCAACGATAATGCCTGCACGCAAGCAAGCGGAGACAACTTCCCACCAGGCAAGTTGCCGCCCCAGCATCAACAGAACGACATCTCCGCGCAATATGCCATGTTGCGCCAACAGATTTGCCACCTGGCACGAACGACGCGCCAATTCGGCATAGGTGAAAATCTGTTCGCATCCGCCATCGTCGACCCAATGCAATGCCTTAAGATCGGGATCGCTTTGTGCCCATCGATCGATCACATCGCGAGCGAAGTTGAATTGTGCGGGCAGATCGGCCTGAAAGCCGTCTCGAATCTGCTGATATTCCTCAAGCTTACTCACGCTTGCCCCTCGCTCCAAATTAGTGATGCGTTGTTTCCGATTTGCGCCTTGCCCGCATCGATCACGCGCTGGTAAGATTGCAGCAGATGCGAAGGCGACGCCTCCATGATCTCGTAATATGTGCCGCTCAGGCCCGGACTCTCGAAATTGGCAAGTCGCGCATTGCTCTGCTCAGCCCCTCCAGCAATTTCGGCGCTCAAGATCTCGGTGAAGCCGGATGCGATGAGCCTGTTCGCCTCCAGCTCGAAATCGGAAACGA
>JAJTFR010000162.1 GCA_021298455.1 Sphingomonadales bacterium | reverse complement strand
AGAAGAAGGTTACGACCGCACTTGAGGAAATGAAGCTGATCGCTGGCCAGCAGCCGGTTGTCACGCGTGCCCGCAAGTCGATCGCCGGCTTCAAGCTGCGCGAAGGCATGCCGATCGGTGTCAAGGTGACACTGCGCGGCGCCCGCATGTATGAATTTCTGGATCGTCTCGTCACGATCGCGATGCCCCGCATCCGCGACTTCCGTGGCCTGAACCCGAACAGCTTTGACGGCCGTGGCAACTTCGCCATGGGTCTGAAAGAGCAGATCATCTTTCCGGAAATCAGCTATGACGCAATCGATACCGTCCGCGGTATGGATGTCATCGTAACCACCACCGCCAACAGCGACGACGAAGCCCGTGAGCTTCTCCGCCTGTTCGGCTTCCCCTTCCCGCAAGAACAAGCAGAGGAAAAGGAAGCGGCATAATGTCCGCTTTCGCCCTCTTGTCAGAAAGGACGAGAACTTAAGTCATGGCGAAACTGAGTTCCATTAATAAGAATGAGCGTCGCAAGAAGCTCGTCAAGAAATATGCAGGGCAATATGCCCGGCTGAAGGCAATTGCCAATGACGAGTCGAAAGACGACAGCGAGCGCCTGATCGCGCGCCTGAAACTGGCCGAGATCCCGCGCAACGGAAACCCGACCCGCGTTCGCAATCGTTGCGAAACCACGGGCCGCCCCCGCGCTTATTACCGCAAATTCCGGCTCTGCCGTATCCAGTTGCGCGATCTGGCCAATAAGGGCCTGATCCCCGGCGTGACGAAATCGAGCTGGTAAGGGATAGAGAAAACGGCATTGACCGATCCTTTGGGTGATATGCTCACCCGTATCCGCAACGGCCAGCGCGCGAAGAAAGACTCTGTCGTTTCGCCCGCTTCGAAGTTGCGTACCCGCGTCCTCGACGTGTTGCAGCGCGAAGGCTACATCCGTGGCTATAGCGAAGAAGATCTGGGCGCCCACAAGGGCCTGCGCATCGAACTGAAATATTTCGAAGGCCAGCCCGCGAGCCCGCGATCCAGCATGTTGCCCGCGTTTCAAAGCCGGGCCGCCGCGTCTATTCGGGCAGCTCGGAACTTCCGATCGTCCGCAACGGCCTCGGTATCACCATCGTTTCGACCCCTAAGGGCGTGCTTTCGGATGCCGAAGCGCGCGCACAGAATGTGGGCGGCGAAATCCTGGCGGAGGTGTTCTAATGAGCCGCATTGGTAAGAAACCCGTTGCCATTCCTGCTGGCGTAACTGCCAGCACGGCTGATGGCGTGCTTTCGGTGAAGGGCCCCAAGGGTCAGCTCACCATGCCGATGAGCGACCTGATCTCTTATGAGATCAAGGACGAGGGCGTTTCGGTGCAGCCTGCTAACAAGAGCAAGGAAGCCCGTGCATTCTGGGGCATGCAGCGTACGCTGGTGCAGAACCTGGTGACTGGTGTGACCGAAGGCTTCACAAAGGTCCTCGAAATCACCGGCGTCGGCTATCGTGCGACGGCTCAGGGTGCGACCCTGAAGCTGCAGCTTGGCTACAGCCATGATGTGAACTTCGACGTTCCGGAAGGCATCGAAATCAAGACTCCCGATAACACCACGGTGGAAATCACGGGAATCGATAAGCAGAAGGTTGGGCAGGTTGCTGCCGAAATCCGCCGCTGGAGGAAGCCGGAGCCTTATAAGGGCAAGGGCATCAAATATCGCGGCGAATATATCTTCCGCAAAGAAGGGAAGAAGAAATAAGCCATGCCGAAACTGTCTCTCTTTGAAAAGCGCCGTCAGCGCGTTCGTTCGAAACTGCGTGCGCAGGTTGCCGGACGTCCCCGTTTGTCGGTGCACCGCACTGGCCGTCACATCTACGCCCAGGTCATTGACGACGCGAAAGGTGTTACGCTGGCTTCGGCTTCCACCAACGACAAGAGTGCCAAAGCAACGACTGGCGCGACTGCGGCTGCTGCAGCCGAAGTCGGCAAGCGCGTCGCTGAAGCTGCGAAGAAGGCCGGCGTCACCAGCGTCGTGTTCGATCGCGGTGGTTTCCTCTTCCATGGCCGCGTGAAGGCGCTGGCCGATGCTGCCCGTGAAGGCGGGCTGGAGTTCTGATGATGGCTGACGAAAACAACACAAGCGAAGAAGTCGTCGCCGTTGACGCAAGCGGTGCTGCACCCGAGGGTGAAGCACGCCGTGGCCGCGGTGGTCGTGGGCGCGGTGAAGGTGGTGGCCGTGGCCGCCGCGAAGATCGCAAACCGCGCGAAGAAAAAGAAGATGATGGCACGATCGAAAAGCTCGTCCACATCAACCGCGTTTCGAAGACTGTAAAGGGCGGTAAGCGCTTCGGTTTTGCAGCACTCGTCGTTGTCGGCGATGGTCAGGGCCGTGTCGGCTTTGGTCATGGTAAGGCTCGCGAAGTGCCTGAAGCGATCAACAAGGCAACTGCCGCTGCCAAGAAGAAAATGGTCCGCGTTCCGTTGAAGGACGGCCGCACCCTGCACCATGATGGCACTGGCCGTTTTGGCGCTGGCAAGGTCTATGTCCGCTCGGCTCCTGCCGGTACCGGCATCATCGCCGGTGGTCCGATGCGCGCCGTGTTCGAAAGCCTTGGCGTTGCAGACGTGGTGACCAAGTCGATCGGTACATCGAACCCCTACAACATGATCCGCGCTACCTTTGCGGCTCTGGTCGATCAGACCAGCCCGAAATCGGTGGCGCAGCGTCGCGGCAAGAAAATCGCCGACCTTCTGGGTCGCGGTGGCAGCAAGACTGCCGAAGCCGACGCCGAAGCGATTGCGGAGTAAGCGATAATGGCAAAGATCAAAATCAAGCAGACCGGTTCGCCGATCCGCCGCCCCGCCGTTCAGCGCAAGACGCTGCAGGGCCTGGGCCTCGACAAGATGCACAAGGTGGTCGAACTGGAAGACACCCCCGAAGTGCGCGGCATGATCCGCACTGTGCGGCACATGGTTGAGGTTGTCGGCTAATAGATAGCCCCTCTCCCGCCTGCGGGAGAGGATTAGGAAGGCTTGCCAATTTGCTGGCTAGCTGGACTTGGAGGGGGTATATGCCCTCTCCGTTGCGACTAGGTGTTGCTTTGCCAACCCTAGTCTCATTGCCTCTCCCGGTCGCGGGAGAGGGCGCGAAACAAAGCGAAAGCGAGTGCAAGACATGAAACTGAACGATATCCGTGATAATGAAGGCGCACGTCACCGCAAGATGCGGGTCGGGCGCGGCATCGGCTCTGGCAAGGGCAAGACCGCAGGACGCGGCCAAAAGGGTGCGAAATCGCGCTCGGGCGTGTCGATCAACGGCTTTGAAGGTGGTCAGATGCCCCTTCACATGCGCATTCCGAAGCGCGGCTTCAACAACATCTTCGCCAAGGATTATGCCGAAGTGAATCTGGGCATGATCCAGAAGTTCATCGACGCAAAGAAACTGGACGCTGGTGCAACCATCGACCATGCGGCCCTCAAGGCTGCCGGTCTCGCCCGTGGTGGCAAGGATGGCGTTCGCCTTCTTGCCAAGGGTTCGTTGACCGCGAAAGTGACGCTTTCGGTTGCCGGTGCATCGAAGGCAGCCATCGAAGCAGTCGAGAAAGCTGGCGGTAAGGTTGACGTTCTGGTCGTCAAGCCGGCAGCTGAAAAGGCCGCTGAGAAAAAGGGTAGTGCCAAAAAGGCAAAGTGACAAAGGCCGAAAGGCACTTGTCGAACCGGCCCCGCGGCCCAATATTGGCTTTCGGCCGATATGGGCCAGCGGGGCTTGTCGTTTCAGGATGAGCTGAAAAATTCGGGGTAGATTGCTCGGGCGCTTATCGCTAGCGCAGCAATCGGGATTTAAGGGAAAGACACCTCATGGCATCGCGAGCCGACAAGCTGGCATCGAGCATCAATTTTTCCAACTTCGGAAAAGCAACCGATCTGAAGAACCGCATCTGGTTCACGATTGGCGCGCTGATCGTTTTCCGGCTTTTGAGCTTCGTGCCGCTGCCTGGTGTCGATCCGGTGGCGCAGGCCGCGCTTTATGCGAATAATGCGGCAGGCGGTGTCCTCGACATTTTTAATACCTTCTCGGGCGGTTCGCTTGAACGTATGAGCCTCATCGCGCTGGGCGTGATGCCTTATATCACCGCGTCTATCGTGGTGCAGCTGGCGGCTTCACTGTCGCCAACGCTCGCCGCGATTAAGAAAGAGGGTGAAAGCGGGCGCAAGAAGCTCAACCAATATACCCGCTATGGCACGGTGTTGCTGACTGCGGTGCAGGGCTATTTCCTTGCTGCGGGGCTTGAATCGCTCGCTGCGGCAAACGGCATTCGCGCGGTTGTCGAACCGGGCATGATGTTCCGTCTGGTCGCAACGATCAGCCTTATCGGCGGCACACTGTTCCTGATGTGGCTCGGTGAACAGATCACCAGCCGCGGTATCGGTAACGGTATTTCGCTTATCATCATGGCGGGCATCGTCGCCCAGATGCCGCGACTGATCGCCAACCTTCTCGAAGGCGGCCGCACCGGCTCGATCAGCGGCTATATCGTTGTGGGCTTCATTGCGATGTTCGTCGGCCTGACGCTTTTGATCTGCTTTGTCGAAAGGGCGCAGCGGCGTGTGCTTGTGCAATATCCAAAACGCGCGACGCAGCGCGGGATGATGCAGGCCGACCGTAGCCACTTGCCGCTGAAGCTCAACACCGCAGGCGTTATCCCGCCGATCTTCGCAAGCTCGCTGCTGCTGCTGCCTGTCACGATCAGCCAGCTTGGCGGCAATCAGGTTGCCGGTGAAAGTGCGAGCGGCGATTTCATGATCCAGTTGCTGCAATGGCTGCAGCATGGCCAGCCTGTCTATCTGCTGCTTTACGGTCTTGGCATTGTCTTCTTCTGCTTCTTCTACACCGCGGTTGTGTTCAACCCGGAAGAAACTGCGGAAAATCTCAAAAAAGCTGGTGGCTTCATTCCGGGGATTCGCCCCGGCAAGAACACCCAGGATTATCTCGATTATGTGCTGACGCGCATTACCGTGCTGGGCGCTGCTTATTTGACGTTGGTCTGCCTGCTTCCTGATTTCATGATGGGGCAAACTGGGCAGACGCAGTTCTTCGTGCTTGGCGGCACCAGCCTGCTGATCCTGGTCAATGTGACGGTCGATACGATCGCACAGATCCAGGGTC
>JAJTFR010000010.1 GCA_021298455.1 Sphingomonadales bacterium | reverse complement strand
GGTTTTCTTCTGCGGTGCAATCAACCTCATCTACCAATTCTGGATCCATACCGAGGCGATCGGAAAGCTACCGCGCTGGTTCGAATATGTCATGAATACGCCGAGCCATCATCGCGTCCACCATGCGACCAACCCGCGCTATCTCGATTCCAACTATGCCGGCACCTTCATCATCTGGGATCGGATGTTCGGCACATTTGTCGAGGAAGTGGACGAAGAACCGATCCGTTATGGCATTGTCCGCCAATTGGGCAGTTTCAACCTGCTGTGGAGCCTGTTCCACGAATGGGTGGGAATTGCGCGCGACCTATGGTCTGCGCCCTGGCGGCATAAACTGCGCTATCTGTGGAACCCACCCGGCTGGAGCCATGACAATAGCCGCGACACGTCTGAAAGCATCAAGGCCCGTTGGACCGAGCGCCAGCAAAATCAGGCAACGCCCGCAGAATAGCGATTGCGAAATTTAACCGCCCGATTAAGTCCTGATTGCAAGAGGAGTAGTCATGGACGAATTTGACATCATCGTAGTTGGCGGCGGATCAGCGGGCAGCGCAGCGGCGGGCAGGCTTGCCGAATCCGGCAAATATAAGGTCTGCCTTATCGAGGCCGGCGGGCATAACAACACCATCCGGGTAAAGACGCCGGGCTTCATGCCTTTCATCCCCGATGCGTCAAACTATCGTTATGAAACCGTGCCGCAAAAGGGGCTGAACGGCCGGACCGGCTATCAGCCGCGTGGCCGTGGCCTGGGCGGGTCAAGTGCGATCAATGCGATGGTCTATATCCGCGGCCACGCCTGGGATTATGACAATTGGGCTGCGCTCGGCTGTGCGGGCTGGGCCTATGACGACGTGCTGCCCTATTTCAAGAAATCCGAAGGCAATGAACGGGGCGGCGATGCCTTTCATGGCGACAAGGGTCCGCTCAACGTCATGGACCAGCGTTGGCCCAATCCGGGCAGCTTGGCTTTTGTCGAAGCTGCGGCGGAGCTGCAATTGCCGCGCACTGACGACTTTAACGGCTCTCAGCAGGAAGGTTTCGGCCTTTATCAGGTCACGCAAAAAGGCGGGGAACGCTGGTCGGCGGCGCGCGCCTATGTCGAGCCCGCCAAGGCAGCCGGCAAGCTGGAAGTCATCACCGGCGCGCTGACCGAGCGGATCATCGTCGAAGAAGGCCGTGCGACGGGCATCGTCATTCGCCAGGGCAACAGCCGCAGAACGCTGAAAGCAGGCGGTGCGGTGATCCTGTCGGCCGGTGCCTTTGGCAGCCCCCAGATATTGCAGCTTTCCGGAATTGGCCCTGCAGAGCATCTGCGCAGCCTGAACATTGATGTGATGTGCGACAAGCCGGCAGTGGGCGCCGATCTGCAGGACCATATCGACTATGTATCGAGTTTCCAGACCGCATCGACCGAACTGTTTGGCGACAGCCTGGCAGGCACATGGCGTATGGCAAAGGCAGTGATCGAGCATCGGCTGAAGCGCACGGGCATCATGACCACCTGTTTTGCCGAGAGCGGCGGTTTCTGGAAATCGTCACCCGATCTCCCCGCTCCCGATATCCAATATCATTTCGTGCCCGCGATGCTTGAGGATCATGGGCGCGAGAAAGTGAAAGGCCATGGCTATAGCATCCACGCCTGTGTGCTGCGCCCCTATAGCCGGGGCACGGTGCGGCTGGCCTCGGCCGATGCTGCGGTTGCACCGCTGATCGACCCGGCCTTCCTGACCGACGACCGCGACCTTGAAACGCTGAAGGCGGGCGTCCGGTTGACCCACCGGATAGTCGAGGCACCGTCGCTCGCGGCCTATAAGGGCAAGGATCGCTATGTGACCGCTGTTGATGATGACGCCGCGCTGGAACAGTTGATTCGCGACCGGGCGGACACCGTCTATCACCCTGTTGGCACCTGCCGCATGGGCAGCAATGCAGACGACGTCGTCGATACCCGCCTGAAGTTCAGGGGGATTGAAGGGCTTTATGTCGCCGATGCGAGTATCATGCCGCGCCTGATATCGGGGAACACCAACGCGCCATCGATGATGATCGGTGAACGCGCGGCCGATTTTGTCACCGCCGACCTCGGCTGACCGTCATTGCAGCGATTGGGAGGGGCCTTGCCTCTTCCAATGCGCGGAAGGCAGAGCCCGGATCAGTCGTCGCGCCAGCGGAAAACATCCTCGAGCGGCTTGTCAAAGACCCGCGCAATGCGAAAGGCTACCTCAAGGCTGGGCGAATATTTGCCCTGTTCGATCGCGGCGATCGTCTGTCGGGTAACACCGACACGGTCGCCAAGATCGCCTTGAGTCATCTCGGCGGCAAGGAAACGCAGCGTCCTTATGTCATTGTCGAATGGGAGTTGCGCCACGATCAATAACCCCGCCGGTAATAGTAAAGCTGCGCGCCTACACGGACCAGTTCCGCAAGCACCAGCGTTGCCATCAGGATGTTTACCGACCAGCCGTACATCAGTCCGTTGATCATGGCGAAAATATTGGCCCACACTCCGAGAACCAAGGGATAATAGGCCGCATGCGTACCTTTCAGATGGATCAGCTTTTCACGCTCATCCTCTTTCAGATTGGCTTCTTTCGGCGTGCGGATGGCAAAATAGGCGCTACCCGCAATCATGGGCACCAAGAAGATGATGGTGGTCGGAAACAGCATCCAGACCGAGGTCAGCATGCCCATGCGGGTATTGGCGGTGGCCCACGGGTAGGACAGGAAATACCAACCAAATCCGGCAATCAGCCCGACAAGGGCGACCCAGTGGATTTTCTCACGAAACGACATATCGAACCCCATGTTATTCAATTCTCACATTATGTTATATTTTTTTAACATTGAGTCAATGTTTTTCGACAAACATAAGGTTCGCTCTTTTGCCACCCCGCGTTAGTCGCTAAGCGCTTGCGCCATGTCGACGACGCCAAAAACCTTCACCATGCCGGTTTCCACCAGCCGCGCGAATCCGACACCGCAGCCGATGAAGCGCCTTACCGTGCCGCGCATCCGGCAACGAAAGGGCGGCGAACCGTTGGTAATGCTGACGGCTTATACTGTCCGTATGGCGCAGTTGATGGACCCGCATTGCGACATGCTGCTGGTCGGCGATTCGTTGGCGCAGGTGATTTACGGCCTGCCGCATACCGTTGCGGTGACCATGGAAATGATGGCGCTGCACGGCGCAGCGGTGGTGCGCGGCAGTTATCATGCCGCCGTGATTGTCGACATGCCCTTTGGTTCTTATGAGGCATCGCCGCAGCAAGCCTTTGAAAATGCCGCCCGCCTGCTCAAGGAAACCGGCGCGGCAGGCGTGAAGATGGAGGGCGGCAAGGTCATCGCCCCGACGATCGAATTCCTGACACAGCGCGGCATACCGGTGATGGGCCATGTCGGGCTGACCCCGCAGGCAGTCAACATCCTTGGCGGCTATGGCGTGCGCGGCAAAAGCGCAGAGGAAGCCCGCGCAATCGTCGAGGATGCCGAAGCCGTAGCAAAGGCCGGTGCGTTTGCGCTGGTGATTGAGGGCGTGCTGGAGCCGATCGCTATCGAAATCACACAAAAGGTCGCCTGTCCCACCATCGGTATCGGCGCATCAGCGCAGTGCGACGGCCAGGTTCTCGTGGCAGAGGATATGCTCGGTCTGTTCGATCGCGTTCCCAAATTCGTAAAGCGCTTTGGCGAAATGCAGGAACATGTCGACGATGCCGTGAAAAAATATGCCGACGACGTACGCGCCCGCGTCTTCCCCGGTCCCGAACAACTCTACCAACCCGAATAGCGTCATGCCGCGCCTTCGCACTGGCATCTGATGGCCAGCATGGCTAAGGACGCGGTAATTGTTTTTAGGAGGCCATAGTGGCACTGACACCCACCGACCGGCGCGATGCAAGTGACGAAGCCTTTCTGCGCGAAGTCGATGATGCCGTTCGCGCCGGCGATCTTGCCCATTTCTGGACACGCTATGGTCGCTGGATGCTGCTGGCGATTGTTCTTGGCCTCGCGGCTTTTGGCGGCTGGATCTATTGGCAGAACCAACAGCAGGCCGCCGCCGTTGCTGCGGCCAAAGCGGACCTGGGCACGCTGACTACGGCCGACCAGCCTGGCTATCGGGCCATGTCGCAAATCCTGCTCGCCAATATCGCGGCGGCAGAGGGCAACAGCAAAAAGGCCGTTGCTGACTATGCAAAGATCGCGAAGGACGAAAGCCTGCCAGAAGCATTCCGCAACCTCGCGCTGATCCGCCAGACGACAACAGAATATGAAACGCTCAGTCCGCAGGCGGTGATCGACCGCCTCAAGCCGCTCGCCAAGCCAAATACACCATGGTTTGGCAGCGCGGGCGAGATGACTGCACTGGCCTATATGAAAATGGGCAAGGACGAACTGGCCGGCCCAATTTTTGCCCAGATTGCCAAGCAGGAAGATTTGCCCCAGACATTGCGTGCCCGTGCGCAACAAATGGCAGGGGCTTTGGGGGTGGATACCGTTCAGCTTGACGCAAAGCGGACGGGTGCATCGGCAACCGATGCAAAAGAGGGAAAATAGGCCTGTGAAGACAAATGCAAAGATTCTGGCGTCGCTGAGCGTTCTGGCCCTGCTCGGCGGCTGCGCTGCCTTGGGCGGAAAAGGACCAAAGGACACGCCGACGATCGGCAAGCGGATCGACATATTGGGTACCGAAGCAGATAGCGTCGCCGACCCCAATCTTGCCGGTGTGTCCGTCATCCTGCCGCCAGCAGCCACCAATGCAAACTGGTCACAACCCGGTGGCAATGCCGCCAAGTCACCCGGCCATCTAACCCTTGCCGAAGCACCGCAGCGCGCATGGAGCGTGCAAGTCGCAGGTGCGAGCAATCGCGAACGCCTTGCCGCGACGCCGATAATCCATGACGGCAAGGTCTATGTGATTGACACTGCGGCGACCGTCAGCGCGTTCGACGCAACCAATGGTGCCAAGCTTTGGGGCACCCAATTGGAAGTTAATAAGGACGGCCGCCCATCACGTTTTGGCGGCGGCGTTAGCACCGATGGCACAACCCTTTTCGCCACCAATGGCGTGGGCGATGTCGCCGCACTTGATGCCAGCAATGGCACAGTCCGCTGGACGAAACGCCCGGCTGGTCCGCTGCGCGGCGCGCCGACCCTCTCCAACGGCAATGCCTATGTGATGACACAGGATAACCAGATCTATGCGGTACGCATGGTCGATGGCGAAGCCCAGTGGAATGAGGCTGGTCCGATTGGCGCGTCCGGTATTTTCGGGGTCGCCGCCCCGGCAGCCGCACAAGGCACGGTGATCGCGGGCTATTCAACCGGCGAACTCGCCGCCTATCGCTATGAAAATGGCCGCAGCCTGTGGAGCGATACCCTATCGCGCACGGCAATGTCGACCAGCGTCTCGACGTTGACAGATATTGACGCAGACCCGGTGATCGACCGTGGCCGCGTTTTCGCGCTTGGCCAGGGCGGCCGGATGGCGGCCTATGAATTGGTCACCGGGCAGCGCATCTGGGAAATCAACATTGCAGGCATTTCGACCCCGGTCGTATCGGGCGAATGGGTGTTCGTGATGACCAGCGATGCAAAACTGCTCTGTGTGCAGCGCACCACTGGCAAGATCCGCTGGATTTCTAAGCTGCCCCGCTATCGCGACGAAGAAGATAAGACTGGCGTCATCACCTGGCGTGGACCGGTGCTTGCCAATAATCGCCTGATCGTTGCCAGCAGCCATGGTCAAGTTTGGTCGGTTTCGGCCGGCGAAGGCTCGGCAAGCATGCTGGTAGATATCAAACAGCCAATTTCGGTTGCGCCTGTGATTGCGAACAACAGCCTCTACATTCTCGACGACAGCGGACGCCTCACCGCGTTTCGTTAAGCAAGAAAGCGGCTGCGGCCGCGGGAAAGGACAAAAGGGGCATGTTGCCGTCGATTGCCATTATCGGTCGCCCCAATGTCGGCAAGTCGACCCTGTTCAACCGGCTGGTCGGCAAGAAGCTCGCCTTGGTCGACGACCAGCCCGGGGTGACGCGCGACCGGCGTGAGGGCGATGCCAAACTGTTCGACCTGAAATTCCGCATCGTCGATACGGCAGGTTATGAGGATGAGGACGCAGCCTCGTTGCCAGGGCGGATGCGACAACAGACCGAGGCGGCACTTGCCGGCGCTGCAGCAGCGATCTTCGTGGTTGATGGACGCGACGGTGTCATGCCGATGGATGAGGAAATTGCCCGCTGGCTTAGAACCAGTGACAAGCCGATCATCCTTGTCATCAACAAGGCCGAAGGCCGCAAAGCCGAAGAGACGCTGATGGAGGCCTTTGCGTTCGGCTTTGGCGAAGCGGTGCTGATCAGTGCCGAACATGGCCAGGGCATGGCCGACCTATTTGAAGCGCTGATGCCCCATGTCGATGGCTTTGAAGAGGAAAGCTTTGACGTCGAGTCCCCCGACGCACCGTTGCAATTGGCGATTGTTGGTCGCCCCAATGCGGGCAAGTCGACACTGGTCAACCGGTTGCTCGGCGAAAACCGCTTGGTAACCGGCCCCGAAGCCGGCATCACGCGCGACAGTATCGCGATTGACTGGGTCTGGCACGATCCAGCCCCTGCCGATCCCGATTTCGCCGAACGGCGCGTGCGCCTGATCGATACCGCCGGCATGCGCAAGCGCGCTAGGGTACAAGAAAAACTCGAAAAACTCTCGGTTTCGGACGCGCGGCGCGCAATCGATTTTGCCGAAGTTGTTGTGCTGCTTCTCGATGCGACCAAGGGCCTGGAACATCAGGATCTCAAAATCGCAGATCATGTCATCGAAGAGGGCCGGGCGCTCGTCATCGCGATCAACAAATGGGACGTCGCGGAAAACGCATCTAGCTTGTTCAACGGTATCAAGGCCGCGCTTGAAGACGGTCTCTCTCAGTTGAAGGGCGTTCCCCTGATCGCCGTATCGGCCGCGACCGGCAAAGGGCTGGACCAGATGTTGAAGGCCGCGTTCGATGCGCGCGAAAGCTGGAACAGCCGCGTGCCGACAGGGCAGCTCAATCGTTGGTTTGAAGAGGCTGTGGCCGCCAATCCGCCGCCAGCACCCGGTGGCAAGCGGATCAAGCTGCGCTATGTGACGCAGGCCCGCAACCGCCCGCCGACCTTTGTCGTTTTTGGCAATCGTGTCGACCAGTTGCCCGATAGCTATCGCCGCTATCTCCTCAACGGCATCCGCCGCGATCTTGGCTTTGGCGCCGTACCGGTGCGCATGAATTTCCGTTCGTCGAAAAATCCCTTCTCTACCAAGGATTGATCGCGCAGGAGTGCTGCCGGGTGTCCAGACACGCCGATGTTTGGCCAACTCCGTCGTCAATGGCTTGTTTACCTGTAGCGATTATTGCCTCTGCCTTGGCACTTTTTTCGTGGCAGAGCGCAAACAGCGATGGATCATTCGGCCGAAGAAATTGTGAATTGGGCGACATTCGCCGAAACCCGGTCAGTGCTGGGTGAAGCGTTTGTGCGCGTGCTCGGCTACTTCCGCGAAGATGGAGTCAAATCGGTCGCAGCGATTGAGCAGGCAATACGCGAGCGCAATTCGGTCAAGCTCGTTGTGCCGGCACATTCATTGAAAAGCGATAGCTGGCAATTCGGGGCAGACAGGCTTGCCGCGTTGACCGAGGAAATCGAAATCACTGCCCGCCACTATGTCGAGATCCATCAGGATCCGGATGAGTTGGTGGAAATGGTTGTTTTGCTGCGCCCATTGTTCGAAACGACCTTGACGGCGCTGGAGGCAGAAATCAGCCCGTTGGTTGAACGGCGATCCGCGCATGGATCGCGCACGTTCAGCCAGACGCATTTTGGCCGCCTCTAAACTAGGCTCACACGCAAACGGCGTCGATCAAGGGCACAATGCTGAATGGACAGGGGCATGGCCATGAAGGCCTTGCCAGCCGTCACTCACCAGCTGGTTCGGTCTGTAGCTGGATATAATTGTGGATGCCCATCTGGCGGATGAGGCCAAACTGCGTTTCCAAAAAGTCGACATGCTCTTCCTCGCTGGCGAGAATATTGGCGAAGAGATCACGGCTGACAAAATCACGCACATTTTCACAATGGGCGATGGCATCCCGCAGCATCGGCAGCACTTCATATTCAAGATCAAGGTCGGCCTGAAGGATTTCTTCAACCGATTCACCGATACGCAGACGCCCAAGCATCTGGAAATTGGGCAGTCCATCGAGGAACAGGATACGCTCGGCCAACTTGTCGGCATGCTTCATCTCGTCGATCGATTCATGGCGTTCCATTTCCGCCAGTTTCTTCACGCCCAGATTATCCAGCAGCCGGTAATGCAGCCAATATTGATTGATCGCGGTCAGCTCGTTCTTCAGCGCCTCGTTCAAAAATTCGATGACTTTTGCATCGCCCTTCATGGTTTCGCTCCTGATCGCGTGAGTTGCATCAATATAGGCATGATCGGGCATTTCGCAAAGTACGAAAGCCAGAAAAAGAACGTTTTTTCAAAAGACTAATGCACTGCTATTGCTAAGCGCTTGCAGCTTTCACGTTGATAATGTCTCGCGCGAACGAAAGGCATTGGCCACATTTCGGCTTCCTACCGAGGCGGGCATAGACTTCGCTGGGGCGTTCGCCAGCGCAACGCACCGCGTCACGCAGATCTTTTTCCCGAATGGCATTGCACACGCATACGATCATGATTCGGGTGTATCGTTAATGAGAATTGATTGCAATAGCAATAATGCACCCGCAGCTTACCGACGCAACCTCTGCACTTCTGCGCGCGCCAAACTGCGCCATAACCATTCGAATGGGCCATAATGAAACCGGTCAAGCCACGGCTTCGACCAGAGGAGCATGATCGCCCATGCCGTGATCACGAAAAGCCAAAGTGAAGCCCGGCCAAAATCGCCGTACAGGCCGAAGCCATAGCCATAGAATATCGTCGTCATCACGATGCTGGTGCCAAGATAATTGGTGAAGGCAACGCGGCCGGCAGCCGCAACCCGGCCAAGCAACGCTCCGCCTGCCATGCGGCGGATGAGCAGGAGCAAAAGTGCGGCATATGCAATCGTCAGCATCACTCGGGGAATGGCCGACCATGTCAGGAAAGCCGCCAACGAGGTGACAAGATCGAACCCCATCATCGCGACCCAGCCTGCAACCAGCGCGCTCAAAACCAGCCCCGGCAACAACAGGCGTCGCACCCAACGCCGATATTCGTCAGGCTCAAGCTGCCCCGTCAAAAAACCGTTTTTCAGCAGGGCCATGCCAACCATCATCAGCGCAAGCGTCTCATGCCCGCCTTGCAGGATGGCGAACAACGGATCACTCCAGTCGCGCAGCTTGGAAGCGACAATTTCTGCATAGCCGCCGCGATGCAGCGCGAGGTCCGCCTCGACATTCATTGCGAAAGCGGGGCTGTTCAGTATTTCGCGATATTGCGCGACCAGCGAGGCGTCCGCATCCGGACGGGTCGCAAAGAACTGCAATATCTGTAGCCCCACAAATTGAAGGCCCCAGAAAAGCCAACCGATCAAGAAAATGATGATCGCCCATTTTATCAACCGCGCGGGTTCCCAATGGCGAAACAGGAACGCAACGCATCCGATCATCGCATATAGAAACAATATGTCGCCAAACCAGATGAAGTAGAAATGCGCGAGGCCGAACAGAGCGAGCCAGGCCATCCGCGCATAATGGGTACGCGCGGCGCTAGCACCCTTTGCCTCGGCACGTTCGGTTATCAGCATCAGGCTGGCACCAAAAAGCAGCGAGAAAAGCCCACGCATCTTGCCGTCGACAAAAACCGCCGAGAGGAACCAGGCAATCCGGTCTGATAGGCTTTCCCCGCCATAGGCCAGCGGCGTGACATAGGCCCATTCAGGCATCGCAAAGGCGATAATGTTCATCGCCAATATCCCCATCACCGCGAAACCGCGCATCGCATCGAGCGTGATATGGCGATCCTGACTGACAGATTGCGACATCATTTCCCCCTCATCTGTATTATCAGGATATAACAGCAGTCGCCAAAGCCGGTCGAGCAGAATCATGCCCTATTGAAACCGGCGCGCAACGATATTATTAACATCGCTGTTGATAATAGAATCACAAGCTTTGCGAGGCAGACAGGCAGTCATGAACAGCGCAATTCCCTTTTCCGATCCGAACCGCACGCAAACCGCTTTCCGTCCGATGAAAGCGCTGCACCATTTCCGCAAACTGGTCGCGGACAAGGAAGATACCGAACAGGTGTTCCACATCATCCGCGCGCTTTCCGGAAAGACCTTCGTCAAGCGGGCGCAGCAATTCTGGGCGAGCGACATGGGAGCG
Organism: Sphingomonadales bacterium; assembly: GCA_021298455.1. Taxonomy (GTDB): domain Bacteria; phylum Pseudomonadota; class Alphaproteobacteria; order Sphingomonadales; family Sphingomonadaceae; genus Sphingorhabdus_B; species Sphingorhabdus_B rara. Next base: position 13,915 of record JAJTFR010000010.1, on the reverse strand, counting down.
ACGCTCCTGGCTGAACCGCAGAATCTGGTCGAAATCCTTGATGATCATGCAACATTGCGCAAATTGCCGATGGGAACGGTGGGCCAAGCCTATTGCGATTTCATGGAGCAGGAAGGTCGGACTGCCCAAGGGCTGGTCGACGAGTATGAAAAATTCGCGGACAAGGGCGAACGCTTCAACGATCTGCTCGAACTTTACGGTAATCGCCAACGCGACACACATGATCTTTTCCACGTGCTGACCGGCTATGGTCGCGATGCACTGGGTGAGCAGTGCGTGCTCGCCTTTACTTATAGCCAGAACCCCAATCCGGGTGTTCTATTTATCGCATATGCCGGCGGCCGCGAGATCAAGCGAGGCATGAAGGATGTACCGATATATTCCGCGATCCGCGAAGCGCAGAACAACGGCAAGGCTGCGCTGAAAATCGCGCATCAGGATATCCGCGCACTGCTCGCAGAACCCCTTGCTGCAGCCCGCAAGCGCATCGGCATTGGCGAACCGACGCTCTACAATCGCGCTCATGAAATAATGCGCTCGGGCGGCGTCGATCCCTATGATCTAATGGGGCAGAAAAAAGCTGCCGCCTAAGCGGTCAGCTTTCCATCCAGTCCTTGAAGAAGCTTTCATGCGCGGTGCGCAGCTCGGTCAGCCGGATTTCCGGATAGACCAGCTCCTCACCGCGACATAGCGCGATGCTTTCATCACCGGTCCAGCCGATGAAGCAGCAGCGCACCCCGGCATCTGCCGCCAGCGCTTCAATCTCATCGGAATCGAATGTCTCGGTGACAATGTAGCGGCCCTGATTTTCGGCGAACAACGACCAGCCATGGTGTTTTTTGCCACGGTCGGCATTGTTTTCGGAAACCGAAACCTCGACCCTGGCACCAACATTACCGGCGAGCGCCATTTCCGCCACGGCAACCAGAATGCCGCCGTCAGAGACATCGTGAACGGCGGTAACCAGACCTTTGTCGATCAGCATGCGCACAAATTCACCATGCTTGCGTTCGGCGGCCAGATCGACCTTGGGCGGCTGGCCATCCTGACGGCCATGGCAGATGTCGAGCCATTTGGACTGACCCAGTTCGGGTTCGGCGCGGGGATCGGCGCCGATAAGCATGATTTTCTGGCCTTCGCCTTTGAAACCGATGGTCGCCATTTTCGCAACGTCGCCGAGCAAACCGACACCGCCAATTGCCGGCGTAGGCAGGATCGCGCTGCCGCCACCGGTCGCCTTTGATTCGTTGTAGAGCGAGACATTGCCCGACACGATCGGGAAGTCGAGGGCGCGGCAGGCATCGCCCATCCCGTCGAGACAGCCGACCAGCTGCGCCATGATTTCGGGGCGCTGGGGGTTTGCGAAATTGAGGCAGTTGGTCACAGCCAAGGGACGCGCGCCGACCGCACTCAGATTGCGATAGGCCTCGGCAATCGCCTGCTTGCCGCCCTCATAGGGATTGGCAAAGCAATAGCGCGGCGTACAGTCCGTAGTGATCGCCAGCGCCTTTTTGTGGCCGTGGACGCGCACAACCCCGGCGTCACCGCCCGATTTCTGCGCTGTATCACCACCGACCTGGCTGTCATATTGCTGCCAGATCCAGGCGCGGCTGGCAAAATCCGGGCTCGCCATCATCTTCAATAGATCGACCGCGGGATCACTGCTTTCGGGCAGCTTGTCGAGCGGCTTCACCTTTGCCCAAGCCTTATACTCCTCGCGGCTCAGCGCCGGTCGATCATATTGCGGGGCATCATCGGCCAGCGGGCCGAGCGGGATGTCGCAGACGACCTCGCCATTCCATTCGAGCACCATATGGCCCGTCTCGGTCACTTCGCCGATGACCGCGAAATCAAGCTCCCATTTGCGGAAGATCGCCTCTGCCATGGCTTCCTTGCCCGGTTGCAGCACCATCAGCATCCGTTCCTGCGATTCGGACAGCATCATTTCATAAGGAGTCATGCCGGTTTCGCGCTGGGGCACCTTGTTCATGTCTAGCCGGATGCCGCAGCCACCCTTTGACGCCATTTCAACGCTGGAGCTGGTCAGCCCCGCTGCGCCCATGTCCTGGATCGCGACAATGGCGTCGGTTGCCATCAGTTCGAGGCATGCCTCGATCAGCAGTTTTTCGGTAAAGGGATCGCCGACCTGCACTGTCGGGCGCTTTTCCTCTGCATCCTCGCCGAAATCGGCGCTTGCCATCGTCGCCCCATGGATGCCGTCGCGCCCGGTCTTGCTGCCGACATAGACAATCGGATTGCCGACGCCGGTCGCCGCCGAATAGAAAATCTTGTCGGTATCGGCGACGCCAACGGTCATCGCATTCACAAGAATATTGCCGTCATAGGCGGGATGGAAATTGGTTTCGCCGCCCACGGTAGGGACGCCGACACAATTGCCATAGCCGCCGATTCCCGCGACAACGCCCTGCACCAGATGCTTCATTTTGGGATGGTCAGGCCGGCCGAAACGCAGCGCGTTCATATTCGCCACCGGGCGCGCGCCCATGGTGAATACGTCGCGCAAGATGCCGCCAACGCCCGTTGCCGCGCCCTGGTAAGGCTCGATATAGCTGGGGTGGTTATGGCTCTCCATCTTGAAGATCGCCGCCTGCCCGTCGCCAATGTCGATAACGCCAGCATTTTCGCCAGGGCCACAAATCACCCAAGGCGCCTCAGTCGGCAGCTTTTTCAAATGGATGCGCGAGCTTTTATAGCTGCAATGCTCTGACCACATCACTGAAAAGATGCCGAGCTCGACAAGGTTGGGCGTCCGCCCGAGCGCGTTCAAGATACGCGCATATTCTTCCTCGGAAAGGCCATGGTCGGCGACGATTTGCGGGGTGATATCGGTCATGCGCGGCGCTTTAGCGTTGCGCGCCGGCTTTAGCCAGCCTGTTTGCACCTACCACCGCCTCTAGGCGAGACAATTGCAGCCACCACCCTCTAGCGAAGCAGGGCGCAAATGGAACGATGCAAAAAATGGCAAGAAAAAGGGGCCGTCAGCGCGGCCCCTTTTCCGGTGACACAAAAAGCGGATCAGCCCTTGCAGTTCTGCGCGCCCTTTCCGGCGAGCTTGAGGTTGATCTGCTGGCCGCTGCCGGTCAGCACGGTTTCGCCATCGACCGATTTCAGCGGGCCGGCAGGCTTTGCAGCATCGGCTGCAGGCGCGGTAGCGTCGGCAGGGGCAGCCTCGACTTCGGGGCTAACGCGGATTGCGGCAGCGGTCTTGTCGCCGACGCGGATGTCAGCCGCTTCATTCGCACCAAGGAAATCAATATGGACAATGGTGTTGTCGGCACAGCGATAGGTTTCCTGCGCGGTGATCGGCGGCGGCATTTTTACCGGCGCTGCCGACGCATCGGCCGTCTTGGTTGCGTCTGCATCTGCTGCAGGGGTTTCGGATTTGCTGCATGCCGCAAGCGCGAGCATGGACAAGGGGGCGATCAGGAGAAGTGTCTTGTTCATAGACGCGCGCCATTGCCGCAGCTTATTTGGGCTGCAAAGTAAAAATCGACCAACTGCAAGACGAAGCGAAATACTTGACCGGCAGGCGGTCGCAGGCCAAAGCGAAAGCCATGTCGACCGAGGCCAGAGAACCCAGTTTTGAAGAGGCGCTGAAAGCGCTCGAAGAAATTGTCCGCAAACTTGAGAGCGGCGAGGCTCCGCTTGATGAGTCGATCGCGCTTTACGAACAGGGCCACAAGCTGCGCGCGCTTTGCCAGTCGCGGCTCGATGCGGCGCAGGCCCGGATCGAGCAGATCGTAATGGGCGCCGACGGCACCCCGTCTACGACCCGCCCCTTCGATGCAGGCTGACAGTTTGACCGGGACGACGACCCTGTCGCTTGATGCCGCGATCGCCCGCGTCGCTGAAGAGGTTGATGCGCTTTTCGACAGCCTGCTTGCGGTGCCTGACGATGCAAGGGCGCCGCTATTCCTTGCGATGCGCCATGCGTCGATCGGCGGCGGAAAGCGGCTCAGGCCGCTGCTGCTCACAGCAACCGCGTCGCTGTTCAATGTCGGCCGCAGCCATGCGGTGCGCGCAGGCACCGCGGTTGAGGCAATCCATGTCTATTCACTGGTGCATGACGACCTGCCCTGCATGGATGATGATGACATGCGCCGGGGCAAGCCGACAGTGCACAAGGCATTTGACGAAGCCACAGCGGTCCTCGCCGGCGATTCGCTCCATGCACTGGCGTTTGAAATTCTCGCCGCTCCGGCCACGCACCATGATCCCTTCATTCGCGGCGAATTGATGGCTACGCTCGCCACGGCTAGCGGCCCCCATGGTATGGCGGGCGGGCAGATGATGGATCTGGAAGCCGAGAAGGCGCAATTCGACCTTCCCACCGTAACGCGGTTGCAGGCTTTGAAAACGGGCGCGCTGATTGCAGCAAGCGTCGAGATGGGCGCTATACTGGGCCATATCCCGGTCGAGGGCCGCACCCATTTGCGCGGTTACGCCCGCGATATCGGCCTCGCCTTCCAGATTGTCGACGATATCATGGATATCGAAGGCGATGAAGCGCTGGCGGGCAAGGCGCTGGGCAAAGATGCCGCAGCGGGCAAGGCGACTTTCGTTTCGCTGATGGGGCTTGAGCGCGCCAAGCAGCAAGCAGCGATGCTGGTCGATCAAGCGATCGCGCATCTGGCCAGCCATGGACGTGAGGCGGATCTGTTGCGGGCAATTGCCCGCTATGTGCTCGAGCGCGACCGTTAGGACAATCAGGGGAGGTACCAAGGTGGCACAACGGATCGGCGTCTATCCGGGGACTTTCGACCCCATCACCCTTGGCCATATGGACATTATCGTGCGCGGGGCGAAGCTGGTCGATGAACTGATCATCGGCGTCACCACAAACGCCTCCAAATCGCCCATGTTCGCTGACGACGAACGCATAGCCATCGTCGAGCGTGAAGCGCGGGCGATGGGCATCGACAATATCCGCGTCGTTGGCTTCAACTCACTGTTGATGGATTTTGCGGAAAGCCAGGGTGCGTCGGTCGTCATCCGCGGCATTCGCGGCGTTACCGATTTCGAATATGAATATCAGCTCACGGGCATGAACCGACAGTTGAACGACCGGATCGAAACGGTTTTCCTGATGGCAGATGTGTCACTGCAGCCGATTGCGAGCCGTCTGGTCAAGGAAATCGCGATTTACGGCGGCGACATTTCCAAATTTGTCACCCCGATGGTGCGCGACGAAGTGGTCGCCCGCGTCACCGAACAGGGCCTGAGGCGCGACTGACGCCGGCAACTGACAGCCGCTGAGCCCTCCCTTTGCCGACTCGCTTGTTTCACTCGTTCAAATTGGGTCGCAGATATTGCCGGGCCAAATCAATGTCGATCCCGCGACGTGCGGCGTAATCGGCCACCTGATCTTCCCCAATGCGAGCAACACCGAAATATTCGGCCTGCGGATGGCCGAAGTAAAAGCCGCTGACCGCTGCGGTCGGCAGCATGGCAAAGCTTTCGGTCAGCGTGATCCCTGTCTGATGCGTCGCATCAAGCAGATCAAACAGCGCCGGTTTCAGACTGTGATCGGGGCAGGCGGGATAACCGGGGGCGGGCCGGATACCGCGATATTGTTCGCGAATCAGCGCCTCGTTGGTCAATTGCTCGTCCGGGGCATAGCCCCATAGCTCCTTACGGACATGCAGGTGCATCCGTTCGGCAAATGCTTCTGCCAGCCGGTCGGCGAGCGCCTTCAACATGATGTCCGAATAATCGTCGATATGCGCCTTGAACTCGGCCAGCTTCACACCAATGCCATGGCCGGTTGTTACGGCAAAGCCGCCGATCCAATCGCCGTCAGGGCTGACGAAATCGGCAAGACACATATTCGCCTTGCCCTCACGCTTGGCGATTTGCTGGCGCAGGAAGGGCAGCCGCACATGCTCTTCGCTTTCCTCAAGATAGACGACGACATCATCGCCCTCACGCCAGCATGGCCAAAGCCCGGCAACGCCGCGCGCGCGCAGCCATTTTTCCGAAATGATCCGGTCGAGCATAGCCTGCGCGTCCCGAAACAGGTTGGTCGCACTTTCGCCCACTACCTCGTCGGTCAGGATCGCAGGATAGGTTCCGTGCAATTCCCATGCGCGGAAGAAGGGCGTCCAGTCGATATAATCGCGCAAATCTTCGAGTGGCCAATCCTCGAAGGCATGAACCCCGGGCTGCAGCGGCTTGGCGGGCTTCAGTGCGGGATCAATGTCGAAACCATTCGCACGCGCATCTTCAAGGCTCGCAAGCGGCTTTGCCGTTTTCCCAGCACGCGCATCGCGGATATGGGCATATTCGCTGCGGGTATCGGCGACGAACTTTTCCGCAAGCGTGTCGCTGACCAAAGTTGAGGCAACGCCCACCGCCCTTGAGGCATCAAGCACATGCACCGTCGGGCCGGAATAGGCCGGTTCGATCCGCAGCGCAGTGTGCGTCTTGCTGGTCGTCGCCCCGCCGATCAGCAGCGGCATTGTCATGCCCGCTTTTTCCATCTCTTCCGCGACCGTTACCATTTCATCAAGGCTCGGCGTAATCAAACCGGATAGGCCGATCATGTCCGCATCATTTTCAACAGCGGCTTTCAATATCTCATGCCAGGGCACCATCACGCCAAGGTCAATTACCTCAAAGCCGTTGCACTGAAGCACCACGCCGACGATGTTCTTGCCAATATCATGGACGTCACCCTTGACCGTCGCCATGATGATCCGGCCCTTGCCCTTGGCATTCTCTTCCTTTTCCGCCTCAATATAAGGAAAGAGATGCGCGACAGCCTTTTTCATCACGCGCGCCGATTTCACCACCTGCGGCAGGAACATCTTGCCTGATCCGAACAGGTCGCCGACGACGTTCATGCCGTCCATCAGCGGGCCTTCGATCACTTCAATGGGGCGGCCACTGCGTGCCTTGATCGCCAACCGTGCTTCTTCGGTGTCCTCTACGATATGTGCGTCGATGCCCTTGACCAGGCCATGTTCGATGCGTTTTTCAACGGGCCAGCCGCGCCATTCAGCCGCGGCCTTTTCAGCGGCGGCGTCCGTACCCTTAAACCGTTCGGCCAGCGCAATCAGCCTTTCGGTTGAATCGTCCCGCCGGTTGAGGATCACATCCTCACAGGCGTCGCGTAGCTCGGCGTCGATCGTGTCGTAAACGTCCAACTGGCCAGCGTTGACGATTGCCATGTCGAGGCCCACCGGAATCGCATGATAGAGAAAGACGCTATGCATCGCGCGGCGCACCGGTTCGTTGCCGCGGAATGAAAAGCTGAGATTGGAAAGCCCGCCCGAATAATGGGCATGCGGGCAAAGCTCGCGCAGCTCACGCACCGCCTCGATGAAATCGACGCCGTAATTGTTATGCTCCTCAATCCCCGTCGCCACCGCGAAGATGTTGGGGTCGAAGATGATATCCTCGGGCGGAAAACCGATGCCAACGAGCAGATCATAGGCACGCTTGCAGATCTGGACCTTGCGATCCTTGCTATCAGCCTGGCCTGTCTCGTCAAACGCCATCACGACGACTGCGGCGCCATAGGCCATGCAGGCGCGGGCATGTTTGAGAAACTCCGCCTCACCTTCCTTCATGCTGATCGAATTAACGACGGGCTTACCCGAGACACATTTCAGCCCGGCCTCGATGACGCTCCATTTGGATGAGTCGATCATCACCGGCACGCGCGCGATATCAGGTTCAGCTGCGATGCGTTTCAGGAAGGTGGTCATCGCGAGCTCTGCGTCAAGCAGGCCTTCATCCATGTTCACATCGATGATTTGCGCACCATTTTCCACCTGGTCACGCGCCACCTCAACCGCCGCATCATAATCGCCGGCAAGGATCAGTTTCTTGAACTTGGCGCTTCCGGTGACGTTGGTACGTTCGCCAATGTTGACGAACGAGGAACCGGTTGGGCGAGAGGTATCGGAAATGGTTTTCATATGTTCTTCTTCTCCCCTCCCGCTTGCGGGAGGGGTCGGGGGAGGGCCGGAATTTACAGGGAAGAGCTGGCCCTGACAGGCCCTCCCCTAGCCCCTCCCGCAGGCGGAAGGGGATATCTGCCTCAAGCCGCCATTACAAAGGGTTCCAGACCCGCAAGCCGGGTTACCACAGGCGCCGTAGGCACCATCCTCGGCGCGCGGTCGGCAACTGCTTTGGCGATTGCGGCGATATGATCGGGCGTGGTGCCGCAGCATCCGCCGACGATGTTGACCAGCCCTTCGTCAAGCCAAACCTCAATCAGCTTCGCGGTTTGTTCGGGTAGCTCGTCATATTGGCCAAGCTCATTGGGAAGACCGGCATTGGGATATGCCATAACCAGTGCATCGGCGCTCTTTGCCAATTCCACCAGATAGGGACGCAGCAGGTCGGCACCGAAGGAACAGTTAAGTCCTATGGTCAGCGGCTTCACATGCCTGATGCTGTTCCAGAAACCTTGCACTGTATGGCCCGAAAGATTTCGCCCGGCCATGTCGGTGATCGTCATCGAAATCATCAGCGGGACATCGCGGCCCGATGCTTCGGCGGCCTCTTGCGCGGCCATTGCGGCACATTTGGCATTCAGCGTATCGAAGATCGTTTCGATCAACAGGAAATCAACTCCGCCTTCGATCAGCGCGTCGCACTGTTCGCGATAATCGGCCTTGAGCGTATCGAAATCAACCTCGCGATAGCCGGGATCGTTGACATCAGGCGACAGCGAAAGCGTCTTGTTGGTCGGGCCGACTGACCCGGCGACAAACCGGCGGACGCCATCCTGCGCCTCTGCACGGTCGGCGCAGGCGCGCGCAAGTCTTGCGCTTTGCAGGTTGATGTCACGCACCAGATGTTCGCAACCATAATCCGCCATCGCCACGCGCGTCGACGAAAAGGTGTTGGTCTCGATCATGTCGGCACCGGCGGCCAAATAGGCATCGTGAATGCCGCCGATAATGTCGGGGCGAGTGATCGACAGCAGGTCGTTATTGCCCTTCTGGTCCTTCGCAAGATCCAGACTACCGCGATAATCGGCCTCGCCAAGGCGGTGCCGCTGGATCGCCGTGCCATAGCCGCCATCAAAGACCAATATGCGCTGTTGCGCGCGAGCGGTAAAATCCTCACGCGGGGTCATGCTGCAGCCTCCTTGACGGCTTCGGTCGGGCGTTTGCCAAGCAGGTGGCAGATAGCATAGCTCAGTTCAGCCCGGTTCAATGTGTAGAAGTGGAACTGGCGCACACCGCCTGCATAAAGGCGGCGGCACATTTCGGCGGCAATGGTTGCGGCGACCAACTGACGGGCGGCCGGGCGATCGTCCAGCCCTTCGAACAAATGGGCCAGCCATTCTGGAACCGCCGTGCCAGTCATTTTCGACATGCGCTGGATCGCGGCAAAATTGGTTACGGGCATGATGCCAGGCACGATTTCCGGTTCGACGCCTGACGCAGCTACAGCATCGCGAAAGCGGAAGAAGGTGTCGGGTTCGAAAAAGAATTGGGTGATCGCTCGGCTTGCCCCTGCATCAAGCTTCCGTTTCAGGAAGTCGATATCGGCCTGTGCGCTTACGGCCTCGGGATGGGTCTCTGGATAGGCACTCACCGAAATCTCGAACGGATGGCGCTTACGCAGCCCTTCCACCAGTTCGGCGGCGCTTGCATAGCCTTGCGGGTGCGGGGCGAATTGGCCGCCGGCATTGGGCGGATCGCCGCGCAGTGCGACAATGTGCCGCACGCCGGCCTGCCAATAGGCGTCAGCGATCTCGTCAATCTCGGCGCAGCTTGCATCGACACAGGTCAGGTGGGCAGCCGCCGCAATGCCGGTTTCGCGCGCAATCCGGGAAACGGTATTGTGCGTGCGTTCCCGCGTCGTGCCGCCTGCGCCATAAGTTACCGATACAAAGCGCGGCCCCAAAGGCTCCAGGGTAACGATTGCGTCCCACAATTGCTCTTCCATCTTTTCCGTCTTGGGCGGAAAAAATTCAAAGCTGATCTCGGCATCGCCGGGAAGCCCCGCAAAAAGCGGGCCGGCCAGCGCACGGCGCGATTCTGCCATCTGGTCGAGCGATAATATCATGCAACAATCCTGAGTTTGGGGTTTTCTTCAGCGCCCATCGTATCGCGCCGAGCAAGCCAGATCTTGACGGCCAGCCGCCCACCGGCAAGCGTCTCTGTCCGCACAGGGGAAAGCCCCGCTGCGGTAAAAGCGCGCGCCATGCTTTCATCAGAAAAGCCAAGGCGGGCATGGGCATGGACACTGCGCAATTCTTCAAGGTCGTGCGAGGCAAAATCGACCACCATCAACCGGCCCTGCGGAGCCAGCACGCGTGCTGCCTCGGCAATCGCCCGTTCGGGATGCTGCGCATAATGCAACACCTGGTGGAACAAGACCGTATCAAAACTGCCGTCATCAAAAGGCAGCGCGTTGAAATCGCCCAATACAACCTCGCAATGGCCTTGCACCGCCGCTGCTTCTGGCAGGCTGCCGAGCTTTGCCCGGGCGAGCCGCAACATTTCGACGCTGTTGTCGAGCGCGACGAAGCGCGATGCGGTGCCTGCAAACAATTCGATCATACGCCCGGTGCCGGTGCCGATATCGAGTGCGCGACCAATAGACGGTTCCGCAAGGATTGCCTGCATCGCCGCCTCGACCTCGGCTTCTGCAATATGCAGCGAACGGATCTGATCCCATTGTTCGGCATGGGCGTCGAAATAGGCCGCGGCCATTTGGGTGCGTGCTGAGCGCACTTCCTTTAGCCGCTCAAGATCGCCCAGCACGGGCCGCGAATCTTCGGTGCCCGGCAGGGTTAACAGCGCCTCAATAGCCGGATCGGACAGCATAGGGCCGGGACGCAAGAAGACCCATGCACCCTCACGCCGACGCTCGGCAATGCCTGCCTCATCGAGGATCTTGATATGACGCGAGACACGCGGTTGACTTTGTCCTAGAACATGATATAAAGAATTCTTTATATGCTGTCAATTGGCGCATTTGTGACAGATTTCTGATCTGCTGACCGATATTTGCGGTCAGACCGGCGCACTCTACGCATTTTGTAGAAAATCCCGATTGCGTTGATAGTTTGAAGCCGCTAGTGCAACTTTCCGCAAGTCAAGCCATGCCAAAAGCTGGCCGCTTGTCAGGTTTTCTGAAGTTCTTTGTTAGGGGGATTTCCCACATGAAAAAAATTGCTGTTTCGCTCGTTCTCGCTTCTGCAATGGCTCTTGCCGCTTGCTCGGGCGCTGAAGAAGCTACCACTGAAGAAGCTGCTGCAACCGAAGAAGCTGCTACCGACGCTGCTGCTGCTGGTGATGCCGCTGCTGCTGCTGGTGACGCCGCTGCTGCTGCTGGCGACGCTGCCAAGGCTGCTGGCGACGCTGCCAAGGAAGCTACCAAGTAATAGCTTTCTTAGCGCAAGCTAGAAATCGAAAAGGCTGTCCTGCCGATGCAGGGCAGCCTTTTTCTTTGCCTGATATTGGCGTCCTGCCTAGGATGACATGATGCGGCGCACACAGTCCCTCATTTTGGCCCTCGCCCTGTTACCGCTGCCTGCACTGTCAGGCTGCGGACCGGCACCCACCGACCCTGGCCCCGGCGGCGTCAGCGTAGAAGATGCGCGCGAACTGGATCGCGCCGCTGAAAAACTGGATGCGCAGCAAGCAAACCCGCCCCTATTCCCTGAAAAGGACGAAGCCGCCGAAGACGCTCAACGATGATGACGCGCCACGATGCGTGACACGGCCTGCATCATCGCCATACGATCCGGCACTGATGCCGTCGTGCTCGCGATCATAACCACCACGGCGTAACGCGTTCCATCCGGCGCGGTCATAATTCCGATATCGTTATAGCCGGTGGACACTGGGCTTAAAATCTGGCCGGTTCCGGTCTTGTGGCCAAAGCGCCAGTCAGCCGGCACGCCCGCCTTCAGCCGATTGGGGCCGCTCGATGTGCGCTCCATCATCGCCATTAACAGCCGCGTAGAGGCAGGTGACAACAAGTCGCCCCACGCCAGTTTCGCCAATGCGGCAGCAATGGCATCAGGCGATGCGCCATCAATGGGATCGGCGAGATAGGCGTCGAGCGCGGCCTTGCGTCTTTCGACCGGCACAGCTTCGCGCGCAGCATAGAAGCGCCGACCTAGCGCATAATCCTGCTGCCAGGCGACGCCGGCAATCTGGCTTTGCAGCAAGCGTTCCCCGGGGCCGAAACGGATGCGCCCCAATTGCTTGCGCTCGATAAAGCCACGAACCGACTGCGGCCCACCCACTGCACGCAGCAGGCTGTCATTTGCCGTATTGTCGCTTGCCGTGATTGACTGTTCCAGCAGTTCCGAAACCGGAACCTCGATCGTTCCATTAGCGACCACGCGTTCACGGATCGGTTGATGAAAGACCGCAAGATCGTCCATCGTGATGCGGACCTTCTGGTCAAGCCGCAACCGCCCGCTATCGACCTGATCGAGGACCGTCAGCGCGACCCACAGTTTCGAAACGCTTTGCTGAGGGAACCATTCGCCCAACCTTTTGCCCGTCGTCCAGCCGCCATCAATCCGCTGCACCGCGGCTATCGGGGCGCACTGCTTCGGGCTGGGGCTTGGTTTGCGGCGGCGTGGTGATCGCGGGCGCAGGCTTGATAACCGGTCGAGCAGACGGCACCGGCGGAGCCGAAACGCAGCCGTGCAGGAAAAGCAGCAAAATTGTGGTCAGACCCAGTTTCTTTGCGCTCGGCACGCCATGACCTCCAAGATTTTACAATATGTGCATAGCGGCAGCATTCTCCCATCGCCAGCACCGAATTCGGCCTTTGCGGCCAAGCGATGCAGGCGAGAGCCGGGTCACTCGCGCTGCAATACCAAGGATGAGAGAGCGGATATTGCTTGACCTGAACAGACAGCCGTTGTTGTCCTTGCACTGGCAAGAAAGTTCCAAAGCGGGAGCAAATCCAATGAGTGACGAAGGCCTTTTCATCGGTTCAACCGCCGAAGGTGCGCGCCAGTCGATCAACTGGAGACGCGCCAACCGCCATGGGTTGATTGCAGGCGCGACCGGCACCGGCAAGACGATCACGCTGCAGGTCATGGCCGAGGGCTTTTCAAAAAATGGCGTGCCGGTGTTTGTGTCCGACGTGAAGGGCGATCTTGCAGGCATGGCGATGGCCGGTGCGGCAACGCAGAAGAATCATGAAATCTTTGCCAACCGCGCCAGAGAAATTGGCGATGACGCCTGGATATATTCCGAAAACCCGGTGCAGTTCTGGGATTTGTTCGGCGAAAGCGGACATCCGGTGCGTACGACCATTTCGGAAATGGGCCCCCTGCTCCTTTCACGGTTGATGGACCTCAACGAAGTGCAGGAAGGCGTCTTGACCATCGCCTTCCATGTCGCCGACAAAGAGGGTCTGCTGCTACTCGACCTTGACGATTTGCAGGCGATGCTCGTCAATATTGCGGATCGCGCCGATGAACTAACGACCATCTACGGCAATGTGTCGAAGCAGAGCGTCGGCACCATCCAGCGTTCGTTGCTGCAACTGCGTTCGCAAGGTGGCGACCATTTCTTTGGCGAACCATCGCTCGACCTCGATGATTTCATCGCCACCGACGACAAGGGCCGCGGCGTGATCAACATCCTTGCCGCGGAAAAGCTGATGCAGAGTCCGAAGCATTATTCGACCTTCCTGCTTTGGTTGCTGTCCGAACTGTTCGAACAGCTCCCCGAAATCGGAGACCCGGACAAGCCCAAGCTCGTCTTCTTCTTTGATGAGGCGCATCTGCTGTTCAATGACGCGCCCAAGGCACTGGTCGAGAAGATCGAACAGGTGGTGCGCCTGATCCGTTCGAAAGGCGTCGGCGTCTATTTCGTCACGCAAAATCCGATCGACATACCCGATACCGTCGCGGGCCAGCTCAACCACCGCGTGCAACATAAACTGAACGCCT